>JAABRU010000164.1 GCA_011390755.1 Desulfobacteraceae bacterium | reverse complement strand
AAAACGAACAGCAGCGGAACTGCGGTTCCCCTTTCTGAGTATAATAAAATTATATTTTATAATTTCAAATAATTAAAAATATTTTGCAGAAATCAAAATATTTTTCATTTTTTTTGTAAGAAAAATGAAAGCGGGGGGTATTGGTTTAAAGGAAAAAGTAAAATTTCCGGATTACTGTCCGGTACCGGACCCAAAATCCGATAATTTGTATTTAATGATAAACAGAAAAAGGAAAACAAAAATGAAAAAACATTTGGCATTTCTGCTGTCCGTTTTTTGTACCACTCTTCTCATTGTGGGATGCAAACTGAGCATTTCAACTTTTACGGTTCCGGATACTGCGGAAACCGGGGAAATTATCACTCTTACAATTACGGGGAGCGCTACAGATGAAGGGGACGGAGCCACCGAATATGGCATTGTACTGCAACTGCCTGAAAACTGGGAAGTTACATATTCACAAGTGACTGTATATGTTATGGGTTCTCAGCAATACAGTGTTTATGAGAACTCTGCTTACTCTTCTTTATATACTGCTGAGCCGGGTTACAGAATATGGGTGGGAACCGCATTGGTGGGAGGCGCAAACAACGCCAGCGTAACTGCAACGCTTAAAGTATTGACCGGAACTTTTTCAGGAAATGCCGGAACCATTCAGAATTATAAACTGAAAGCCGTGGCAGGTGCATTGAGAAACGGGGTATGGATGAGTGATGATCCCCAGGGAATTTTCAATTTTGCATCTGTCACCAATGACAAATATGTTGAACCGGTTACTGTCACCAAAGTGACGGATCAGATTGCCCCTCCGCCTGTATCCCAATTGACTGTTACAGACAGATACAATGGCACGGATGTTTTCTTAAGCTGGGACTATGATGAAAGCATCCAGAAAGATGTGGCAGGATACCGTATTTATCAGAGTACTTCCTATTTCACGAACGTCAGCAGTATGACCTATACTGCTGTGAATCCGGGAAAATCCGGATACAATATATCCGGCCTGACACAGGGCCGGACATATTATTTTGCAGTCACAGCCGTGGATGAGGTTCCCAATGAAAACAAAACTGTCACACCAGCATCTGTTACCACCAGAAGATTAGTCGGAGCGGTTACGGGCCGGGCTTATGAATACAAATGTGTATTTATATCCTGTGGCAATTACGGACTTCAGGGAGCAACTGTTTCCGTCTCAAACGCACTGACGCACCGGTCTTTCATCACAGGTTCTGATGGTTATTATACATTTTCCGATCTGCCCATTGGAAATTACTCTGTTATTGTAAGCAAGGAAGGATACGGGACAGGAATATATTCTGTTGATGTACTTGAAAATCAGACTGTTGACGTAGTGGACAGTGCGTTGGAAGCAGCAACGTCCACATATATTATAAACGGTTATGTGAAAGATATAAATAACAACGGTATAGCAGGTGTCATAATAACAAATGAGAATGGTGAAATTCTGACATCCGCTTCCAGTTGGGGATATTATACATTTACTGTCAGCTCCGGATGGAGCGGAACAGTGACACCGGAAAAATCCGGATACAGTTTCACTCCGGTCTCCTCTGATTATCAGAATGTTACGGCACAGAAATATCAGAATTATACAGCAGTTGCCGAAAGCAGTTCTTTTGTTTCCAGGCAGTTTTCCTGCTATTCCCCCGGAAGTAAAACGACTGTGTCCCTGATTGCATCACCTGCCGCGGGGATAAACAATTACGCTCTTGAGGATATTCCTCCGGCTGGCTGGATTGTGTCAAATGTCAGTTCAGGCGGTATGTATGATGCGGCAAATCACAAGGTTAAATTCGGGCCTTTTTTTGACAGCATTTCCCGCACATTCACATATGATGCAACACCGCCTGCAAATGAATCCGGAGAGAAAATGTTCAGCGGCACTGCTTCTGCGGACACAGACAAAAGTTCCATCGGAGGCAGTTCTGTTATTGATATTTGTTCAGGCCATCCTGCCGATATCAATCCGGCAGACGCAGTGATGTCCATCGGAGAAGTTACAACCTACGGTTCCGCATGGAAAAACGGTTCTGTATGGCAGAATCCCCCCAATCCCATCCCGGTTTCCTACGTCACCAGAGCCGGATTTCTGTGGAAAGGCGGAGAAAGTTACCTCTCTGATCCTTCTGCCGGAACCTGCCCTTTATGCTGGGTGAATACATCCGGACGTTCCGGAACATCACGGGAAACCGAATCCGCAGCAGTAAGACAACTGCCTGCAATTTATCAGCCAGGTCAGGCATTTTCCGTTTCAATTGCAGTGAATCCCGGAAGTGTTTCATCCTATGCCGTTGAGGATCAGGCTCCGGCAGGATGGACAGTTTCAAACATAAACAACGGTGGCAGTTTTGATGCCGTGAACAAAAAGGTCAAATACGGCCCTTTCAATGACAGTACAGCACGCACATTCACCTATCAGCTTACTCCTCCGGCAGGCACAGGCGGAATTCATATATTTTCCGGATTGTTCTCCTATGATGGACTGGATGCTCAGATTGACGGAAACCGTATGACAGGCGACAGGGCCGGAGATATGGACAGGGACAAAGATGTGGATCTGACGGATCTGATTCTGGTGTTGAAAACGGTTTCCGGCAATTCTGTATCAGGAGTTTCATCGGATGCGGATGTCAACAATGATCAGCAGATCGGAATACCGGATGCAGTTTATATTTTACAGATTTTGGCCAGACTGAGATAGTTTTTAAGTTTTATTCAATAACAGTGTGCTGAAAATGATCAGAATAATACCTTTTTTTCTCCTGATATTTTTTCATCCGGCCATATATAGCACGGGTGCCGGGGAAAATATTCCGGACAGTTCCCACAAAATTCATCCGGGGTATGCCCGGCTGATGCCAAAGGTGATTGCGGTTCTGCCTATGGACAATCTTTCTTTGGAGCCGGATGTGGAGAATTTCCTTTATGATGAAGTTTACAACAGACTGCTGTCAAAGGGATACATACGGATTTCCGTTGAATCGGTGCGCGAGAAGATGGAGCGGCTGGGGATTCAGACACCGGGGCAGATTGCCGGAATATCCCCGCAGAAACTGGGAAAGGAACTCAACTGCGACGCTGTGCTCATCGGACAGATTGATCAGTCCGGAACCATACATGCCGGGGTATATGATGCCGTTGCGGTTTCCTGTTCCCTGGGACTGATGAACTGCGCGGACGGAGAACTTCTCTGGCACTGTCAGCAATGGAGGGCTGCACATCGGCAGTGGAGTCTTGATCCTTTCAATGCGATCATCAACACCTTCGGCCATGAGAACGCCTCCCGAAAGGACAGAGTTGCCTGGCTGGTTCAGGAAATGATGAAAACACTTCCTGAGGGTCCGGTCAGGGTCGTCAATGATGATCTGCTCAACCAGGCAGTTGAGATTCAGACAGAACCGGCAAAGTAACAGGGGAGATTTATGAAAACGCATATCCGCATTTCAGGCATTCTGTTTTTTCTGATTGTATGGGGAAGCTGTACCTATACGCCGTCTCAGGTGCAGTATTCCACGCCGAAAGTCGTGACAAAAGAGATTCCCCAATCCCTGAAATACCGGCCTGCGGAAAAAAAACTGGTGGCATTTGTGGGTATGGAGAACAAAAGCATCTATGCGGCAGACAGTCTGTGGGATATTGCATCCCGGCTTCTGACCACCCGGCTTGTGGAAATCGGTTATTTTTCCGTCGTGGACTGGGAAAAGATGAAACAGAATTATGATACAGTCAGCCTGAAAAACGCCAGTCTTGTCAGCAGACCCACAGATTTTGTGACTGTGCGGGATCAGTTAACCTGCGATCTGTTTTTGGGCGGAGCCATCACCTACTATGATGTCAGTCAGACGGCACAGGTCAGTGCCATTTCCAAAAGCAAAACCATGACCACCAACGTCCGCGTGGATTTGTGGCTGCAGGATGCACAGAACGGGGAATATGTGAGTGCAGCATCCGGAAGCGGACGGGCAGAACAGCAGTTTGCAGGCGGTCTGCTGGGTGGAAGCATCGGAACCTGGGACATCAATGTTGCCAACAATGCGCTGCATATTGCCATTGATGAGGCTTTGGTGAAAATGCTGACAATGTACAAAGAACGGGGAGAAAACAGGCACAGGGCAGACAGTGCTTACAGAACAGCCCCACCCGCTCCTTCTCTGCCGGGTCAGGCAGGAATGCAGGTTTCCTCTGTCCCTCAGCATCCCGCATATCCGGACAGAGGTTTGCCTGTGACCAATTTTTCGGGTTTCCGGCGGGTCAGCAATAAATGGGGACTTGTCATGGGTGTCAGCCGGTTTATGGATTCCCGTGTCAATCCTCTGGATTACACTGCCAAAGATGCGCTGGCAATGTATCAGTATCTGGTGGATCCCGCGTATGGGAAATTTGCGCCTGAACAGGTTTTTCTGCTCACAGATGACAGAGCCACCTCATTCAATATCAAACTGGCGCTGGATATCATCAGCAGACATGCCCTGCCCGAAGATCTGGTTGTAATCTTTGTCAGCAGCCACGGAACTCCCGGAGATATGGATGTGGAAGGCGTGGGTTATCTGGTGACCTATGACACGCTGGTGGACAGTCTGTATGCAACTGCATTCAATATGTCAGAAATTGTATCCGCAGTGACAAAGCGGATTAAGGCGCAGACCGTTGTGACACTGGCTGACGCGTGTTACAGCGCAGGTTCTTTCAGGGATGTGAAATTTCTTACTGTAAAAGGCGCAAAGGATCTGATTGTTGATGCAGGAGACAGTCCGGTTCAGAGGGAAATGGTGAAGGCAAGTCTGCAAAGCCGGAGTTTTGGAATTCCGGATGCCATTGTGCGGCAGATGTCATCAGGTTCCGGAAGAGTGTTTATCACCTCCAGCCGGGTTGATGAGCAGTCATGGGAATCAGACAGACTGCAGCACGGTTTTTTCACCTATTATCTGCTGGAATTTTTAAAAACAAAAGGGGAACAGGCATCAGTGCAGAACAGTTTTGCATACATACAAAAGAAAATTCCCGAGGAGGTGATGAAGGAAAAAGGAAAACCCCAGCATCCTGTGCTGGGAATGAAAGATGTAAAAGGGGAGATACGGCTGGATATTCCCCCTGTGGCAAATCCATAGGTGAAAAACGGGTTTCCGATTTTTTTTCACCTGATATGATTTTTTACAAAGGAGTTAAAACAATGAATTATGGCAAAAGGTTTTGGTATCCGGCATGGTTCCTCATGTTCGCGTTCATGATGGCAGCATGTCAGAATACCACTCAGGTTATCCGTTCCGTGGATGATGCGGAACTGCATTTCAAACAGGGTATCACATATGCCGGCAGAGCGGACTATGACAATGCCATTCTTGAATTTCAGAAATCCATCAATATCAGAAGCACTGCAAAAGCCTATTCGAACATGGGGGTGTGCTATATGAAAACCGGAAAGGTCAATAAAGCACTGGAAGCCCTGCAGACCGCTGTCCGCATTGATAACTGTGATTCCTTTGCCCAGTACAATCTGGCAGCCGTGTATTCAGTGATGGACAAAACAGATTTGGGCATAGATGCCCTTGACAAGGCTCTGCAATGCGGTTTCAGCAATTATGATGCCATACGTTTTGACAAGGATCTGGATAATCTCAGGGGCGAACCGGAATTCAGAACCACATTGGAAAAACACAAAGTTTTTCTTCAGTAAGGCGATTTCCAAATATGAATTTACCACGTCTGAGGAGTCACAAACTGAAAGTTTGTGACCGGACTGTCAGACACTGCCAAACTTTCAGTTTGGCACTCCCTTGTCAGATTTTTTTTTCAGGAAATCACCTGTCACCAGTGTCTGTGTGACTGCGACAGGACAGGGCAGCCATGCAGCGCATTATCAACCCATATTTCCAAAAAGGAGAAATGTCATGAAACAACAGTGGAAACAAATTATTGGCACTGCTTTGGCAGTGGTGCTGGCCGGATTGCTCGTATGTCCGGCCGGTGCATCGGAAAAAGGGGCAAAATCCCTTTTTTATGACCCGAATGCATCCGGAACGGTTCAGATTGCAGAACCCAATGCGGCAGGAGGCAGCGGTGCATTCACACCCAGTGTGAGCAAGGTGGGACCGGACGGAAATCCTGTGAACCCGGTTTCCAATTATTACGACAACCTGAATCCCGGAGTGATGTACTGGATTGAACTGGTACGGCCCGGCAGCGGAAATGTGAAACGGGTCAGCAATGATCAGGTGTTTCGCTCCGGTGACAGAATCCGGATTCATGTCACCGCCAATTCAGACGGATATCTGCACGTTCTGCACAGCGGTTCTTCCGGGGCTTCCGGAATCATGCCGGTGTCCAATACAACAGACGGCTCCGTGCAGATGGGGCAGGATTATGTTGTGCCTTCCAACGGCGGCTGGCTTACCTTTGACAGCAATCCCGGAAAAGAGAAGCTGAAACTGGTGTTTGCATCTGTAAAATCATCAGATGATATTATCAATACCATGAGCCGGGTTGCGGTGCAGAATGCATCCACTGCCGCAGGTCAGCTTTTTGCCATTTACAATCAGTACAGAAACAGCCCGAATTATGTCACACAGGTACAGAAAGGCAGCAAGGATCTGGTTGTGGAAGGCATGGCCTATGCCGGATATGTGAGGCATACGGAAACACAGCCCCCATCACCGGGATATGCTTCCAATTCCCCTATGCCCCCCCAGCCTGCGCCCTATTACTATGCTCCTCCGGTACGTTTCAATACCTACGGAACTCAGAATTTCAGACCGGAACCGGCAGTGTACAACGCTCCTGCCAGTTATGTTGTCAGTCGGGCATCCGGATCTGTCAAGGAGCCGGTTGTTCTTGAAATTACGCTGAATCATCATCCATGAGAAAGGAGTGAAAGGATTGGGAATCAGGGTTCAGATGTTTTATTTGCAGACGAGTTTTCAAAACCATTGGGGTTGAACTTAGCGTCCTATTAGGCGGATTTTTTATAACCCCGGAGGGGTGTCAGATAATAGCCCGGCATTTTAATGCCGGGAAATCAACGACAAATTCATCCGAGTCCCGTAGGGACGACAGAAAAGATTGCATACCCAAAGGCTTCTGTCGTCCCTACGGGACTGAAAAGAATATGACATCTTACCCGGCAGTAAACTGCCGGGCTATTAGCTGATGTCCCTCCGGGACTGATATTAATATATTGAATTTACTTCCATAAAAATGAGATTTCCTATACTGTGGAATTAATCTACCTGAAAAACAATGCCATTGCTGTAAAAAAGTCAGGGCGTGCCGAACTGAAAGTTTGGCAGTAATAATTATTTCAGTATCCCAAACTTTCAGTTCGGGACTCCGGATCAGTCATTTTCTGCCTGCATCAATGGCATTGAACACAAAGGAGTCAAACTTTGAAAAAATCTGTTCATCTTATAACCGTTGCTGTCTATATCCTGTCTCTTCTGCTGGCAAATGCGGGAAATTCCGCAGCAGAGGAGACTTCTGCATCAACAAAAATCAGTCACAGGCCTCCGGCCTATTTTATTCCCGGATACCGGATTGCTGTAAAAGCCGATGTCACAGACAAAGCAGGGATTACCGTTGCCCGGTGTTATTTCCGTGCCACTGATCAGGCTGATTATGTGTTTATTTCCCTGAATCCTGCAACTGACGGAACCTATGAGGGAATTCTGCCTGCCCCGTCCAAAGAAACCCAGACCGTCACCTATCTTTTTCTGGCAGTGAACGGGAAAGGAAAGATTGTAAAAACAGAATCTTTTTCCGTAAACAAAAAAGAGGGGGAGGAAATTCCGGCCTGGCAGCAGACCGGTTCTGAAGGCAATATACAGGTCAGCACAGAACTGGCAAAAGCCCCTGAAAGTGTAAGCGGATTCAGTGATTCCATCACAATGGATGTGACAGAATCCTCAGCCCGCTTCGGGGTGGTATCCGGTGGAATATATGCAGCCACAGCCGGGGGAGCGGGCAGTACTGCTGCAACCGCAGGTGCAGCAGGCGCAGTGGGAGCATCAACCGGTTTATCAACCACAGCCCTTGTCGGGATCGGAGCCGGTGTTGCAGCCGTGGCCGGTGGTATTGCAGCACTGGCCGGTGGTGGCGGCGGAACGAATCCGCCTCCTGATGAAAAACCCACAGTTCTTTCAGCCTCTCCCCGGAACGGAGAGACAGTCAGCACCGGATTGCGGGAAGTTACAATATCTTTCAGTGAAGCTATGGCAGACAGGCATAAGGTTACTGTGAATTCTCCGGAATGGCAGAACGCAGACTATAACTGGATCAACAGCACAACCTTCCGTATCACAAGAGTTGGTGAGGGCGATATGCCCGATGATGCGGAAATTGTGTTTACATTGTACGGAGGAGACAGCGGATTTTCGGATTTGGCAGGAACACCTTTGGATACTTACACATTTTCCATTACAACCGGCGGAGGTATCAGTGTGAGTTGGTAATCATGTATCTTGGCCGTGTAACAGTCCCAATGCTGTTGCCTTAAGGTAGGCGGAGTGTCAAACTTACAGTTTGACATACTGAAATAATTTGGAAAAGACTGCCAAACTGTAAGTTTGGCACTCCATATTTTTAAGTCAACAGCGTTGTGTAACAGTCCCCCTGACATTTATTTTAAAAGGAGTATGTGAGATGCTGCAACTGTTTTTCAAAACAGAAAAATCTGTCAGAATGTTCAATCATATTTTTTGTGTTTTTCTTCTTATGCTTATGACCGCCTGTAGTGATGGCGGCGATGGTTCATCTTCGGATATTATATCGGAATCCGGAAATCCGGAATCTGAAACAGGCACAATAGCCTTCACAATTGAAAACCCGGAAACTGCCGCGCGGAAATCCGGAATCTCCGGCCTTCTTTCCGCTACATCAGATCTGCTGGGGCCGCGTTCGGCAATGGCCGACTTTCCAGCTGAATGCGACAGTGATATTGTTGAAATATCCGCAGTTGTGTATGATGAATTCAATGCGGAAATGCTTTCCGCAGGCCCCTGGCAATGTTCCGCACATTCCGGAAAAATCGGGGGAGTGCGTCCCGGTACGGACAGAAAACTGGTGCTTCTGGCAAAAAACGACAAAGGAGATATCATTTACCGGACTGAGGAAGGCGGCCTTACGGTTACAGGTGGTCAGACAAATGAAATCACAATCGCCCCGTTTGAGTCTTTTGTTCCTGATCTGACCGGGGAAAACGGAAGCCTGAATTGGCAGAATGTAAATGGTGCGGTTTTATACCGGGTGGTGATAAAAGAAGAAAATTCTGATACACCTGTTGTGGATGAGAAAATTACCACACAGTCCTATACGCCTCAGAATCTTTCAGAAATCATAAATTATCATGTTCTGGTATATGCAGCTGACAGTTATGGAAATCAGAGCAGCGAATCTGAAAGCTATACCATTGCTGCTCTTCCTGTTCCCACGGTTCCTGAAAACATAAAATCTGAAAACGGTATCGGACAGGCAACTGTCACATGGGATGCGGCGGATAATGCGGATTCCTATACGGTGCGTTACAAAGCATCCGAATCTGACTGGATTTTGGCAGGTGAAACAGACACCACATCCATGACTGTCAGCGATCTGATTCCCGGAACCCTTTACACTTTCTCCGTGCAGGCAGTCAATCCGGCAGGAGGAAGCGGTTTTTCCGCAGAGATTTCCGCATTGCCCATGACGGATTTCAGCGGAACATGGATTTCGGAAAGCAGTGGCAACTGGTCTGTATTCAATCCTGCTTTGGGTCTTCCTGCCGGTTATCCGGCGGAAGGTTTAATAATTGACAACTCCAAAAAAGAACTGATATTGCATCAGGCAGACAATCGGATTACAGGAACAATAACTGCTTATGATTTTTATTCAAATTTGCCCGACGTAACCGTCACTTATAAATATTCAATTGAAGGTATGGTCGTTGGAAATACCATTGACAAACTCGTTATGATGCCGCTGTTCAGCGAACAACTGTATGAAGAATATCATTTTTCCGGTGACTACGAGGTATGGAAGTTCTTAGATCCGGAAACAAGGGAATATACAGTTACGTCAGTTTCAGACAATGGCGAAGATTATCTTGACTTTAAAGCGGTGGAAGAGGATCCGGAAGATGATTGTTTGACAAAAAACTATGATGGGACCTGTCTTGTTTATGAGCATATCCCATCTGGCCATGATTATGTAAAAATTTCCGACTCACCCTCAGAAAGTCTGGTCATTACTTTCGATCCCAATCCAGCCACACCGGTATGGGATCCGAACCGTATGGCATATGTTTACCATTTCACCTATTCTGTACACAATCCCAATCCTTTTCCTGTGGAAATTCTGGCTTTCGGGCAATTCAACGAATGTTTTGCAGATATGAATGCCTGTTCCTATACAGCAAAGGATTTCAGCAACCGGTTCAATGCTTGCGACCCTTCCGGTACTTTCATATCCGCAGGAGGTACAGCCTGTGACACCGAATGGTGGAAAAGCGATACCAGCATAAATGCTGACAGAAAAGGATATTATGCCATCTGGTTCAAGGATGATAAGGGAAATATCCGGGTATCTCTCAGTGAACCCTTGACCATGAAAAAACCGTAATTCAGAGCAATGCCTTAACCTGTTACACCCCCCTGAGGGTTTTGAAAAAACCTCAGGGGTTCATAGCAGAAATTGTACAGGTTATTTTTTACAAATTCTGAAAGACAAAACAAGGCTCTGCCTCACACCACGGAACATGGCAGAGCCTTTGTTTCCACAAAATATCTTCATTTTCAGAAACATGCTTTCAGCAGAGATTTGGTATCAGAGAATGCCTATGAGAAAAATGAAATACATATGGAATATCTGCATATCCGCAGTGGGATTTCATTTCCTCTTTCTTCTGCCTGTTTCTGTGTATGCGGAGAAAATGGAAACAATTCACCTGACACCGGATCAGGCCATCGCTCTTGCACTTGCGAACAACCGTTCTCTTCTCAATTCTGCGGGGACTGTGGAAAGCAGGGAACTTTCCCTGCTTTCAAGCCGGTCAGAATTTGACCTGAAAATCATTCCATCCACCACAGCGGGCATCACGGACAATGAGGAAACCTTCGGAGCCAGTGTTTCTCTGGAAAAGAAATTTTCTTTCGGTCCCCGTGCGGTACTGTCTCCGGGAATCATAACATCATCCGGCACATATTCCGGCAAACTGGCAACAGCAGTTTCCATTCCTCTCCTGAGAGGTTGGGGAAAATCAGTCAATGAGGATACTGTCCGTTACTCACAGTTTTCCCTGAGAACTGCGGAAAGAAATCTGTATCTGAACAGGGTCGGTGTGGTACTTGACACAGTATCTGCTTTTTATGGCATTGTGAAACAGCAGGAGCTGCTCAGGCTTTTTGACGCCCAGGTGAAAAAACTGTCCGGACATGCACAGATTGCCAGAATAAAAGAAAAAGTGGGGCTTGCAACTCCCATTGACATCTACCGTGCGGAAATACGCATGAAAGACGTGGAAGACCAGAGAGAGGTTGCCCGTGAAAACCTTCAGGATGTCAAAGACCGGCTCAGGTTCATCCTTTCCCTCCCTCTTGACAGATATCTGGAAATATCCGCAGATATCATCCCGGAAAAAGTCAGAATCACTCCGGAACAGGCAATGGAAACTGCAATGAAAAACCGGATTGAACTGGAACAGTCGGAAGATGAAATGCAGGAAGCTCAGAGACAGTCTGAAATTGCCCGGCACAATATTCTTCCCCAATTGGATCTGCTTGTGGAATATGACAGATTTTCCGACTCAGAGGAAATTGAACGGAGCCTGAATCTTGGTGAGGACAGGTGGAGTTTTCGGATTGTGAGTGCTACAGATTTGGCACGCACATCAGAAAAAACAAATTACAGGCAAAGTCTGATCAATATCAGAACTTCAAAACTGAATCAGCAGACCCGGCAGGAAGAAATCCGCAGGGAAATCCGGCGTCAGATGGAATTCCAGCAAAAAGCGGAAGAGCGGATGAAAATCAGACAGGAACAGATTCAGCAGGCTCAGTCCAAGCTGGCACTTGCAAAAATCAAATTTGACCATTCCATGGCAGACAATTTTGATGTCATAGAAGCAGAAACCGAACTGCGCCAGGCCCGTGTCAATCTGCTTTCGGTTCAGACCGACTATATTGTGGGAACCTACAGAATGCGAGCGGTTTTGGGAACGCTGCTTGAACGCTGATAACCGGGTTGAGGCCCCCTGCGGTTTTCTGACCCAAAAAACACATGAATAAAAACAGCATTCGGATGCTGATCCGCATGAGAGTTATGCTTTATGAAAAATATGAAATATACCATTATTATTGTAATGCTTTTCATTCTCGGTGTTGCCGCCCGGCATTTTGTCAGAACCGATGCGGCTGAAGACAGTGATTTCGCTCTTTTCACCCTGCGCGAACATGATTTCAGCATAGAAATAAAAACCATTGGCACACTGGATGCCGCCCGATCCCATATGATATCTTCCCAACTGCAGGGAGACAAAGGGAAAATTATTTATCTGGTAAATGACGGGGAAGCGGTAAAATCCGGAGATGTTCTGGTCAGGCTTGATCCTGCTCCTTTTGAGGAGGAAATCCTCCGTCTGAAAGGGGAAACTGTCAGCCTGCAATCCGCTGTTGAAGCAGCCGAACAGATACTGGAATGGGAAAAAAACCAGATGGAAAAAGAACTCTCAACAGCACAGTTCAATCTGAAAATTGCCCGGCTTGAGGCCAAAAGACTTGTGGAAGGGGAAGGCCCTCTGCAGATTTCGCAGTTCAGGGAGGAAAAGGAAAAAGCGGCAGAAGAATACAACCGCTATATTTCCTATATTTCCGATTTGCGGGAACTGAACAAAAAAGGATATGAAAATCCCACAGAACTGAAAATGGCGGAAAAAAAATCCCTGGAACTGAAAGAAAAATATGCGTCTGCTGAAAAAAAATATATCAGTTACACGCAGCATGTTTTTCCCTCGCTCAAAGAAAGTGCAAATGCAAAAGTGGGAAAAGCCGAAATGGAACTGGAGCAGATCCGGAAAGGAAGTGTGTTCAAAATTGCCAAAGCCATTTCATCTGTAAATGAAACAAAGGGCCGACTCGCCATAATGACAGAATCACTGAAACATGCACAGAATGAGTTGGACAGGACAGGTATCACTGCCCCCTTTTCCGGCATTGCCATTCTGTATGAAACATTCCGGGACGGGCAGAAACGGAAACCCAGGGTGGGGGACAGTGTTCTCAAAAACCAGCCGATTCTGTATCTTCCCGATATATCTGCCATGATTGTTGAAACCCGGATCCGGGAAATTGATTTGCATAAAGCATCCCGGGGGCAGGTCTGCATGATCAGGGCAGATGCCTGTCCGGACATTGTGTTTGAGGGAGAAGTTGTTTTTATCGGAGTTATGGCGGAAATGCAGCATGAAAGAAAAAGCGGGGAAAAATATTTTCAGGTGACCATTTCATTGAAAAAAGAAGATGCCAGACTGAGACCCGGCATGACAGCCAGAGTTGCAATACTTGCGGATCAGGTGCGGAATGCTCTGTCTGTACCGGTTCAGGCTGTTTTTGAGGAAAACGGGGATATGTTCTGCTATCAGTTCACAGGCAGAACATTCAGAAAAGTGAAAATCCAAACCGGAAGACAGAATGAGAATATGGCGGAAATTCTTTCGGGTCTGAAAAAAGGGGATCAGGTCAGTCTGCTGCGCCCATCTCCCAAAGATATACTGTAAATATTTGGTGGTGGGTCAAATCCGTTGATTTTTTTCTGTAAGGGCGTATTGCATACGCCCGGGATCCGCCCATACCGGGCGTATGCAATACGCCCTTACAGTCAGATATGTAATTCATCAACCTTTTTGACCTACTACCAACACTTTCAATCGGCCAATTGCACACCGGACATGAAACCTGACTTCTTTTGATAATACTTAAAGGGATAACAAAAAAATACCGGATGGGAAATAAGGATGTCCATGTTCTCAGGGGGATTGATCTCCTTGTGAGCAAAGGAGATTTTCTTTCCATCATGGGGCCTTCGGGGTCCGGGAAATCCACCCTTCTGCATATATTGGGATGTCTGGATCGTCCCGCGTACGGCGAATATCTGCTTGACGGCAGAAATATGTTTGCCGGTTCAGACAGGGAACTGTCCCGGTTCCGAGCAGAGCATATCGGTTTCGTTTTTCAGAGTTTCCACCTGCTTCCGATGCTGAATGTGTTTGAAAATGTGGCACTTCCCTTTCAATATTCGGGTTCTGTGAGTCTGCGTGAACAAAAGCGGCGTGTGAAAGAAGTGATCCGTCAGGTGGGGCTGGAAAACAGAATGCTGCACAAACCTGCTGAGCTTTCAGGCGGGGAAATGCAGCGTACAGCCATTGCCAGGGCCATAGTCATGAACCCCGGAATCCTTCTGGCGGATGAACCCACCGGGAACCTGGATTCCGAAACCGGGGAACATATACTTGAAATTTTTAAAAAATATAATCATGCGGGCGGAACAGTCATTATGATTACCCATGACAGGGAAGTGGCCGCCCATGCGCGATCCTGTATGTATATAAAGGATGGAACGATTGCAGTTCCATCCGTTTAAATTCATCAGTATATGCAGCCTTTCCTTTCGCAACCTGCTTCAGCACAGACTCAGATCTGCGCTGAGCATTCTGGGAATTGTATGCGGAACTATGTCAGTGATTGCCATGATCTGCATCGGTGAAGGAGCGCGGCAGAAGACCGTTGCCCAGATAGAACAGCTTGGAATCAGAAATATTTATATCAAAGCCCTGCCTCTGAGCGAAACTCAGAAACAGAAGGCAGGAGACCGGCTGTCTCCGGGACTGCACACAGGAGATGCTGAACGGATAGAAAAGGGATGTCCCTATGTCAGTGAAACAGCCTGTTTAAAAGAAATCCGAGCATCTGTAATGGGGTTGAATGCGGATATATCCCCTCCGATTGCCGCTGTTTCATCCAGTTATCTGTCAGTGCTAAATCTTTCCTTATACCAGGGCCGTTTTATTAGGGACCTGGATATTCAAAATAAAAATCCGGTCTGTGTTCTTGGATACCGTATTGCTGAAAAAACAGGTGCTAAAGTGCATATCGGTGAATGGCTGAGAATAGAAAACAAGATATTCACAGTTGTCGGCATTCTCAGACAGACTGCACAGAAGCGGGAAGAAAATGCTGCCATATCTGTGAGAAACTGCAATGAAATGATTTTTGTTCCCATAAATATGCCGGATATGGAAAAAGACCTGACAGAAATCATTGTGCAGGCAGAACATGCGGACAGGGTTGTCCTGTCCGGAAAAATGACAGAAAGAATCATGGAAGTGAGCCATCATCAGGTTGATGATTATCAGATGCTTGTTCCCCTGGAACTGTTGCATCAGGCGCAGAAAACCCGGCGAATCTTCACGGTGGTTCTCAGCGCGATCGCCGGTATTTCCCTGCTGGTGGGCGGCATAGGAATTATGAATATCATGCTGGCAACCGTTTCCGAGCGTACCAAAGAAATCGGTATCCGCCGTGCGGTCGGTGCTGCAAAAACGGATATTGTCTTCCAGTTTCTGATCGAATCTGTCATACTGACATCCCTGGGCGGTACTGCAGGCGTTGTCGTGGGAATAGGTGCAGTCCGCTTATTGGCCTTCATGGCAGAATGGGACACAGTCATAAACCTTTTCTCTGTTATCCTTCCGCTTTCAATGTCGGTGCTTGCGGGCGTATTTTTTGGTTTGTACCCTGCCTGGCAGGCAGCATGTATGGACCCGGTATCTGCTTTGCGCCATGAATGAAGAGGGCATACTTCATTTTTTCCAGGCTGTCTCTGGAAATGACAAACCCGAAAATCTGCTTTATTTTCTGTTTATGCGGTGATAGGATACATTTTCAGATCACAGGACGCACACAAAAATCAGAAAGACGGAAAATGGCCGGAAAACGCAGAAAAGCATCCGGGGGGAGCGACGACCCCTTTTACAGACTGATGAAAGTCGGCGCGGGGGCCGTGCTGAAACTCATCGGCATTGATTCGCCGGAGGAATACACCGCACGGGCCATTGTGCTGAAGGAAAAGAAACTGTTCCCGGACATTGTGGCGGTTCCGAAGAGGGAAAGGAACCGTGACCGG
>JAABRU010000338.1 GCA_011390755.1 Desulfobacteraceae bacterium | reverse complement strand
CGTTACGGGGCTCTGCCCCGTAACGCATTTTTCCGGGGCTCCGCCCCGTACACAGTATGAGGCGGAGCCTCACCTCCGGTGTTACGGGGCGGAGCCCCGTAACGAGTCCGGGTTGAAACTTTCATGCTTCGTTGTGAATGTAAATCATGGCCGTTTATATGAAAGTCCTGAATACCCTAGTACACCAAGTCAGAAGTTCGTACACAGTTTTCCGGCCCTGCAAACCCTTTTAAATCAGGGCATCCGGTGTTTATAAACTGTGTACGTATTTACGCCGTGGTGTACTAGTGTGCGTTAGCGAAGCGTAAGGCACCGGAAGCTCCGGATTCCGGTGCCTTAGGGCTGCGGCCTAACGCTCCCTGCTTCCTTTATTCTTCTTTTCCCGTCTTTTTTTCATGTGCTTTTGGGGCATCATCACCGCTTTCTGTTTCTGTTTTTTTCCGATATTTTTTTCCACAAAGAGTTTTTCTCCTGTAAAAGGCTCCCTTTCCGTATAATACATGACTGTGCTCCAGGTGCAGGGGGAAGGTGTGAATATCTGCACCTGTTCCGGCAGCAGATGCAGTTTCCCCAGGCAGAATTCCCGAAGTTTCCGCATATCTTCCATCGCAGAGCCGGGATGGGCGGCCATCAGGTAATAGGTGAGAAAAATTTTTTGAGAGATCCTCCCTTTCACTTTTGCAAAAAATTTCATAAACGCATTCAGACTTTCCTGCCCCGGTTTTCCCATATGGCGGAGTATATGATCTTCGGAATGCTCCGGAGCGATTTTCAACTGACCGGATACATGATGCCGCAAAATTTCTTCCAGGTATTTTTCTCCCTGTTTATTATCTGCGAGAATCAGGTCATAGCGGATACCGGAAGCGATAAAAACTTTCCGCACCTTCGGAATACGGCGCAGTTCCCGCAAAAGCTGAATCTGCTTTCCGTGATCTGCGGGCAAATGTTTGCAGATACTGGGGAAAAGACAGTGTTTGTGCAGACATGCCCCTTCTTTCTTTTTCCTCGCGCAGTCCGCGCCGTACATATTGGCCGTAGGTCCGCCCGCATCGGAAATAATCCCTTTGAAATCCGGGTGCTTTGTAAAAGATGCGGCCTCCCGCAGCAGGGATTCCCGGCTGCGGGAAATGACATGCCGCCCCTGATGGACTGTAATCGCGCAGAAACGGCATTCTCCGTAACATCCCCGGTGCGTGGTCAGGGAAAAACGGATGGTTTCCAATGCCTTTACCTGACCTTTCTGCTTATCCAGGGGATGTACATCCCTCGTGTAAGGAAGTTCGTAAATCCTATCCAGTTCTTTGGCAGATAAGGGCAGAGCCGGGGGATTCTGCACCAGATAGCGGCTGTCCTGCTTCTGGTATAGCGGGCGGGCAGTAAGCGGGTCCGTATTATCATAAAAAATGCGGAACATGCGGACAAAGGTCTCCCTGCTTTTGCAGACTTCCGCATGGGAAGGCAGTTCCATGCCGTCTCTGAAAAAATCCACCGACAATTCGGGCAGACCCCGGCTGATATAACAGATACCCCGCAGGGAACGGATGTCTTTTTTCCTGCGGATTCTTTCCGCCAGTTCCACCACGGTCTTCTCCCCCATACCGTACACCAGCACATCGGCTTTGGCATCAAAGAGTACAGAACGGCGCAGGGCATCGGACCATGCATCATAATGGGAAATACGGCGGAGACTGGCCTCAATTCCCCCCAGTACAATGGGGCAGGTATTCTTAAAATACTGCCGGATGAGATTGGCATACACAATGATTGCACGATCCGGGCGGCGGATATTCTGCCCGCCCGGGGTCATATCATCATTTCTGCGGCGTTTGCCCGAAGCCGTAAAATTGGCAATCATGGAATCCGTGCATCCTGCACTCACCCCCCAGAACAGTGCGGGTTCTCCCAATGCTGTAATATCCCGCCCGCTCTGCACATCCGGCTGGGAAATCATCCCCACACGAAACCCCGCATCCGACAGCACCCTGCCGATAACAGAAATGCCGATATGGGGCGTATCTATATAAGTGTCACCGGAAACAAGTATTATATCGGCTTTGTCCCATCCGAGATGCTCCATTTCTTTTCTGCTTACCGGCAGAAAGGCCGGGGCACTGTTTTTTATACACAGATTCATTTCAGGGTATGCAGTTGCTGATCTGATCAGTCTTTTATTATGTCCGTAAAATCGGACTCTGAATTCCTGCCCTGTTTTTTGTTTTTCAGTTCTTCAATAGCTTTCCTGTATTCTTCTTCATTTTCATACTGATAATCGAAAAACTGACCGTCATCAAAACCGAACAGAATTAAATTGGAACCAACAGTTTTAAAGAAAAATTCATTGTAATATTTGGAGGAACTTTCCAAATATCCGCTAAGATAACCGACGAAATAATTAATAAAATATCGTATTTCTTCTTTCGGAAATTCTTCAAATGGTTCATGTAAAACATTTCTTTTGATGTTGACATCAGCGGATATCAATTTGGCAATACTGAATTCTATCGAAGATCTGACATTTTGAAGATTCATCACATATTCGAATTCTTCTTCATCTTTATAAAAATGGATTAAAAACGGAAAGGAAAATGAACCTTTCCAGTCATCAAAATATTTACCGCTTTCACCGAATAATAACTTTATTGCTGTATACATTTTTGAAAAACTTGAATAAATAATGCTTTTGTCAACAGACAGAGACATCAGATGTGTGTAATCTTCAAATAATGCAACTCTGTATTTATGCAACTGATAATACTGTTCGTCATTCAGTCGTATCAGTTTATATATATTATTTTCTGTTTTAATATCAATGGACGTATTTTCTATAGGTATATATTCATGATCATTATATTTTTTAATTGTTCCGGAAACAAGATCATGATCAGATTTTCTATTGCAATTGCCTGACATTGTATCATTCCTTTCTTGATGTTCGCCCTTCCGCAAATAAATAACCGCAATGTATCCGACCGGGTGGAAGGAAATCAATGTTTTTCTGGTTTACAGACATTCCGGAAATTTGCAGGAATTTGTAAAAGCAGTTTGACTTATCTGATATTTTCCGCATTATTTGTTTGCAAAATTGCAAATCAAAGCCGCTATCGTGAGCGGGCGGCAAACATCTGCAACGGGGTGCGAAAAATACAGCGGAGGCCGGCTTTTCGCAAGCATTTTATATATACAGGATTCACCATCCCCCTATCAGTTCTTTATACATATCTGTCTGATTCAATACTTCTTCGGTGTTTTCCCGGTCGGCTTCGGGGAATTCGCCGCTTTCTCCGAGGGAAAAGGAATTCTGCCTTTATTCAGAAAACAGTCCGATCTGTCCGGATTTTTTTTCACTTTTTTGAAAGACCGGATCTTCTTTGGATGTCTCCGACATTCCCTCATGCCGGGCAGCAGCGCAGACTTCCCCCCAACTGAAAAAATATTCGTCGTAATATTTTATAGGATATTTGCCTAATTTTATGATATCTTCCCTTTTGGGTAAGCATCCTAACTGCCGGGCAACACGCCGCACTTCCAGTTGTAATGTTTTCTTTGGAATTTCATATTTCTTCTTGGGCAACCGTGCAACCGGGCTGTTTTTTTCTGTCAGTTCCCTGTTGCTTTTCCGGAAAGGATCAATTCCCCTGCATATTTCTTCATGGCGTATGCGGGAAATGTCATGGTATTTTTCTGACAGTTCTATCCCGATATATTTCCGTCCGCACTGATGGGCTGCCAGTGTGCTGGTTCCGGCACCGTTAAAACAGTCCAGTACGGTTTCACCGGGTTGCGTAAAAACTGAAATCAGACGGTACATCAGTTGGGGCGGAACCTGACAGGGGTGATCCACCCTGCGGCTGTTATGTTTCAGACGGTGAATATCCCACCATAAATCTGTAAGCTGCCCCCGATCCGTCATTGCGTCCGAATTTCTTTTTTTTACACATCCTGCACGGAGACAGTACCATTCCGCCAGGGGTTCCAAAGGCAGAAATGTTCCGGAACTGCCGGGAATATCAAATGTCCCGGACGTTCCGCTAAAACCGGGCAGGGGACGCGGCTTTCCTTTGCTGAAGCAAAGAATGGCATAGTGGGCAGGCATGATTTTTCTTACGGGAAAGGACAGTGCCTCCCATGAAATCCAGTTCTGAAATTCCAGAACGGTTTCCAGATATAAAAAATGGCGGATGGCCCACAGGGGAATATTGAGTAAGGCCAGGGTTCTTCCCGGGCGGAGAATCCTGGCAAGTTCCTTTATCCACTGATCGCACCAGGAAAAATATTCCCGGACAGAAAGGTCATCAGCATAATTGTTATATCTGAACTTGTGCAGCCAAAATCTTATTTTTAACTAAAAAATATAATTTTATCAAAATTAGGACTTACGCAGTTGAAATATAACCTGCTGTTTTTATTGACTGTCAATTTGTAAGGCACATAATAAAT
>JAABRU010000163.1 GCA_011390755.1 Desulfobacteraceae bacterium | reverse complement strand
ACACCTGTCTGACATTGATTCAGGCAAAATCAAATAAATTTAAATTGTTAAAGCGAATACTTTTGTTCAGTAAAAAATGGCGGCTTTATATTTTATCAGCTTCAACTTATTGAAATTACAGATGCCAAGTTTCCAAAATGACATCAGGGTGTCGTTTTTGAGAAGTTAAGGGGGAAGGAGTCCCGAACTGAAAGTTTGGGACACTGAAACTGTTACAGATTACTCTCAGCAGACAGAAAAGTTTCCGGAGGAGTGCAAAAATACAGTTTTTGCACTCCGGGACAGCCGTAAAACCGTATCCGGGGAAAACTTTCCGATCTGCCGACTCTGCCGGACTTTCAGTTTGGCAGTCCAAAAATTCCTTAACTTAATGCCATTGGGGCTCCGCCCGGGAACGCATGGGGTGAGGCTCTGCCTCACACACTCAGTAGATCGAAACGTTTCCGGAGGAGTGCAAAAATTGTATTTTTGCACGGGGTAACCGGGAGATGCGGCGGTGCAAAAATACAATTTTTGCACTCCGGGGCAGATGTAAAACCGTATCCGGGGGAAACTTTTCGAGCTACTGACACTGCCGGAGGCGGAGCCCGGGAACAGGCTGAAACTTTCATGTTTCGTTGTGAGTCACGGCTCATGGCGATTTATAAGCACAGGGAACCCAGCGTTTTCACAGAAAGACACAGAGGAAAAAATCTTAAAAATGACCCGAAACATACTGCCACCCGCCTGTATTTTTGATTTGGACGGAACCCTGAATCATGGGGAAAAAATTCCCGGCGGACTTGTCATTCCGGGCCCTTCCGGCAATTCTTTTCTGGCCCCGCAGACTGTGACACTCCTTTTGCATATTGCCGCATATGCGGATATCTTCATTGCTACCGGCAGATCGGAAATACACGCGGCCGCATTCCGGCAGCATTTTGAAAACGCGGGCCTGCCCATTGCCGGATGGATTCTGGAACACGGCTGCATTGTTGCCGGATATCCGGAATGGGCGGAAAAAATATCCGGCAGTCTGCACCTTCCTTTTGTGCGGAAATCCCTGGAAAGTCTGATCCGAAAAGAAAAATTCCCCATTGATGCAGACTGTTACCGGGAAGATCATAACATCATGATTCTTTTTTCCGGCAGCGGGGCAGTGCAGGCCGAACATTTTCTGGATCGGGCTGCGGGAATTCTGAAAAACCGTTTCCGCACGATTGCCGGACAGCGGAAGATTGCCATTATCCCCAAAAAAGGAGAAAAATACCTGGCTTTTTCCGGAATTTTCGCGCACAGGTATTTTCCGGCCTTTGCAGCCGGGGATGCGGCGGATGATCTCCCTTTACTGCAACATGCGGGATTTCCCCTTACCTTTGCCCATGCCTGTGAAATTGTCCGGAATTATGTCGGCAAAAGGGGGGGATTTGTATCAGAAAAGAGAAGTCATGCCGGCACCCGGGAAATGCTGGAAAAAATTCTGCACTGTCTGCAAAATAAAATCCCCGGGCTTCCGGTTCCCGGCCCCCGTCTTCCTTATGAGGAAAGCGAAATTTTCCGCCCTTCCCGCCGGGCATATCTGGACAAATGCTTCCGCAGCAGTCTTATGCCGGAAAAAGAACCGGCATCACAGACACTCCGTATGCTGGCAGAAAAGCACCGGTATGGGGAAAACATGGTGCTGGAAGTGCGGATGCGGGACTGGGGGGGCGAATGCAAGGCCCTTCTTCCCCTTCTCCGTGCTTTTGTTCCTCTCCTGCCCCTTGCCCGCTGGTGCCTGCGCTTCCGGCCCGAACGCCTGGGAGTGGAAAACCTGAAACATTTTTCGGCCATTGAAGATAAAATTGCAGCCTTTGCCCCTATGCCGGACAATTCTCCCCGTTTTTTTGCCCCGGGTGTGCCGGATTCCCCGCCCGGCCCGGCCCGCACTTCTGCCGTGCTGCTTTTATACGATTATCCGGAAGATATGGAACCCTGGTACAACCGGGCAGCGCCCCGGCTGCTGACAAAACATCCGGAAAAAAAACAGACCTGGTTTGTCAATCCCATGTATTTGAAAATCAGCGGGGCGCGGCAGATGTTTCCAGGTCGGGAAAAAATACCCTGCATCTCTTCCCGAAGCATGATGGCCGCCAACCTGATCGGAGAAAGAGATATCCGTATTGCTGTGCAGGGCTTCAAAGCACTGTGGGAAAAAAAACTGGCGGATTCCCTGATTCTGGCCCCCCGTGTTATCAGCAATCCGGAACGCAACCGTATGATTGCGGAGGCACTGGCGGAAATCCGGGCAGATGTCCGTTTCCTGTCGGAAATAAAAGCCGGGGGAAATTTTTCAGATAACATGATTCCGGAAAATCCCGGCAGGGATTCCGCGTTCCCCCATGCGGTCCTGGCCGATACCTACGGGGATCTGCCGGGACTTTATTCTTTCTGCTGCATCACATACCTGGGCGGCGGTTTCCATCCCCGGAAACGGGGCTTTGATCCCATGGAATCCCTGGCAGCGAAAGTCCCGGTCATTACCGGGCCTTTGTATGATTACAACCGTATTGCGGTGGATGCCCTTTCGGGAACAGACTGGATACATATTCTGCCGGATCCGGAAACCGGAGTGGAGGATTTTCTCCGCGCGGCTGTGCCCCTGCTTCAGCGCAAACCGGATCCCGCGGCCGCGGAAGATTTTTTCCGAAAAAGAAAAGCGGACCCCCTGCGGATATTTGCTGAAATCATGACCGGACTCAAAGACAGTGAATGAAACGGACGGAAGTAAAACAGCGATTTCTTTTATTCAGAATAAAAAAATTGAAACGTTTTCCCGAATATCTTGTGACCGTATGGATTATCCTTACGATCAATTTTCTGCTCCCCCGCATGGTTCCGGGTGATCCCCTTCTCTACCTGAGCGGAGAGGCAGGCGGAGATACCGCGGTCAGCCTGGATGAGGAAACAAGACAGAAACTCAAAAAATATTACGGCCTGGACCGTCCCCTTTGGCAGCAGTATGTTCATTATCTCAAAGGCATCTGCAGGGCAGACCTGGGATATTCCCTGTATTTTAAAAAATCTGTATCCGTACTGATTTGCAAAACCCTGCCCTGGACCCTGGTACTGGTAATACCGGCTATTCTGTTCTCCGCGTTTGCGGGAATGATCCTGGGTACATGGGCGGCCTGGCAGTGGGGACGGATGCCCGACCGGCTGATGCTGCTCTCTGTCACGCTTACGGCAGCGGTTCCTTCTTTTCTGCTGGCAGTATTTATGCAGATGATATTTGCCATCCGCCTGGAATGGTTCCCCGTATCCGGTGCAATGGATTTTTATCAGAATTATGGCAGCATGTGGGAAAAAATCCGGGATGTTTCCGGACACTGGGTACTGCCCTTTGTCTGTCTGAGCGGGGTGATGATTCCGGAAAAATGTCTGCTGGTGCGTAATACCATGCTGGGTATTCTGGGAGAAGATTATATTTTCACGGCCCGGCTCCGGGGGATTCCCGAATCCCTCCTCATGTACCGTCACGCCCTCCCCAATGCCCTGCTGCCCCTGTTTACCCATGTAACAACACGTCTGGGTCTGGCCGCGGGCGGCATGATTTTTATTGAAAGCATTTTCTCCTATCCTGGCATGGGGGAACTGATGCACCGGGCCGTACTGACCCACGACTATCCCCTGACCCAGGGAATATTTCTGCTCATCACCCTGACTGTGCTGACCCTCAATTATCTTGCCGATCTCTTTTATCCCTGCCTGCATCCGTTGGCGGAAGCCGGATGATGACAGAAAAAAGAATTTGAAAACATAGCGGAATACTTCATTTTCCCTGCTTCGGAAAGCCCTTTTCCGGGCAAAAAGCCGGAAAGGCGGAATATGAAACAAAAGCAGTGGTTGACATTATGTATTGAGAAGATTATAGACAGGGATAAAGACGATCATTGAGAATCATCACACTGCCGGGCGGAAAAAAATGTAAGTCACCGAAATTATTATGTTGGACTTCAGAGCATAATTTTGTTAACCAACTGATTTTGTTTGTTTTAAAAAAGAAGGCAGCATTTTGCCCGGCAGAATGGAAAATCATAGCAAAAGGCATATCATGAATCTGAGAATCAGACTGCTGCTCGTTCTGATCCCCCTTACGGTTTTTACCATTTGGGGGATTGCCGTGTTTTGTTACCGTACAGCCTCCCGGGCCATTGTCAGTACCCAGAAAAGTGATCTGGTGGCCATTACCGTAAAAACAATGGGAGAATTCAGAAACTGGACTGCGGACAAGGCCCATGATGCGGAGATTTTTTCAAAAGACCCGGTTTTTATAAAAGCCTGCCGGGGAAATCATCTCGCGGAAGCGCAAAAACGCCTGGAATACTTTCATCAGATATCCCCTTTTTATGATGCCCTGTTTCTGGCCGATACCGAAGGAAAGATTTTTGCAGATTCCATCGGCGGGAAGGCCCTGGGGATTGAAGTGGCGGAAACAGCGGTTTATGAAATAAACATCCGCAAGGCCAGGGAAGGGCAGATATGGGTGGGGGATGTGGGCAAATCCCCGGTCAGCGGGCGGCCGGTTTCCCTGATTACCGCACCGGTGACAGACGGGGAAAAACAGATCGGCATTCTGGGAACCCCCATAGATCTCAATGATTTTTCAGAAAAATATATCGCAGATTTCCGGCTGGGCCAGCAGGGTTATCTGGTGATTGCCGATGCCAAAGGTGTGATACTGGCCCATCCGGACAAGACAGTTATTCTCAGTACCACATTGGCGGAACTGGATTTCGGAAAAACAATTCTGAAGGAAAAAAACGGTTTTGTTGAATATAACTGGCGGGGGAAAAAGAAGCTGGCTGTTTTCAGAACTGATGAAAAACGGGGCTGGATTGTGCTGGGAACGGTGCTGCTGGAAGAATTCCAGGCCCCGGTGCAGTATATCAAAAGTATTTCTTTCATGGGCGGACTGCTGGCCCTGCTGGTGATGACCGCGGGCATATGGCTGCTCACCCGGCGGCTTTTTACCCTCATCGGCAGAATTGCCAAAGGACTGGAACTGGCTTCCGAAGAAATCAGTCAGGCCTCGGATCATGTATCGGCCAACAGTCAGGATCTGGCCCAGGGAGCCGCCCGGCAGGCGGCCGCGCTGGAACAGACTTCGGCCACTCTGGAAGAGCTGTCTTCCTCCAGTATCAATACCAGTGACATTACCAGCGGTGCGGAAGAGCTGATGAACCGGAATGTGGCACGGACGGCCCATTCTTTAAAGGCTCTTAAGGAACTGACCCATGATATGCAGATGATTGAAAAAGACAGCTCCAAAATCGGGAACGTGACCAAAACCATTGATGATATTGCATTTCAGACCAACCTGCTGGCTATCAATGCCTCTGTGGAGGCGGTGCGCGCGGGAAATGCCGGTTCCGGTTTTGCCGTTGTGGCCGGAGAAGTCCGAAATCTGGCCATGAAAGCAGCGGACGCGGCCAGGGGAACCGAGGAACTGCTGGACAGAATGCGCAACCGCATTATCACCGGGGCCGAAGCCCTGCGGAAAATGAGTCATGATTTTGAAGGTATTGTGGAATCTGCCACCCTGATGGGGGAAAAAACCTTTTCCATTACTTCCGCGACCAAAGAACAGTCTTTCAGTCTTATGCAGATTAACCGGGCCGTACAGGAGATAGATCAGGTGACACAGATTATGGCCGCCAATTCCCAGGAATCCGCGGCCGCCAGCGAGGAACTTTTTGCCCAGGCCCGTTCCATGCGGAAAATGACAGCGGAACTGGCAAACATCACCGGTAAAAGAGGAAATTTCCTTTTTCGGAAAGATTTATCCGGAAAACTGCCGGAAAAAGACAAAGACGGCCGGGGGGAAGAAGCGGATTTTTCCGAAAACGCTTCTGCCGGAAAAAACAGTGGGGATGCAAGAGACAGTCGCCCGGAAAAAGAGACAGGAGCGGAGCAGAATTTATCTGAAAAAAATTTGCTCCGGGATGATTTTTCTGATGATGCAGATGATTTTCTGTCAGAAAAAGATATAGAAAAATTTTGATAATCTGTATTATTCATAAATGCTGGTGCATTGGTAAAAAGTCCGGAATGCTGATTCTGCCTTATTTTATAAAAATCGGGAATCCGGTAATTTGAGCCGGTTCCGGACTCCGTTTCATCAAATACCGTTTTTGCAATCCGGGACAGTCGTAAGGTTCTTTCCTGAAAAGAATGTACCGGAGGAGTGCCAAAGGGAAAGTTTGGGTCTGTGAGTCCTCCGGAAGCGGTATATTCATATTTGGAAATCGCCCAAAACTGTATCCGGGGGAAATTTTCCGGTCTGCGGATCATGATTCGGGGACCTGTTCCAGTTTATGAATAATCCGGGATAAGGAGAAGGCATTATGGAATACAGTATTGAAACATCGGAAGAACGTGTTGACATCCGGATTTCGGGCAGTGTGGATCATCTGGGCGCGGAAAAACTGAAGGAGGGATTTGAAAAACTGGAGCTTTCCGCTGTCAAAGAAATTGTCATTGATATGAAAGGCACAACCTATATCGGGAGTGCGGGGGTGGGCAAGCTTTTGCTGCTGTACAAAAATCTCTCTGCCAGAAACAGCCGCATCCGCATTATCAACCTTTCGGAAGATATATATTATCTGCTGGCGGATATGGAATTGGAAACAATTTTTTCCCTGAGCCGGGCCTGATCCGGAAAAGGGAAACGACTCAGTTCCGGATAGGTTTCCGGAACTGAGAAATTTTTGTCTTCTGTAATACGGGGGACTTTCTGAAAGGACATGCGCAGATGTCTGCCCTTTTTATCCCAGCGGGCATCTGATGCATAATGACGGATCATAAACAGTCCCCTGCCGGATTCTTTGGCCAGATTTTCTTTTTTTCTGGGGTCCGGAACCTGCCGGATATCAAACCCTTCCCCCCTGTCAAGAATTTCGATGTGAAAATCATTGGCATAGCGGTAGCGCACCAGAATGGCCTTCTCCGGATTGCATTTATGACCGTGCAGCCAGGCATTCAGCAGGGCCTCTTCCATGCAGGCCCGCAGGCGGAAGGGTTTTGTGAAGCCCCGCTCCTCCCATTGCCCGGTATGCTCCCTTAAAAATTTTTCGCTGATCTCCTGCAGATGTTCCGCATTTTGGGGATACCATCTTTCCTCCTCCATCTGTCCGCAGTGTTCAATTTCCAGCCCCAGCAGGGTAATATCGTCCCGGGTCATATTCTTTCCGCCCGGTTCAATTTCCGTATCGCTGATCCGGGCAATTTCCGCGAGCAGCTCATGCATGATTTCTTCTACCGGCATATGATAACGGACAGAAATCATCCGCGTAATCATATCCCCCATTTTCCGGAAAGACAAAGACTCATTTCCTTTCTGATCTTTTTCTTCAGGCACGGTGGCTTCCAGAAGACCGTCCGTATACAGAAGCAGCCGGTCTTCCGCTTCCAGCTGAAATGTGCCCGCGCGGAAAGGATAGTCTTCAAAAATCAGCATGGGCGGATTGGCACCGCCCCTGTTCCGGCGGTCGGGCAGAAAAAGGACTTCCCCTTTGCGGATAACGGAAAATTTGGGATGCCCGCAGGAAACATAACGCATCATGAGACTTTCATGATCAATTTCACAGTGGATGGCCGTAAAAAAATCATCGGCCTGAAAAAAGGAGGAACGGTACAGGCTTTTATTCACATGACGGATGATTTCTTCCAGAGACATGCAGGCAAAACGGTTGAACACGGACTGATAAAAAAGATCCGTGAATATGGAACGGAGCACACAGCTGACCTGATGCCCGGACTGATCCTTGAGACTGATGACAGTGCGTCCCCCGCGAAACCGCCTGTCTGCCGGAAGTGTCCGTATAAAATAATGATCCCCGCCTTCCTGGTTGCAGGCCAGAGAAATGACGGCGGCAAACAGGCGCAGACGGTCGGAAAGGTGGGTATAGCGCGGCATATTGCCGTTGACGGCAATCAGTATTTTTTTGGCCAGTCCGATATCCATTTCCTGCTCCCTGAGCAGCTGCCGCAGAAAAGAAATATCGGTAAAGCACTCAACCAGTTTTTTCCGACCCTTGCGTACCGAGGTGGTAACACTTTTGAGAATGGGGATACGCAGCCGGCCGGCGGTAATCAGAAACTGTTCGGACTGTTCCGGTTTTTCCCCCATATCTGTAACCGGACACTTCCCCTCCCGGGCAAGACTGAAAAAATCATAACATTTCCGCCCCAGTATTTTTTCTTTTTCCGTGCCGATGAGCTCTGCCGCATAATTATTGACATCATTGATGCGGTGCGTATCATAATCAATAATCATAACACCGGCCCGCAGCATTTCCAGTACGGTGGCAAGATAATGTTCGCTTTCCAGCAGGTGCCTTTCATTTTCCATCAGCGCGGCTTCAAAACGTTTCCAATTGCTGACATCAATCATCACCGCTGCCAGATAGCAGATTTTTCCCTTTTCATCGGGGATTCCGGAGATATTCGTTTCTGTCCAGAAAACACTTCCGTCCTTTTTTTTCCACCTGCGTTCAACAGAATACTGTTTCAGTTTTCCCCGGAGTATTTTTTCCATACGTTCGGCAGTCGCAGACAGATCTTCCGCTGATGAAAATTCCGAATAATGCCGGCCCATGAATTCTTCCGGGTGATAACCGAACATTTCCAGGCAGTGGGGATTTCCGAAAACGATCCGCCCCTGTATATCTGTCAGAAAAACACTTGCCCGGATATGATTCATGGCAGTGCCGCCAAGCTCATGCTGCTGAAGGGCAAACTGCAGTTCCCGGTTTTTTTCTTCCGAACGTTCCAGCTGCTCACGCAGGCGGAGCACTTCGGCATACAGTTCCGGATGACCCGGCTGTTTGGGATGCATAAAACATGTCCTTGCTGATGCCAATGAAGAGTCAGAAACTCCGGATGAAGTAAAACAGGGTGTTATAAGATCATACTTCCGGAACTGAATTCATAAGTGGCTGATTTTACAGTACCGGTTCTAAACCTTCATTCGCATTGCTGATAATTGCTGATAATTGCTGATATTGGATGAACTCGTAAAAAAACAGATTTCCGGCATTCAGCAGATGACAGTGGGTCAAATCCGCTGATGACGGTCTCCCCTCCCTGAGGGAGGGGCAGGGGGAGGGGGAAAACTGTTTTTAATTACAGATATTTGTTCCCCCCTCCCCTAACCCCTCCCACAGGGGGAGGGGGATTTTCAGACGGTCTCCCCTCCCTGGGGGAGGGTGAAAACACAATGAATTACAAAGTGTTATTTTTACCCTCCCCTGACCCCTCCCGCAGGGGGGAGGGGGATTTTCAGGGGATTTGACCCACTACCCGCTGTGAATGAAATCCCATGGTCTTTTATATAGTCCGCCGCAGACGGACTGATACCGGAATGACTGTAATCCTTCCTGCTTTACAGGCGGTCGGAGTAAAATTGCAAGTATCATTTCATTTGCGACGGGCTATAGCATATTTCAGCGGGAAATTGCAAACAGGGAAATCCGTCACCGGGAAGAGCCAGCAGGGGAACAGCAGCCATGAGACTGCGGGTATATCTGTGCCGGGGCGCAGAAAGTATCGTCTGTGTGCGGCCTTTTTCCACAATCCTTCCTGCGCGAAGAACCGCGATGCTGTCACAGATACAGGCGGCCAGGGCGATATCATGGGTGATAAACAGCAGGGAAAAACTTTCTTCCTTCCGCAGTCGGTACAGCAAATCCAGTATCCGGCTTTTACGGGATGCGTCAAGCATGGACAGAATCTCATCCGCGATGATGAATGGGGGCTGCAGCAGAAGACAGCGGGCAATGGCAATCCGCTGCCGCTCTCCGCCGCTGAGTTCAAAAGGATATTTGGACAGACAGACTGCTGTCATTTCCACCCGTTCAAGTATTTCCCGCACTTTTTTACCTGTATTTTCCCTTTGTTTCTGTATCCGCAGGGGTTCGGCCAGAATATCCGCAATTTTCATCCGGGGATTCATGGAGGAAAAAGGATCCTGAAAAATCATCTGTATCTTTCCGGCAAAGGGATGTTTTTTTCCGGGCCGCAGGTTTGTAATATCCCGGTTCTGAAAGAATATTCTGCCGCTGTCCGCGCTTTCCAGCCCGCACATAATACGGGCAGCAGTGCTTTTTCCGCCCCCGCTGCCGCCGATCAGTCCGCAAATTTCCCCTTTGGCCAGGGCAAGGCTGAAATGATCCAGTACTCTGATTTCCCTTTTTTTTCCCGGAAAATAGCTCTTGGAAATATTTTCTGCCCTGAGCATATCCGGCATGGCAGATTTCGGGAAACAGTTCTTCACTGCCCTGCCGGTCGGAAGATGCGCACATCTGTTCTTTCCGGTCTGCCGCGCTCCGGCTGCGCATTCGGGCGGGTTCACACCGAAGTCTGCGCAACTGAACTGCTGAAAATATGCATCAGTAATCTTCCGGTGATGATGAAGCAGTTCACGGGTGCGGGCATGAAGCGGATTCTGAAGAATATCCGGGAAGTTCCCCATCTCGGCAATGCGCCCCTGATGCATGACCGTCAGTTTTTCGCATATGCTGCCGAGCAGAGCCGGATCATGACTGATAAAAATCAGACTGAGGCCGAGTTTTTCTTTGAGATGCCGGAACAGATCCATAATATCTTTCTGGCGGAGCACATCCAGATGCGTGGTGGGTTCATCTGCAATCAGCAGGGAGGGATTGCAGGAAAGCGCGAGGGCTATGAGGACGCGCTGCTTCATCCCTCCGCTGAGTTCACGGGGATAGCGATCCGCCCACAGGGGGGCCAGTCCCACGGTTTCCAAAAGTTCTGTCATTCTTTTTCTGCGCGCTGTTTTGGGCAGTCCGCTGTGAATTTTCAGGCATTCTTCCATCTGTGCCGCAATTTTCAGCACCGGATTCAGGGCATTCATGGCCCCCTGAAAAATCATGGCAATTTCTTTCCAGAGGTATTTCCGGGGAGGGCGGGGCAGAACCTTTCCCCGGAAACGGACAGTTCCGGCTGTTATCCTGCCGGAAAAAGGCATTATTCCCATCACAGCATAGGCCAGACTGCTTTTTCCTGCCCCGGACCCGCCGATCACCCCCATGCTTTCCCCGGCAGAAAGGGAGAAGGAAATATTGTCCAGGCAGGGTACAGGCATGTCACCGCTTCTGTAAACGGCACAGAGTCCGGAGACTTCCAGCAGGGGAATGTCCGGGGGGATCATCCGTTCATCAGAAGGACGGATGTTTGTAAATTCTTTTGACACGGGATGTGAGGGAAGATACCACTTCATAATTGATGGTTCCCAGCAGGGAAGCGATTTCACCGGCAGAAAGGGCATTGTCTCCGAATGCCAGCACTTCATCCCCGACGGCCGCATCCGGAATATGCCCCACATCCAGCATGGTGAGATCCATGCAGACCCGGCCGATAACCGGAGCCGCTTTGCCATGTACCAGCATCCGGCCCCGGTTGGAAAGCAGGCGGCTGTATCCGTCCGCATATCCCAGGGCAACTGTGGCAATCCGGGTCGGCTCCGGGGTTTTATACGTCATGCCGTAACTGACGCAGAAATCTTTGTCCACTTTTTTTAAATGGATAATCCGGCTTTTGAGGCGCATGGCCGGCCGGAGACGGATATTTTGCAGATTCATTTCATCCGAAGGCGGAAGACCGTAAAGGGAAATCCCGGCCCGTACCATGTCCAGATGGGATTCGGGCAGTGCAATGATCGCCGCGCTGTTGGCGGCATGACGGATGGGAAATTCCATTCCCCGGGCCCGGAGGCATTCCAGCAGATGCAGAAAACGCTCCGTCTGCAGGCGGGCATAGGACAAATCCCGGCTGTCGGATGCAGCAAAATGGGTAAAAATGCCTTCGCATTCCAGACCGGGCATACGCATAATCTGCGATATTTCCCTGACGGTCTGCTTCAGATTTTCTTCCGGAAAAGCAGGCAGCCCCAGGCGTCCCATGCCGCTGTCGCATTTGATATGAATCCGGGCTGTTTTGCCCATGGAACAGAGGGTTTCCGAAAGCTGCCCGGCCTTTTCCGCGGACCAGAGGGTCTGGCGCAAATCCCATCCGGGAATTTCTTTCATCCGTTCCCGCGGTGTGTCACCGAAAATAAGCAGGGGGGCATCAATGCCCTTCCGACGCAGGGCAATGGCCTCCGCTATGCGGGCAACCCCCAAAAAACAGGCCCCGTTTTGCAGGGCTTTCCGTGCAACCTGCACATGACCGTGTCCGTATGCATTGGCCTTGACAACGGCCATCAGACGGGCAGGGGGGCGGCTGATCCGCCGGAGTTCCCGCACATTATGCCCGATTGCCCCCAGATCAATTTCTGCCCATGCCAAAGACCCGCTGTCCATATCTCAGCCTCTGACCGCGGAAACAATGGTTGTCAGCACTTTGCCGGTCCTCTCCCAGACCACATCAAACATGGTGGCGGGAATGGCGTTTTCCAGTTGGGATTTGATGAAATCAATGCGTTTCAGGGGATCATCGGGAATATGATAGAAAAATACCCGGATTTTGCCTTCGGAACTCATTTTTTTCATGCGGGCGATGAATTCCTGCTGCCGCCCCAGAGTCCGCTGATTCAGTTCTTCATTACTGGTCAGGTGCGGTGTGGGATACAGAAAAATGAGCTGTCCGCTTTTGTCTGTTCCGAATTCGGTGATGACATTTTCCGGGAAAATATGCTGCCGGGGGCAGTCGCTGTCATCATTCATCAGATCCGAAAAAATGATCACCCGACTGCCTTTTTTATCTGCAAGTTCGTTTTCCAGGAAAAGATAAAAGGGCGTGGTAAGGGGAGTGGTGTCTCTGGGCGCGATTTTGGTAATGGAAATTTTTCCGATTTTATCCCGTACCTTCCAGGCGAATGTACTCTCATCTTCCGGAGACTGCGTGGATACAACAGTGGAAAAGGAACGTTCCCCGCAGCCCGGGTTGCCGAAAGTTTTGATATCATAGGAAACCCGGCTGTCCCCGATAAACTGTCTGAGTCTTTCCGTCACGCTGTCTTTGAGCTTTTCCAGTGTATCCGTGCTGATGGTCGCGGATACGTCAATCCCCACAAAAAACCGGTTGGGACGGGGCTGGCGGATCTGACGCAGCTCATTGGCCACATTTTCATTGCTGAAAAACAGAAAAACAATTCCGCCTGCCGAGGCCGCGATGATCAGAATAAAAATCAGCAGCCCCCTGTTCACAGAAAAAGAAGGGGGAATGCCTGCTTTTTTGATTTTCGCGCCGCATTTGGCGCAGGTCTGTGCCGAGGGCCGGTTGCCTTTATAACCGCATTTGGGACAAAAACTGGGGGGGGCGGGTTTCGCCATAATGATACTCCGATGCTATTCTTTAAAGAAAAACTGCATTTTTAAAGAACCGATTTCAATGGTATCAAACTGATTGAGCAGTTTCTGGCCTTTTACAGTTTCCCCGTTTATTTTGGGTTTGGACATGCCTCCGACATAATTGAGATAATACCCCTTGGGCATTTTGCTGATGGTGGCTGCGGTCTGACCGATGGTCAGCCCGGTGACAACAATGTCGGAAGAAGCATTTTTTCCGATTTTGGTCAGTTTTTTGATAAGTTCGACTTCCCCCTCCCCCCCCGCCAGGAAAGACAGCATTCCCACAGATTCTTTCGGGACTTCCTGCGCAGGCGCGGTATTCTGCCGGGCTTTGGCCATCATTTCCCGGTATTTTTCCGTATCCATCACCATTGTATGCTGCATGGCATCGGAATTATCCTCGGGGGTTTCACTGGCTGTGTATGCAAAAACCAGATAATGCTTTCCCACAATGATAATATCGCCGTGTTTGAGCCAGTGAGGGGCGGTAAGGGGCTGTTCATTGACAAATGTGCCGTTTTTGCTGTTCAGATCCGTCAGCAGAAATTTTTCCCCCACCGAATCAATTTTTGCATGATGACCGGACACGGCCAGATTTTCTATGACAATATCGTTTTCATGCAATCTGCCGATAGTAAAGGATTTCCCCTTTTCCAGAACAAACTCATCCAGCTTTTTTTCATCTTTCTGAAATTTAAGCGTTAAAATTGGCATATGATTCCCTCTTTGAATGAATGTAGGCGATTTCCAAATATGAATGTACCGCTTCTGAAAGCAGTCACAGAAGGAAAGTCTGTAAGCGGACTGTCCGCTGCCAGGCACTGCCAAACTTTCCGTCCGGCACTCCTTTGGTACATTTTTTTCAGGAAATCATCTTAACAGTTACAGCCGATGAAACGCATAAAACGCGAGAACATCCCCGCAATTCCGCTCTCCTGCTGCACGGATTTTACCCGGCATATGATGACCGTAATATTATCGTTCCCTCCCCTTTCATTTGCCAAATCCACAAAGGTGCGGCATGCCTTTGCCGGTTTGCGGCTGCCTGCAATTTCGCAGATTTCCTGCTCCGAAACTTTGTTGCTCAGACCGTCTGAGGCAATGACGGCAATATCCTCTTTAAAACAGGAAATTTCACAGATATCCGGCAATACCGTATCCTCCACGCCGATGGCGCGGGTGAGCATATGGCCGTATTCCGGTGCGAAATGTTTGTCACCTGTGCGGTTCATCGCCTCCTGTTCCGCCATGACCGTATGGGTGACGGAAAGGAGGGATATTTCCGAATCCCGGATCAGGTAGATGGGACTGTCTCCCACATTCACGGCAATCAGACTGTCATCGGTAAAACGGATGGCCGAAACCGTGGAACCCATGCCCCGATAGGTCTGTTTGCTCCGGGCGGCCTGATACACGACCTGGTTGGAAAGATGGATGCCGGACATGAGGCGGTTGGCCTCTTTGGAAAGCCGGATATCCGTATCTTCCATTTCTTCCACATTTTCTCCGCCCTGAAAGCGTTCCAGGTAATCTTTGACGGTTTTCACTACCAGATCACTGGCCACTTCTCCTGCCTGATGACCGCCCATACCGTCGGCCACCACATATAATTTCAGGATATCATCAAAAAACAGAGCGTCTTCATTTCCTTTTCTCTTCATGCCGACATCTGTCAGTCCTGCCGATTCCACAACAATCATGATGCAATCCTTTTCCAGGCATTTTTCGGAGAACAGCGGCCTGCTGTATCCGGTCCTTTCTCCGATTTATCCGGAGAAGCCGGATTTTTTCTGTTTATGCTTCTTTTGCTTTTTTTTGGGCCAGTATGGCATCAATTTTGGCTCCCAAAGCCCGCAGATGCTGTGAAAGATGTGAGGCCCGCTGATAACGCTTTTTCCGGTCTTTTTCCAGGGCTTTGTCAATAATGGCGGCCAGAGGTTTCATGATTTTCGGGTTATATTTTCTCGGGTCCGGATGCGGCACATTCATAATCTGATGCATGAGCGCGGCAGGACTGTCCCCCCGGAAAGGCAGCTCGCCCGTGAGCAGCTGAAAAAGCATTCCTCCCAGAGAAAAAATATCCGAGCGCCCGTCCACTTTTTTCCCGGATATCTGTTCCGGGGACATATAATGGGGGGTGCCTTTGACCACACCGGTCTGGGTCTGGGAGGTGGCCGTAATGCGGGCAATGCCGAAATCCGTAATTTTGACCACACCGGATTTCAGCAGCATAATATTGGCGGGTTTGATATCCCGGTGAACAATGCCGTTCTGGTGGGCATAGTCCAGTCCGTCCGCAATATCCGCCACATAATCAATGACCTTGCGCATGGGAAGCAGGTTTTTCTTTTTGGTGTATTTCTGAAAATCATTTCCGTCCAGAAATTCCATGGCAATATAGGCCAGATCATGCTCATCCCCGGCATCATAAATGCTTACAATATTGGGATGGGAGAGTTTTCCCGCGCTTTCGGCCTCCCGGAAAAATTTTTCTTTCATTTTTCCGGCTTCTTCGGCTTCAAAATCTTCGGTAAAGCGGAAGGTTTTGATGGCCGTTGTCCGGTTGATCCTCGGATCCTGCCCCAGATAGACAACTCCCATAGCGCCTTTGCCCAGCTGCTTCATGACTTCATAACGGCCCAGGGTGGGACGGGTTTCGGAATTCCCCGAAAGCAGGGGGTCCCCGCCCGCGGTACCGCCGCCGAGTCCGCCGTCCCCGAATACCATGGTTTCACTGGCCTGCTGCAGTTTCTGTCTTCTCCGGGAGATATTTTTATATTCCGGATCATATTTCTCAATATATTCATATACCGAGGCCGCCTTGTTGTACTGCCGTTTTCTTTCATAGTCCAGAGCCAGATTATACAGCAGGTCCTTGGTTTCCTCAT
>JAABRU010000162.1 GCA_011390755.1 Desulfobacteraceae bacterium | reverse complement strand
TTTCCCGGAACAGACCGGTTTTTCCTTACCTGTGCCCTTATATTGTGCGGATAATCTCTTTATCCTGCTTTCATCTCTGTTCGGAAATGTTTCCGAACAAGCTCTGCTGCCGTGCAGAAATATAATTTCTGCACTCCGGGACAGTCGTAAAACCGTATCCGGGGAAAACTTTTCGATCTGCTGAGTCTGAAAAGAAAAAACAGACTGCCATTCATTTCGCGGCATGATACGGGAGCGGCAGTATGTTCATCAGATCAGGATCATGGCCTAGTGCTTTGTCATTGCTTAATTTTAGGATTGTCATTTCATTGCAGGGATGCCAGAGACAAGGCATGCCTTGTCTCTGTCCCCGAATGAAATCAGGCATATCCTAATTTTTAGATTTGACAAAGCACTAGTGCTTTGTCAAGGTTAAACTGACGGGTATTTAATGCCCTGAATTTTTTGTAGGGTGGGCAGAAGCGCAGCGCTGCCCACCGGGTGGCGGGCACGGAAAAACATGTGCCCGCCCTACGGAAATCCAACCCGTCATTTAAATGTTGACATGACACTAGGCCGGACGCTTTTTTTTCTGTCATCCCACCATTTTTCTGCTTCTTTCAGAGCGTGTTTGAAAAATAAGCTCTGAGGAATATTTTTTCCACAGGGGCCTATTGCATACGCACCCGCGACCGGAGGAAGGGCGTATGCAATAGGCCCCCACACCTTAAGTCAGCAGCATTGGCCCCCTCCCTCAGGGGATAATGCTGCTGCATTAAGAAAAAGAAAAAACCGGAGTTTAAAACCGTATTTCTGATTTATTTTATTTATCATAGGACTTACGCAGTTGAATTTTAACTGTTTGAATTTATTATGTGCCTTAAAAATTGACAGTCAATAAAAACAGCAGATTATATTTCAACTGCGTAAGTCCTATATCAATAATATATCCTGAATATATCCTGATTTTGGCGAGACGTATGAATAATGCAGGATAAAATGAGCAGACAGTTTTCCTGTTTCGCGGGGCGGCCGGTATTCTGTCAGATAATCTGACGGATTCACAGTGAGCGGTTTATCGCTCATAAGCTCGAAATTCCGTATGTTCCCCTTTCTCTGTTTTATTCCACACTCCCCATGAAACAGAAAAAAACAGATACAGATTTTTGAAACTGAAGGCATAACAGATTTCTTTCCGCGCCCTGTTTTGCTTAGATCTCTTTTGTTTCATGACAATTCCTCTTCTTTATGCTATGCTTTCCCGTACTAACCGGGTAATAAAGCCGGTTTTCAGTATTTTCTCTATTTTCGGAGAGTTATCAGAATTTATAAATAATGCAGGCTATGGAGATTATACTGCTTTTTAACTCAACGGCATTGAAACTCAAGCCCCCGCAAAGGAGGCTGCATTTCCGGGCCAACGTCCCTGCAAAGCCGGAGTTTCCCAACGGGAAAAATTATATACCCTTAGCCTGCATTATTCACATGTTTTAGTCCCCGGCAGATAAGTTACTGATTAATTTGCTATACGAAAATACGGCTTCAAAACTCAGTTTTTTGTGTCTTTCTGTATTTGCTGCAAAAAACTGATTTATGAATAATTCAGGTTAGGCATCTGAAAAATAAAAATTATAACATGAAAACAGATTCCCCCGAAAAGATTATATGGATCGGGCTTCCCCCCACATCCTATGAAAAAGCCCTGCATCTGCAGCAGCAGATAGTAAGAGCCAAAAAAGAAAAGGAAATTGCAGAGGATGCGGTGCTGGCCCTGGAACATCCCCCGGTTTTCACCCTGGGCCGCAGCGGGGGGCGGGAAAACCTGATTGTTTCAGAAGAGCTGCTGGCAGAAAAAGGTATCCGGATTTTCCGGATTGAGAGAGGCGGCAATATTACATTTCACGGGCCGGGGCAGATTGTTGTTTATCCCATTCTGGATATAAACCGCTGCCGGATGGGAGTGCGGGAATATGTGGAAGGACTGGAAGAAGTGATGGTGCGCACTGTCGGGGAATGGGGAATTGCAGCCCGGGGAGATGCGGAAAACCGGGGTCTGTGGGTGGGAAAACGGAAACTGGGCAGCATCGGGGTGGCCGTGCGCCACTGGATTACTTTTCACGGACTGGCCCTGAACGTGAATATGGATTTGACCCCCTTTTCATGGATCAATCCCTGCGGTCTGCACAATATAAAGATGAGCACAATGGAAAAAGAATGCGGACAGAAAATATCCCTCCCCCAAGTGCTGGTCTCTTTGCAGAAACACCTGCTGGCTTTTTTGAACAAAGAAGCCATACCCGGAGATGAAATGATAGAAAAATATTTTTTGAACCGGTAAAAAGTCCGGAAGTCCCCTGGGGTCGGGAAAGAAATAACCTCCCTTTTTGATAATGCCGTAAACACTGTCAATCCAAGGCATCAGATTTAAAAAAACCCCGTTGTTTTTTGCCAAACGCTTATTGCATTGTCAGGATTGAAATTGTGACCTCATACCAATCCCATTTAAAACCTATCCGAAAACCTCTGAAAGCAATTTTTGATGAATCGGTAAAAAGTCCAAATTTCAAAAATCGCTATTAATAAAATCAGAGTGTTAATATGTATCAAAACCTGATTTTCTGACTTTTTACGAGATCATCAATTTTTGGTTCCGGTAAAAACAGGGGTTCAGAATACCGAAAGACAGGTTTTGGGACAGTCTCTTAATAATCTGCCGTCGGATTTGCCGGTAAATGAACATTCTCCGTGCTTCTGCATGGCAGTTTATTCGCCGGGACTGGCATCGGTACTTTTAAAAGAAGCAGGTCATGACAGGTCCCCCATGCCCCGGACGCTGATTACGGAGCACAACTGTGTCAGTCCTGTTCTTTTTTACGGAATCATCAAAAACAGCTTCCTCTGTTTTCAGCATCCGCAGAACCGTCATTCCGAAGGTTCCGCAAAGAACCGCGCGGGATGCGGATATTGGAGCATGGGGAAATATTTCATTCCCCTTCCCAAGAATATTGACAAATGCAAAAAATATTATAATATCTGCATACACCCGTTTATTGCACAGGATTGAAACAGCTACGGCGGATCCGATCATATTTATTAATCTTAATCATAAAAACAGAGATGATTCATGCTGTTAATTGAGGAACTGAAAGTGGAAGTGGGCGGAAAGCCCATTCTGAAAAACATCAATATGGAAGTGCCCAGGGGAGAAACCCATATCCTTTTCGGCCCCAACGGATCCGGGAAAACCACCCTGATGATGACCCTGATGGGATTTTCCGGATACCATATCACCCACGGAAAAATCACCTTCAAAGGGGAAGATATTACCCATATGCCCATTCATGAAAGGGCACAGCTGGGCATCGGCATCTCTTTGCAAAGACCGCCGACCATCAACGGCCTGAAAACCCGGAATATTGTGGAAATCTGCGGGGCAATGCAGGGCGGGGCCGATGTGGAAAAACTGGCCCGGGAACTGAATTTTTCCGAATTTCTGGACAGGGATGTGAACCATAATTTTTCCGGAGGGGAAATCAAACGCTCCGAACTGCTGCAGCTGATGGCGCAGCAGCCGGATCTGGTGCTGCTGGACGAACCCGAATCCGGTGTGGATCTGGAAAACATGGCTTTGGTGGGAGAAACCATTAATCTTCTTCTGGGCAGGGGCATTCAGTGTCCCGCCCCCTCTGACGGGCCTTTTGTCAACCGTGCCTCCGATACTGCCAAGTCCGCGCTGGTTATTACCCATACCGGCCATATCCTGGATTATATTACCGCGGATAAGGGAAGGGTGCTGTATGAGGGGGTGCTGTGTTTTACACGAAATGCACGGGAAATACTCAAATGGATCAGACAACGCGGTTATGAGGGGTGTGCCAGATGTACGATATAGATACGGATATAAAAGATATTGACCCTGCCGGATTTGAAACCGATGCAGCAGATCATGACTACCTGACGGAACTGACGCGTATGGAACCAGCGGATGCGTCCAGACTGCTGGATGTCGGGGTGGATACACAGGAAAATGCACGGGCCGGTTCCTTTATCCAGAAAGACCGCTCGGTCATCCACTGCAAATCCCACCGGGACGGGCTTGAGATTATGGGAATTTCCCAGGCGGCGGCCCGATATGAATGGCTGCGGGATTATATATGGAAAAGTGTAAACCCGGATACGGACAAATTTACCGCACAGGTCAAAGAAATTCCCCATGAAGGTTATTTCATCCGCACACTGCCGGGCGTAAAAATCGCGCAGCCCGTGCAGTCCTGTCTCTATATTGCCAAAGAGGGTTTTTCCCAGAATGTCCATAATATTGTGGTGGCCGAAGAAGATTCCGAAATTCATATCATTACCGGGTGCGCCACCGCCCCCCATCTTACAAAGGGACTGCATGTGGGGGTTTCGGAATTTTATGTAAAAAAAGGTGCCCGGCTCACCTTTACCATGATCCACGAATGGGGCGAAAAAGTCAGTGTGCGTCCCCGTACCGTTACCCATGTGGAAGCCGGAGGCATACTGGTTTCCAATTATATCTCCCTGAAACCGGTGGGAAATCTGCAGATGTTTCCCACCACATATCTGGACGGGGAAAATGCTGTGGCCCGTTTTAACAGTGTACTGGTTGCAGCCAAAGGCAGCCATCTGGATGTCGGTTCACGGGTTATCCTGAATGCGCCGAACACCCGTGCGGAAATCATTTCAAGGGGAATCACATCGGGCGGTACCATTATTGCCAGGGGGGATCTGGTAGGGAATTATCCCGGAATCAAAGCCCACCTGGAATGCAAGGGGCTGATTCTCAATGAAGGACTGATGCATGCCGTACCGGAACTTCGGGCAACGGTTCCGGGGGTTGAAATGTCCCATGAGGCTGCCGTGGGAAAAATTGACCGGCGGGAAATTGAGTATCTCATGGCAAGGGGACTGGATGAAGATGAAGCCGTATCCACCATTGTCCGGGGTTTTCTCAATGTGGATATTGAAGGACTGCCCCCAAGTCTGAAAGCCAAACTGGATACAGCTGTTTCCGAAACCCAAAAGGATATGATGTAAAAAATGGAAAACCGAAAGTGTGAATACGGAAATACTTTCAAAGATAAGATATGTCTGTTTTCATACGATTATCTGAAATGCTGTCTTTTTCTTGCCGGTCCGGACGCACCGGCGGGGGGCAGGGATTTTACCAAAAAACTTTTCTCCAAACTTATCGGAACCTCCCAGGTGCTGGAAAGTTTTCTGGATTTTCACGGTGCGAAAAACAATAAGGACTGGTATCTCTACCGGGAACTGACAGCCGCTGTGCGGCATGTCAGTCTCGGAGGATACAGTCAGAAACATATTCTCAACCGCCTGGTCTTTTATAACCTGAAAGACACCGGGAAATTTGAAAGCGAAGGCTGTAAAAACCTGGATCTGATTACCAAATCCCTCAAAAGAACAGCCCTGGTGATTCTGGATGAAGCCAGAAGGCTGAAGATTCCCATTCCCCCGGAAGGCTTTGAAAGTGAAGATTTCCCGGCCATAACAACCGGAGAACGGCTGGAATACAATATCAATGATGAGGAAAAGTACCAGCAGAAACAGCATGTGGTCAAAATTGCCAATGATTTTCTTAAGGTAGCAGAGCATTTTGACCAGCATGAATTTTTTGAACCCTACAGCGCTGCAAAAATAAAAGAACTGGTTCCGGAATCCATCAATGAAGTGGAAGTACGCCGTTATGAAATGCTGGTACATAACCTTCAGTCCTCCTTTGACACCTATGTCATTCACGGCGGATATGAATTCGGTCAGCGGAAACTTAAGGATCTGCGAAGCCATTTTTCCGTTGTTTTCCATATTCTCCAGATGATGGGGCGTTTTCTCCATTTTTATGAACGGCATCTCCATGAGGCCGGGTATAAAGATATTTACAAAAAAGTCCGCAACCAGCTTTCTTTCCTGGTGGACCCGGACACCCTTCTGGATCGCACCATCAATTACGGTCTGTATTATACCTGCCATTTTCTCTCCAGAGGCAAAGAACTCGCCTGGGAAATTCTCAAGCAGAATATTGAGACCGGTGTAATTAAAGTGGGCCTGCCGGAACCCAGAGGATTTCACAACCGCCCCAGCATGATGGTGGCGAAAGTGGTACAGCATTACGGCTGTCCGGTGGAACTGTGTGTGGGAGACAGCCGTTTTGATGCCGGCAGTATACTGGATATTATGTGGGCCGGGGGAAAGATCCAGAATGAAAACATCAAAAAAATTTCCTTTAAAGGGGATATAAGGGCACTTCATGATCTGAAAATCCTGGCCGGTGTCAATTATGGCGAAGATTCAATGGGAAAAGAGGTCCCCCTCCCCTATCCCCTGAAATACCTGAGAGAATGAATGCTGAATGGCTGCTAATTTTTCCATGAGCGTATCCGCAGTTATTGTGGCAGGCGGCAGGGGCATACGCATGGGCGGAAATACCCGGAAGCAGTACCTCTGCCTGGCGGGGGAGCCGCTTCTCTGCCATTGCCTCAGGGCTTTTGATGCCTGCAAATCCCTCTCCCGTATCTTCCTGGTCGTTCCGGAAAATGATCAGGATTTCTGCCGGGATTCTGTTCTCTCCGCTTTCACCCTCCGTAAAAGAATCCGTATCATCAGCGGAGGAAAAGAGCGGCAGGATTCGGTCAGGAACGGAGTGCTGGCGGCCGGGGAATACGGAGGCATTGTGGCTATCCACGACGGTGTCCGCCCTTTTGTGCTGCCGGAACAGATTGAATCCACTGTGGCATACGCGGAAAAATACGGCGCGGCCATGCTGGCTATCCCCGCATCCGACACTCTGAAACAGGCGGATGCCCGGGGCAATGCAGTAAACACACTGGACAGGGGAAAAATATGGCTGGCCCAGACCCCCCAGACCTTTCAGTATGATCTGATCCGCGCAGCCCATGAATCCGCACAGCAGACCGGATACCGGGGAACGGATGACGCATCCCTGGCGGAACGGACGGGAAAAAAAATCCGCATAATACCGGGCAGTCGTTTCAATATCAAAATTACCACCCCGGAAGACCTGATGATGGCAGAAGCATTATACCCGGTTTTCCGGAAAATGTTTCGACCATCCTGAACCTGATGACACCGTAAAAAGTCAGAATTTATGATTTTTCATAGCATAATCAGCATATTAATCTGTTTCAAACCCTGATTTCCGATTTTTTTGCGGGATCATCGAACTTTATTTGTGCAGGACTTACGCAGTTGAATTTTAACTGTTTGAATTTATTATGTATATCAAAAAATTACAGTCAATAAAAACAGTGACTTATGTTTCAACTGCGTAACTCCTATTGTGAAAGGAAATTATGAAATATCCCTATTTTCTGTATCAGCACGGCATCCGGCATGTCCCGGTTTTCAACAATCTCTCCGGCCCTCCCTTTGTGTTTGATATGTCATATAAAAATCCCATATTATCCGAAATGGATGTGCGGGATCAGGCGGCATTTCAGCAGATACTGGAAAAAGAAATGGGAGAAAAATATTCCTGGGGCATCGCCGCTTACCTGGAAAGACGGGATTCCCTGCTGGGCAGCTGTCCCCAAATGGTGGAAGAAAAGCGGTTTTACCACCTGGGACTGGATGTCATTGTGCCCCTGGGCACAGCACTCCGTGCCCCTCTGGATGCCCTGGTGCAGGAAAGCGGGTATGAAAGCGGCGAAGGCAATTACGGCGGATTCGTCCTCCTGCGCCATGAAAGCAGGGAATTTGAAACCTTTTACAGTTTCTACGGTCATTTGTGCCGGACATCACTTCCCAAAGTCCGCAGCAGTTTGCGGGCCGGGGAGGCATTTGCCGAAACCGGTGATTTCCATGAAAACGGCAACTGGTTTTACCATACCCATATTCAGGTAATTACACAGCGGGGACTGGAGGAAGGTTATATATCCAAAGGCTACTGCGCCGCATCAGATTTAAAAGAAATGGATGCTCTCTGCCCCTCTCCTTTGCTGCTTTTCAGAATCTGATAAATCCTCCGGCGCTTTTTCCGGACAATATCCTGTCTCCAGAACAAAAAGAGGAACTATATGAAATTATATTCAAAATTTTTGGGGCCTGTCATTATAATGTGTGCATCAATGTATGCACTGTGTTTTCTTTTCAGTCTTCGGGCCTTTGCTTATCCCCTGGACGGGGACGGATTCACCCGTATCCTGCGTCTGGAGGGATACCGGCTTGCGGCAGAAGGAAAAATCCGGGGACCGAAGCAGCCTTCCGGGGCTTTTTTGCCGCTGGAACAAACAGATCTGCGCCTGACAGATCGGGCTGAATCGGAAATTCCGGCCCCGGATCCGGAATTTACCGGGGCAATTGTCCGTCTGCTGGGCAGAGAGGCATCCCGGTACGGAATTGCCGTGCTGGATTTGACAAACCCTGCATCGCCCCTCTACGCGGAGCACCGGGGGGGGGCAAATTATAATCCCGGCAGTGTGGGAAAAATTATTGTGGCCCTCGCTTTGTTTCAGGCTTTGGCGGATATTTATCCCGACGATACTGAAAGCCGTCTGCATCTTCTGCGGACAAGAATGATTACCGCGGATGAATTTATCCTTTCCGATCATCACAAAGTCCCCTTTTGGAATCCGGAAAAAAAGAAACTGTATCACCGGCCCCTGCAAATCGGAGATCAGGCTTCCCTTTATACCTACCTGGACTGGATGATGTCGGCCAGTTCCAATGCTGCCGCCAGCATGGTCATCCGGGAACTGCTTCTGCTCCGGAATTTCGGAAAAAATCTTCCGGCAGAAGAAAAAGACATCCGGGCTTTTTTCCGGGAAACACCAAAATCCGAACTTTCCCAACTGCTCTTTACTTCTCTCCACGAGCCATTGCAGCGAAACGGTTTTGATACGGAGCAGCTGCGGCAGGGAAATTTTTTCACATGGCGGGGCAAACAGCTGGTGCCCGGCAAAAGCAACAGTCGGGCCAATGCACGTTCCCTTATGCAGTTTCTGCTGAAACTGGAACAGGGAAAAATTGCAGATACCTTTTCCAGCAGAGAAATCAAACGTCTGCTGTATATGACACAGCGGAGAATCCGTTATGCATCTTCCCCGGCATTGGCAAAGGCGGCAGTCTATTTTAAATCCGGTTCATTGTACAAATGCAGGTCCGAACCGGGATTTACATGCGGAAAGTACCGGGGAAATGTATGGAATATGATGAATTCACTGGCTATCGTGGAATATCCCGCAGAAAGGCCGCGTCTGCATTATATGGTTGTCATTATGTCCAATGTGCTCCGGAAAAATTCCGCGGTCGAACACCAGACCCTGGGAACAAGGATTCAAAGGCTTTTGGAGTCATACCATCCCGCAGTTACTCCGGACAGGAAAAAGGGGAATTAGAACCTGTCCAAAAACCTCCGAAACAGATTTTTACACCCGGTGGAAGTAAGGAGTTAAAACAGCGGAGAACAGCTTTTCGGACAGACTCTTCATGCCCTGCCGCAGCAGGTGTCAGATGTCCTGCCCCCTTTCTGAAATTCCGAACATGGCCAGTGCTTTCAGGCATTTGTGCTTATGCCCTTCGCCTTTGCCCAAATCAACAGTAAGACCGGGAAGTCTGAGCCCGTAATTCAGATCAAGGCGCGCCGCCTTGAGTACCATGCCGCAGAGGCGGGAAAGTCTTTTTTCCGTATCCTTTCCGTCCACTGCGGCCCAGTCCAGAAAAACAGAGGCTCCGGCCAGACCGGTAAACTTTTTGCTCATCAGTCCCTGCCCTTTGGAAAAGGCTTTCCAGGAAATATGCTGCATGGGGTCTCCGGGCTGATACGCGCGGATGCTTTCAAAATCGTCAGATCCGCTTCCCGCATTTTCCCCCGTATCCCGGGCTTTTTTTGTTTTCCCGGCTGTCATGCGGAGAGGGCCGGAAAGGGGCCGGGGATAAACCGGGCATTCCAGACTGAAATTGCATTTGGCCCATGTGCGAAACAAACCCAAAGGATAGCGGGATGAAAAAATCAGCAGACCGGGTTTCAGCAAACCCCGTTTTTTTGCCGGAATGGAAATATCCACATCATTATCCTGCTCCGGCAGAATATCCCGGCACACTTCCCGCCCGCCCGGCAGCTGAAAACGCAGGGCCGTCCGTCCGGCTTTTCCTCCCCTCACAATCACACTGAAACGGGCATTTTCCCCGGCAAACACCGGAAAAGAACGCACAGAAACAATTTCAAGGCCCAGCAGGTTCCGATAGGTGTGCATCATGGAAACAAAGGACATACTGCCCAGCAGAAAAGTAAGCAGAAAACCCAGATTATTGTTATAATTTACCGAGCCCATAAGCATACCGAAAAGAACAAGCATAAACAGAATGCCATGTCCCGTGGGCAGAATATACAGACGTTTCCGCCGAATCTGATGGGGAAGTGCCAGGGGCGGCGGTTTGCGGTATTCCTGAAAGTTTTTCCGGAATATTTTATAAATCTTCATTATTTTCCCTCAGGTCCGGCCCAAAACCGATGCTTCACGGCAGCATGGAGTTTTTTGATAATCGGAACCGCTGACACAGCCCGGAAACGCACTGCCGTGCGTATCTCTAATCTGCTTCAATCATTAAGTATTAAATATCTTCATATAAACCGCTATGAGCTTCCGCTCACAACGAAGCATGAAAGCTGCACGGAGTGCGAAAATGAAGACCGAAGGGCCGGTTTTTCGCAGACACTTTCATATAAACGGCCATGATATACAATCACAACGAAGCATGAAAACTGCACGGAGTGCGAAAATGAAGACCGAAGGGCCGGTTTTTCGCAGACACTTTCATATAAACGGCCATGAGCCCTGACTCACAACGAAGCATGAAAGTTTCAACCCGTTCCCGGGCTCCGGCAGTGTGTGAGGCAGAGCCTCACCCCATGCGTTCCCAGGCGGAGTCCGGGAACGGGTCAGGCTGCACGGAGTGCGAAAATCCGAATTATTTCAGCATCCCGGACTTTCTGTCCGGAACTCCGGGAAAATCATTTCCGGCCTAATCAAGTCAATGGCATTGATATGCATCATGCCGGTCATTATCAGTATTAGGAGTTACGCAGTTGAATTTTAACTGTTTGAATTTATTATATGCCTTAAAAAATGGCAGTCAATAAAAACAGCAGATTATATTTCAACTGCGTAAGTCCTAAGTATATCGAAAAGTTTTCCCCGGATACGGTTTTACGACTGTCCCGGAGTGCAAAAATTGTATTTTTGCAGGGCCCCTGCCCCATGCAGAAATACAGTTTTTGCACTCCTCCGGAAACTTTCCGATCTGCTGATTATATCCCGGTTCTATTTTTTCCCATTATGCACTGCGGCAATGCCGTTGGTCAGCAGTCTGTATTTCACATTTCCAAAACCGGTTTCCCGGAACACTTCCGAAAGTTCGTCCGGCAAAAGAAAGGAGCGGATGGTTTCGGGCAGGCAGGTGTAGGCGGTTTCGGAACCGACGATGAGGTTTCCGAGGAAGGGCATAATGCGGAAGGAGTAGAAATCATAAAGTTTGCAGAACCAGGGCCATACGGGCCGGGAAAATTCCAGACACATGAATCTGCCGCCCGGTTTCAGCACCCTGTGCATTTCCCGGAAAGCCTGTTTCATATGGGTAATATTGCGGATGGCAAAACCCACCATAACCGCGTCAAAACTGTTGTCCGGAAAGGCAATGGATTCCGCATCGCCCTGAATAAAAGAGATGCGTTTCCGGTGCCGGGCATTGCCGGATTTCATGCGGCCGGCCTTCATCATTTCCCAGTTAATATCATAGACAAAAGCCTTTCCCCGGGGGCCGATAATTTTATCGGCCATAATGGAAAGGTCCCCGGTTCCGCCGCAGACATCCAGCACTTTATCCCCCGGTTTCAGACCAAGCATACGGACGGCCTGATATTTCCACAGATAATGAATGCCCATGCTCAGGAGGGTATTCATCATATCATATTTTTCTGCAACGGAATTAAAATGCTGCCGTACTCTTTCGGCCTTGGCCGATTCATCCAGTTCTTCGGAACCGAAGCGGGTTTTCCCCGCGGTACGAATATATTCGTCCAGTTGTTCCAGTCTTTTGTCTTTATCAAACCATGTACTTGCGTCGGAGTTCATATTCTCTTTTTTCTGTAGAAATTTCAGGTTCTGAATTCATGGGAAAAATCTTTGTCATACAAACGGGATTTCCGGCTGCCTTCCTGTAATTCCGCATTCAGGGCAGGACCCGCAATCACCACTGCCTGCCTGCGGATATTCTCTTTTTTCACCAGTTCCGGCAGTTCTTTTACCGTGGTATAAAATATCTTTTCTTCCGGCTGACTCACACAGCAGGCAACCGCAACCCGTGCATCTTCCCCGTAAGATTCCGCCAAGATTCTGCCGAGCCGCTCAATCATGGAAATACTCAGGTACACAACCATAGAGGCCCGGTGCTTTGCCAGTGCTTCCAGACTTTCAGATTCCGGAACCGGTGTGCGCCCGGCCATGCGGGTCAGGATAAGGGTCTGTGTAATTTCCGGAAGGGTGTATTCAATGCCCATAGCCGCGGCCGCACCGAATGCAGCGGTAACCCCCGGTATCACCCGGAAGGGAATACTGCGTTTTTTCAGCTCCGCGATCTGCTCCGCGATGGCACCGTAAAGTGACGGATCCCCCGTATGCAGACGCACCACCTTTTTCCCCTTCTGCCAGGCATCCGCCATCATTTCCACAAATTCTTCCAAATGCAGCCCCGCACTGCTGATATGCCCGCAGCCCTCTTTTGTCCATTGCAGCAGGGCTTCGGGAACCAGGGAACCCGCGTAAATTACCAGATCGGCATCAGCCAAAGCCTTTTGCCCTTTTACCGTAATGAGTTCGGGATCACCGGGGCCTGCGCCCACAAAAAAAACCGGATTGTTCATCAAAAGGCTCCCAGCTGACAGGGGGAAATCCGGATCTGCAGTGCTTCACAGACACCCGCGATTTCCATGCGGGAAAGCGAAAGTTTTTTCGCAATACCCCAGGCATCAATACAGGCCAGTCGCCCGTTTTTCAGCGCATCCCGGACAGCCTCTTCCGCCCGGGGCTGGATTTCTTCTGCCGCTTTGACAATCCGTCTTTCGGGGGTATGGCCGAATAAACCCAGCTGACATCTGCTGATGCGGAAATTCTGCATATCCATTGCCAGTCCCACAGCCGCGGGACTGACATTCAGGCGTTTTGCCAGGCCGTGGGCAGCAGCGCAGGATATGCGCCCTTCTTTCACCATTTCCGGCAGAGCCGTCTCTATGGCCGGATCGCTTTGCGTGCCCGGCGGATGTTTGACCGAATAATTTTCTTTATACTGACTTCCCATCTCTTTCCTCATTTTTTTTGCATTTTTCCATCACCAGTTTTTTTTCAATGGCATTTCTCAGATGCTTCCAGTTCCTCAGCAGCAGCTGGTTGTGGGAAATATTATCCAGGGATCTTTCGATTTCCCGGATACTTTTCTCTGTTTCCTCCAAAGTCTCTTTCATTGGCTCAGTCCTCTTACTGACAGCAGATCAAATCCCCGTCCGCCGGGGGATGCTGCACACCCCGGGGCCCGTTGGCGGATCTATCCGCGAAATTTTCCCCGCTGCCCTTTTATTTTTTTCCAAATCCCAGCTCCGCATCGGATTTGCGGATATAGCGGGGGCCAAAGGCCGCTGCATTATCCCTTTCCCCTTTCCGCAGTCGCTGCCATGCCAGACGGGCCAGAACAGATGCACGGATAATATTGCATTCCGGCGGGGCAAACCGGGCATGTTTCCCCAGTTTTCCCTCTATCCGGCTGCGGTACAGCTCCGCGCCCCTGCCCACAAAAAGACAGTCCCCCTCAATACCGGAAAGGGCCTCTTCCGGAGCAAGCACCTGTTCACCGCTGATTTTTTTCAGCATTCCCGATTCATACCGGTAACGGGCCGTATAGACCTCGCCCTTTCTCGCATCTGTCAGAACACATACCGGCAGAACACATACCGGGCAGGAACCCGGAAAAACCTGTGCCGCCAGCACATCAGGCACCGAAATCCCCACCATATCCTTCCCCGAGGCCAGCACCATGCCTTTCACCGTACTGATACCGATGCGCAGCCCCGTAAAACTGCCAGGGCCTGCCGATACGGCATAGGCCTCCACATCCCCTGCCCCCATTCCGCACATCCGCAGCAGGGCATCTATCATCCCCAAAACATGCCGGGAATGGGTCTGCTTCCGGCGGTTTGTGATTTCGCCAATCAGATGCTCCCCCTCACTGAGGGCAACACCGCAGCTCTCTGTTGCCGTGTCCACTGCCAGTATTTTCATCTGCTTACCCGGTCTTCCCGTCTTTGCCCTTTTTTTTCTTCAAAAAATCTTTTCCCAGGGCAAAGGGCAGCACCTCATCCATATTTTTCACAGGGATGAATTTGATTTTCCGTTTCACATTGGGCGGCACCTCTTCCATATCCTTTTTGTTTTTTTCCGGAAGAATCAGGGTGCGGATACCGCCGCGCAGGGCACCCAGGGCTTTTTCTTTCAGACCGCCGATGGGAAGTACCCGGCCCCGGAGCGTAATTTCTCCGGTCATTGCCACATACTGATCAACAGGGGTCTGTGTAATCACGGAAATCAGGGCCGTTGCCATGGAAATTCCCGCAGAAGGCCCGTCTTTGGGAATGGCCCCGGCCGGAACATGGATGTGAATATCCAGATTTTCAAAATAATTGTCCTCCTGTCCCAGCATAAACAGGTTGGACCGGATATAACTGACCGCAGCCCTGGCCGATTCCTGCATAATTTCCCCAATCTGCCCGGTAATAAGCATCTCCCCCTTGCCAGGAAACAGAGATGCCTCTATATACAGCACTTCCCCGCCCACTTCGGTCCAGGCCAGACCGGTGGAAAGGCCGATCTGGCTTTCCTCCTGATCCATTTCCGGAAAATATTTGGGCGCGCCCAGGTATTTGTGCAGGTTCTTTTTGCTGATGACAAAAGGGCCTTTGTTCCCTTCAGCAATTTTGCGCGCATTTTTCCGGCAGATGGCCCCGATTTCCCGTTCCAGATTCCGCAGACCGGCTTCGGAAGTGTATTCGCTGATAATCTGTTTCAGAACAGCGGAACTGAAAGAAATCTGCCCGGATTTCAGACCGTTTTCCCTGATCTGCCGGGGAATCAGATGTTTTTCTGCAATAATCCGTTTTTCCTCTTCCGTATATCCCGAAAGGCGGATAATTTCCATGCGGTCGAGGAGCGCGGAAGGAATGGTATCGGTCATATTGGCCGTAAGGACAAACATGACACCGGAGAGATCAAAGGCCAGGTTCAGATAATGATCGCTGAAATTGGGATTCTGCTCCGGATCCAGGACTTCCAGCAGTGCCGAGGAAGGATCGCCCCGGAAATCCGATCCCAGTTTGTCAATTTCATCCATCATAAATACCGGATTGTTGCTTCCGCACTGCTTTATACTCTGGATAATCCTGCCGGGCAGCGCGCCGATATATGTCCTCCTGTGTCCCCGGATTTCAGCCTCATCCCGGACTCCGCCCAGGGAAATGCGCACAAACCTGCGTTTTATGGCAGTGGCAATGGCGCGGCCCAGGGAAGTTTTCCCCACCCCCGGCGGGCCCACAAAACAGAGAATGGGACCTTTCATATCCGGATTCAGTTTCCGTACACTCAGGTATTCCAAAATCCGGTCCTTGACTTTTTCCAGACCGTAATGATCCCTGTTCAGTTCTTTTTGGGCAAGGTGAATATCCAGCATGTCTTTGGTGGATTTCTGCCAGGGCAGTTCCACCAGCCAGTCCAGATAGGTGCGGATAATGACGGATTCGGAAGATTCCGGATGCATCTGCTCCAGTCGTTTCAGCTGCACCCCCGCCTCTTCCCGCGCCTCTTTGGACATACGCGCCTTTTTGATTTTTTTCCGGTATTCCTCAATTTCCCGCAGCCGGTCATCATCTTCCCCCAGTTCCCGGTTAATGGCCCGCAGCTGCTCCCGCAGATAATAATCCCGCTGACTTTTGGAAATTTCATCTTTGACATCAGACTGGATTTTGGCCTGCATGGTGGAAAGATCCACCTCCCGCGAAAGATATTCATTCACCCTGCGCAGCCGTTCAACAGGATCTGCAATTTCCAGAATCATCTGGGATTCCTCCAGCTTCAGACGAAGATTGGTGGAAACCAGATCCGCCAGCCGTCCCGGATCATCAATACTTTCCAGAATCGCACTGACATCCCCGCTCATTTCCCCGCGCAAAGCCAGAATCTTTTCAGAAAAATCCCGGACATTCCGCATCAGAGCCTCGGTTTCCAGGCTCATCTCCGACAGGGGCGGT
>JAABRU010000337.1 GCA_011390755.1 Desulfobacteraceae bacterium | reverse complement strand
CCGGTAAGCGGAACTTTGCCTGTTTTACGCTTTTCACCCGGCGGGTGAAGAGCCGGAAACTGCTGAGCCCCTGATATTTCCGGCCGGAAATCATTTTCAGGTCTGAGAACCGCTCAATTTAGGTTAGAGTCTGTCCGAAAACCTCCGAAACCGATTTTAGGCACCGGTGAAAACAGGGGGGCAGAATACCGAAAGACAGGTTTTCGGACAGGCTCTGAGTTACATTACACCCTAATTCTGTAATGCAACACCCCCTGTTGAGAAAATCTTTCAGCATCTGAAGATATTCAGAATACCGGTTCGGACTCTGTCCGTTCCGACCGGACTGTCAGCAGCAGAATTTCCTCTGATGTCATGGTCTCCGGGGCAGGAAACCGGTTTTCCCAAGGGATATGTTACATTCCACCTGAATTCGCATGAATAAAATCAGAATGCCGGTATGTATCAAAACCTGAGTTTCGGACTCTTTGCGAGACCATCAGATTTGAAACATAAATACATAAACACATAAATTAAGGACAAATATATGAAAAATACCCATAGGACAGCAATAACGGTTCTGCTTTTTGCCTGTTTTTTCAGCAACTCTTTCCGGGTGCCCGATTCCATGGCCGGAACACTGGCGGAAGATTACAATGCACTGGTTTCCAAAAGAGTTGAACTGGAAGATGTCCGCAAAAAGCATGAATCCAGACTTTCCACCCTGTCTTCCCAGAAAAAAAGTCTGACCATTGTATTTTATAAATGCGTTTCCGGTGAAGACAAAGAATTCTGGGAAAAAAAACTGAATGAATCCGAAGAAACAACTGCGCAGCTGGAAGCCGAGCGGAAAGAGCTGGCAGAACTGCGGCAGCATGTTTCCAGAATCCGCCGGGATTTGGAAAAACGCCGGGTAAGTATTGAGGAAAATCATAAAAACAAAGGGCCGGGAACGCCTTATGAAACTGAATTCCGTGCATATATGGCCGCACTGCAAAAAGATTATTTCGATCTGCTCACCGGAGAACTTTTCAAAGGATATGAAGCCTATCTGACACATTTGGAAGCCTATAATGCCTCATTAAAAGAATCTGTCGGCAAATGCATGAAAAGAGAAATATGAAACTGTATCCCGCAGCAGGATTACATATATATCCATGAAAACCATATCCTCTCTCTTCCGGAAAAATATCACCGGAAAACTCATGGCAATCAGCCTGATGATTTGCGCTGTATTCCTGGCAATTACATTTGTGGTCTTTTTTTCTTTTTACCAAATCCGCATTGTGCTGCAGACCGAATTTACGCCGGAAGTGGGGCGTTCTGTCAGCAATGCGGTTATGGGAAGAGAACTGGCCGGTGTGACCGGGGAAGCCCGTTTGCTGGTAACAGCTTTTTACGGAAGAGACGGTCTGCTGGACAGTAAAGGGGAGAAACTGCTGGCCGAAGCTGCTGCTCTGGGCAGGAACACTGCGGATGAACAACTGAAGAAGCAGATGGATGATTATACCGGACAGATTCGGAAAGTGCTGCATCAGTGCGAAAAAGTCAATGCACTGCGCAACAGAATTGAAAGTCTGGATGTGGAACTGGAACAGAAACTGAATGCACTGGGGAAAACGGTTTCCAACAAAATCCTGGATCGGGTTATCCTGGGGGAAGATGCTTCGGGTTTGGAACATCTGACCATTCTGGCAGCCGATTACAGCAAAATGCTGTCGAAAATCTCCATCCGTTTTACCCGGCTGGGCCTGGATTATTATAAAGAACCGCAGGATGCGCAGGATCACCCCCTGTCCATTCTGGATAAATTTGAACTGACACTCAAAGCCCTGAATATACCGGAAAAGGAAATTGCTGATTTCGGAACAGAACTGAAAAAGGATGTGGACAGATACAGGAAACTGCTTGGACTTTTTCATCATGCAGCAGGTGAGCTGAACGGCCTTCTGACAGATATGAAAGAAAAAGAAGATTCCCTGAACCGTATGATGTCTGCAACTGATACCCGTATTCTGCGGACAACCCGCGAAGCAGAAAAAAAACTGAACCGTGTCATGCACAAATCCGCAATATTCAGCATACTGATCTTTCTGATTACCCTGCCGGTCATCATTGCATCTATTTTAATGAACCGTTCCGTTGCCCTTTCCCTGCATAAGGTCATACAGGGACTGAAAAATTCATTTGAAGGAACCGCAGCCAATTCCGAGGCGGTTTTTTCCACAAGCAAGGAGCTTTCCCGGGGGGTGGCCGCTTTGGCGGATTCGCTGGCAAAAGCTGTCGGTTCTCTGGAAGAAGTGTCCGACACCACGCGGAAAAATGCGGATAATGCGGTCGGAGCGGATCACATTGTGCGGGACTCTTCGAAGGACATACAGAAAGCCAATCAGTCTATGAGTCATCTGACCGGATTTATTAAAGATATATCCGAATCCAGTGAAGAGGCCCGTAAAATTATATCCGTGATAGATGAAATCGCATTCCAGACCAGTCTGCTGGCACTGAATGCGGCAGTGGAAGCCGCCCGCGCAGGAAATGCCGGGGCCGGCTTCGGTGTGGTGGCCGATGAGGTAAGGAATCTTTCCATGCGTTCGGCCGAGGCCGCCAAAGATACGGCCATACGGGTCGGAGATACCGCCCGGAAAGTGGATGAGGGGGCGAAACTTTTTTCGGAAACCAGTCAGGCATTTGAAAAACTGGAAAGCGGCGGACAGCGGATCAGCGAACTGGTGGGAGAGATTGCCAATTCTTCCGAAATGCAGGCCGGGGGAATTGAGCAGATTCGGAAACTGCTTTCGGAAACCGAACAGTTGGTAAACAGTAATTTCTTTATCGCTGAAAAACTGGCGGATACTTCAGTGGAAATGAACGAGCGGGCTGAGCGGATGAATTCTTATGTAAATGCCCTGCTGGCCCTGCTGGGGAAATAATGCTTTTCCATACTGCCGGACAAAAAATCTGAGTATTTCAATAGAGCAAATATTCAATAAAACTTGCTTTTATGTTTAACACAATGATTTCAGCATCTTATAAATTTTTGCCCGGCAGCATGATGCTTTTCCAATCCTAACTGATTTGTGAATAATTCAGGTTAGGAATCCGTCTGAAATAACCTGCTCATTCTGCGGACCTGTTGAAAGGCGACTGTTCCGATTTTCAAACAGGAAAGTTATTTTGTACCGGTTCCTTATCCCAACAGTTCGGTAAAAAAATTCGGACTGAATAATTTCAGCAGGTTGTAAAACGCAAACAAAATATTCAGATTTAATAATTTCAGACAGTTATATTTTTATGCCCTGTAAATCAGAGAAAATTGATGAACCCGTAAAAAGTCAGATTTTTGAAAGTCGCTATTAATAAAATCAGTATATTAATGTGTATCAAAACCTGATTTTTCGGCTTTTTACAAGATCATCAAAATTACCGAACCATTGCCTGTAATTGTCGTAATTGTCGCTGCAGGGATAAGGTGATTTCCTGAAAAAAATGTACCAAAGGAGTGCCAAACGGAAAGTTTGGCTGCGTCTGACGGCGGACATCCTGTCACAAACCTTCCGTATGTGACTCTTTCGGGATGGTACATTCATATTTGGAAATCGCCTAACAGGAGCCGGAATAAAGATTATACTTTTTTTTATCCGCCACAGGCCTGTTAAGTAGTTTTATCCTACTTCCCAAATACAGTAATTCCCCCATTGATAAAAATTATTATATTATATAGTTTAAAACATCCCGTGTTTAACGGATTACTGTTTTGGACAGAAAAATATTTATTATTTTTATTATGGGGGAAATACCATGCTGAAAAAAATTATAATTATATGTTTTTGCATCGGTATCGCTGCGCAGGCCGGGGCAGCATCATGGCCGCTTCAGCCTTTTATCATTGCCGGAACCATTTCCGTTAATGGCAGTCCCGTAACTTCGGATACAGATGATACATATCTGCTGGTGGTGACAAACGAAAATCTGATTCCTTTCTCTCCGGCTGCCGAAGACCGGGACGGATTGCGGGAGGAATATGAAACGTATAATATATCCATTCCGATTTATGATAAAAACAGACAGCCGGACGGTGCGGTGCCGGGTGAAACTGCCATCATCAATGTATACAGGAACGGTTCAAAACTGCTGGTCACAAAGCCCTGGGGAGGCAGGATTGTTGTGGGCAATTCTTCAGAACGGGCTGAAATCAATATTGAAACCCTTACAGGACCTACAGACGAAGGTTGTGAAAATTCAGTGGCAGCAGAAAGGCGCAGATGGGATGCCAATAATGACAACCAAATCGGTCTGGAAGAAGCCATCCGCGCGCTGCAGGTGGTATCCGGCATCCGCCCCAATATTGATGAATAATCCTTCTTCTGATCTCACAAAAAGCAGGAAAATCAGGTTTTGCTACACATTAATACCTAAATTGAGCGATTCTCAGACCTGAAAATGATTTCCGGCCGGAAATATCAGGGGTTCAGCGGTTCCCGCCTTTTCACCCGTTGGGTGAAA
>JAABRU010000336.1 GCA_011390755.1 Desulfobacteraceae bacterium | reverse complement strand
AGAAAATAGCTTCCCCCCCAGCCCAGAGCGGTCAGCAGAATCAGGAAAGCCAAAAGGATCATCATATAATAAGCGAATCGCCCCGGTCTTTTCCGCAGATCTTCCGGCAGCAGGTTGATCCGGAGCGAAAGGGGTTCCAGTCCCTGCAGGGCCAGTCCGAAAGCAGGGATATATTCCGCAGACGGAAGCCCGGTTTTCCGCAGAATATCTTCTTCCTGAATCTCGCGTCCCCTCTGCTGTAATTTTCCTTTGGAAACATAAGCAAAAACATTGGCTTTGGCAGTGGAAGCACCTTCCATGCCGCATATTCTTCCGGAAAGTTTTCTGCAGCAGGCAATATAGGGGGCCAAAGATGTTTTTTTGGCAGCCAGCAGCAGAACCCTCATCCGGTTCCGGGCTTTGTTTTCTTCAATAATCTGGCAGTCAAAATACAGGTCTTCCGCGGAAAGCGGAATATGCTTCTCCATTTCGTACGAAACTGCTGCCCGGAGATTTTCTTTCACGGCCGGGGGAAAGACAATTTCCCTGGAAATGGTCAGTTCCTGGGGAATGCCTATCCGTATATCTGTTTTCCGGATATGATGCTCTGTCTCAAAATCCGCAATCAGCGCCGGAACCGAAGCCAGTTTTTCGGAAAGGGACTGACTGCTTTCCAGAGAATAGAGGGAACAGGCGGCGGGCCGGAGCCCGCGGAGACCGCCTTTCAGATATACCATGACAAGACTGTCATTCCGGATATCCGCACCGATACTGTCCTGAAAGATCATCCCTGTTTCTCCTTTCGGAAATACAGGGGATTTTCCGGATGATCCAGCCACTGCATAAGTATATAGCCGTTTTTCATCCGGACATCTGTTTTCACAACAGCGGCCACACTTTCTTTTACCGGACTGCCGGAAATATTTCCCACAGCGCGGATGGTAAATACAGGGGAGGATGTGAGAGAAACATAGGGGGCAATCATGGCATAGACATCATCTCCCACAATGGCGGGAATCTGCGATAAAGAAATAATATCCTTCTCTTTCCGGTAATTTTCCAGGGCAATGGCACTTTCCTCCTTCATGCCGGGCAGGGCCCGCAGCATTTTTCCGGATGCCGCGTTGATGTTGATACTGCCTCCGGATGATCTTTCTTCCGCGGTATATACCGTAAACATATCCTTCAGATCCCTGTAAAATATTTCCGCACTGATTCCCCGCACCAGCAGAAGTTCCTCAATGCTGTCAAAATCCCCGTTCTTTGCCGTATAGGGAGGTTCCTGTCTTTCATAATAATTATCCTCTGCCCCGTTGATCCGGTGCAGATCATCCGCATCCCGCCAATCCAGGATGGAATCAACAATAATCTCTTTTGTTTTTTCGTCAATATCCAAAGATGAAAAGAGCATACCCAGCAGGCGTTCACCGGCCTGATTGATATTTATTTTTCCGCTTTCATTGTCTATGCTTACAGTAAAGGCACCGTTTGCAAATGACACCGCCGGATTTTTTGCATTCACCCGCCAGTGTGTCTCTCCGCTGTCTTTGTCTGCGCCATTGTCCGCAGGCGGATTCGGACCGGAGGCACCGGGACGGGTCCGGGAGCGGATCATCTCCCGCAGCACGACATTGAACCCGGCCCTGGCAATATAATATGCCTGCATTTCTTCCTTGAAATTCCGGATGATATTGATTTCCGTGCGCATGGCGTGGCAGAACTCCCCCACAATTACCGAAAGCAGCACCAGCACCCACAAAACAATCAGCAGGGCAATTCCCCGGTTATTCTTTTTTTTCCCCGGGACAATCACGCCGGATTTCCTCCCCGGATGGGCACAATGATCGAAAGGGGGGCCGCGGACATACCGGGCTGATATGTAATTTTTACCGCCAGGGGAAATCCCTCTTCTTCTTGCCGCCAGGAAGACTGCCAGATTTTTTCTTTCTCTTCCTCCTGTCTGCCTTCCTCTTCTTTCAGGTAGGCAAAGCGGAAATCTGCCATATCCCCCATAAGTTCATAATAATCATCCGGATCAATCCGGGGAGAAAAAATTCCCTCTTCGCGGAAAAAACCGGAAAAAACCATATTTTCTTCATAAAGGGAAATACTGTTAAAATTCTCACTGTTCCTCCGGACGGCATCTGCCTGATAACGCACATAAACCATGCCGGAAGAATGGGAAGGCAGCAGGGCACGGCGGGAAACAAATTCCAGAAAATGCTCATCCCCCTGAAAAATATCCCCTTTTTTTCCGTCCAGACAGACAGATGCCAGCTGCTGCCGCATCAGACACAGCACATTCCGGTACCGCTGCCGTTTTTCCACACCGGCCTCCCCCTTTTCCCATGCACGGGTTCCGATGCGGAGCGCGCTGAAAATCAGAACCGTAATCACTGCAACAATGGTCAGGGAAATCAGCAGTTCCAGAAGGGTAAACCCTTTGTCCGCTTTATGTATTTTCATCCATCTTTTCTGCCATATGAACCGTGCGGACAGTATATTCCCGCTCCCCTTTGCCTGTGTTCCAGAAAACGGTGACAGCGATCTCAAAAAGTGCATCAGATACGGATGGATTGGCAATATTCTCTTTCTCATCTCTCTCGGAGGTCAGGGAAGATACACTCACTTCCCAGCGGAACCCCTCCCCGAAATCCCCGGCAAACTCCCCATCCCGCATTTGGGTATAAAGAAGCATTTCCTCTGTTTTTTCTGCTGCGTAAAATACAGCACGGGTATAGTCCTCCGCCAGTTTTTCGGAATGCAGTCCCCCGGAAAAAAGCTGAAAAATTGTAACCAGGGAAACAGACAGGATCATCATGGCCGTCAGGGTTTCGATAAGGGTGAAACCCTGTTTCCGCTTATTCACGGCATTCCACAGATCCGGTGATAAAATCCACATGAAGCAGATAACGTCGCTCCTTTTCATCTGTAATAATAATATTTCCGCCGCTGCTTCCGCCCCCGGTATAAAAGGCAATATAGGAATAAGAAGCGGGACCGTCTGCCAGTCCCTCTCCTTTCAGCATACGGACACCATCGGGCAGGGCATATATTTTCGCCCTGCCTTCATCTGCATCAGCATCTTCATACTTCTGCTGCAAATCCGCTGTCAGAGACCGGTAATCCTGAACGGCTATCTGCTGATCCTCCCAGCTGATTACCGCAATATAGGGAATTTTCTCTGCGACCGCCCGGCTGCGGGCATAACGCAGAACCGATCCCAGCTTTTTGGCAGCGGTCAGGGCATTCATTTTCATTAAGGAGCCGGCCATCTGCGGTACAGCAAAAGCACTCATCAGACCGATAATGACCAGTACCACCAGCAGTTCAAAAAGACTGAAACCCCTGACGGAATACAGGGGAACTATTCTCCGATATTCTTCCAACTCACGATGTCCTCATTTTCACCTTCCCCCCCCGGGCTTCCGTCGGCCCCGTATGAGATTATATCATAAGGGCCGTGTTCTCCGGGGCTTTTATATTCATAGGGATTGCCCCAGGGATCCGGGGGAATTTCCTTGGGCAGATAAGGGCCTTCCCATTTTTTTTCTTCTTTTTCCGTCCGGGGTTTTTCCCGCAGATCTTTCATATCCGAAGGAAATCTGCCCATATCCAGGCGGTAGGTGTCAATGGCGGTTTCAAAAAGGGAAATCTGGGATTTGGCGGCCTTCTGTTTGGCTTTGCCTGTCTTGCCGAACATCTTGGGCCCCACCAGGGCCGCCAGCAGACCGATAATCACCATGACAATCAGTACTTCTATCAGGGTGAAACCCTCTGCTTTTTTTACTTTTTTTCTCATTTTCATCTGCTCCTGTTCATATAAAAACAGCACTGAATCTGTCAGACATGCAGTTATCATTTATCAACCCGGATTATTATTAAGATTTCATCCAGAATATCGCTCAGATTTGGAATATCAGTTTGAATTATCCCTGCCTCCGTCCAGAAGAGCTTCCCGAAGTTTCAGTTCCCCCATCCAACTGATATAGTCCTCATCTCCACCTGTCAGGTCTTCCGCTGTATATGTCATAAGAAAGTCATCTGATGATATATTATATTTTTTTTCAAATTTGCGTATCTCCTGTTCTGTTTTGCGGAATCCGATTTCCGTCCGTTTCATTTTTGCTGCCATAGCGTCCTGAATAACCGGAATGATATTATTTTTATCAGAAATTATTTGCAATCTTATCATTATCTTGCCTCCATTATTTTCAACTCTCCGAATTAGATCTGTTGTGTTTACAACAATTAAATGACAGGTTCAATTTTCCACAGGGTGGGCACATGCTTTTCCGCGCCCACCGGCTTACGGATTCTGTGTTTATCCGCAGATTACGCTGATTCCCGCAGATGAAAAACAATAATCTGCGATCATCTGTCTAATCTGCGGATTATTTGAATATTGCCTCACGGTGAGTGCCTGAAAGAGGAATAGTTTATCCGCAGATTACGCTGATTTCCGCAGATGAAAAACAATAATCTGCGATCATCTGTCTAATCTAGATAGTATTAGAATCG
>JAABRU010000335.1 GCA_011390755.1 Desulfobacteraceae bacterium | reverse complement strand
ACGCACACCGTGGAGACGCACACCGTGCGTCTCTACAAAAAAAATCCCCCGGTAGAGACGCACGGCAGTGCGTCTCACACCCCGGAGACGCACACCGTGGAGACGCACACCGTGGAGACGCACTGCCGTGCGTCTCTACACCAATCGAAGAAATCATCACCAAACATGTTTTCGGACTGGCGGAACCGCCCCGGTGGGTCATTGTTGTCAGTGATAAACAGATAGTTCTTTTAGACCGGACAAAATGGCATGACAAACGGCTGTTACGCTTTAATACCCGTGAAATTCTGGACCGCCGGGAGCCGTCCACTTTGCAGGCTATGGCGGCCCTGCTTCACCGGGATTCCGTCTGCCCGGCGGACGGGATACCGCTTTTGGATACCCTGGATGAAAATTCCCACAAACACGCCTTTGCCGTATCGGAAGATCTGAAATATTCATTACGGGAAGCCATTGAGCTTTTGGGCAATGAAGCGGTTTACTGTCTCCGGGAAGATCTTCATGAAAAGATTTACGGGCGGGACATGGCCGGGCAGCTCACCCGTGAATGCCTGCGGTATATGTACCGTCTGCTGTTTTTATTTTACATTGAAGCCAGGCCCGAACTTGGGTATCTTCCGTATAAATCAAGAGAATACCGAAAAGGCTACAGTCTGGAAACCCTGCGGGATCTGGAACTGGTGAAACTGACGACAGAGGAATCCAAAAACGGTTTTTTTATTCATGCATCCATAAAAACATTGTTCCGTCTGCTCTATAACGGTTTCCGGCCCCAGCAAAAGGATATATTCAGCACTCCGGACCACGATACCTTTCGCATATCTCCCCTTCGGAGCCATTTGTTTGATCCCGCACAGACCCCTATACTCAACAGGGTGAGGTTCAGAAATACTGTCCTGCAAAGAATTATCGAACTCATGTCCCTTTCCAGGGAGACAAAGGGCAGAAACCGCCGCCGGGGGCGTATATCCTATTCCCAGCTGGGCATCAACCAGTTGGGAGCGGTTTATGAGGCCCTGCTTTCTTACCAGGGATTTTTTGCGGAAAGCGAATTGTATGAAGTGAAAAAGGCCGGGGAAAAGCATAATGTGCTGGATACGGCCTATTTTGTAAAGGCGGAGGATATTGAGCAGTATCATGAGGATGAACGGGTCTATAACGATGACGGCAGGCTGAAGAAATATGAAAGAGGCAGATTCATTTACCGCCTGGCCGGTCGGGACCGGGAAAAATCCGCATCCTACTACACCCCGGAAGTGCTGACCCAATGCCTGGTCAAATATGCGTTAAAGGAACTTCTCAAAGACAAGACCGCGGATGAAATTCTGGATTTGACGGTGTGCGAACCTGCAATGGGAAGTGCGGCTTTTCTCAACGAGGCCATCAGTCAGCTTGCCAAAGCCTATCTGAATGCAAAGCAGAAAGAGATCGGGCAGTCCATCTCCCATGAGGATTATCCCAAAGAACTGCAAAAGGTGAAGATGTACCTGGCCGACAATAATGTCTTCGGGGTGGATCTCAATCCCGTGGCCGTGGAACTGGCCGAGGTTTCCCTGTGGCTGAATACCATCCATGAGGGCGGTTTTGTGCCCTGGTTCGGCAATCAACTGGTCTGCGGCAATTCATTAATCGGGGCCAGGAGGCAGGTTTTCCATAAAAGTCTGCTGAAGAAGAAAAAGAAGACGGATCCCCTGTGGCTGGATGAAGTTCCCCAAAGGGTGATGCCGGGGGAGAAACGGGATAAAAATACGGTGTATCATTTCCTGCTGCCGGATAAGGGCATGGCCGATTATAAGGATAAAGTCATCAAAAAGATGGCTGCGGATGAGATTGATAAGATAAATCAATGGCGGAAAGAGTTTTGCAAACCCTTTGACAACAGTGAGATGAGGCAGATTGTAAAACTGTCCCGGGAAGTTGACAAACTCTGGGAAAAACATACGGAAATGCAAAAGCATATACGCCGGAGAACCACTGATTTTCTTCATGTTTTTGGGCAGAATACGCCGGATAAAAAACAAAAGCCGACCACTACGGAAGAAAAGGACAGAATTCTGCACCAGGAACTGTATTCCGAAGGTGTGCGCAATTCCAGCCCCTACCGCCGTTTGAAACTGGTGATGGATTACTGGTGCGCTTTGTGGTTCTGGTCTGTGGAAAAAGCGGATATGCTGCCAAGTCGGGCGGAGTTTCTGTTTGATATGACCCTGATTCTGGAAGGGAATCTGTATGATTCCGATGTGAAAGAAGAAGGGCAGCAGCGGCTTTTTCCGGATACCGGGCCAAAGCAGACCTATTTGACGATGGTGGATGAATTCGGTTATGTGAATGTGGACAGGCTGTGTGAGGAAAATGAGCGGCTGGGTTTTGTGACGGAACTGGCCGGGAAATACCGCTTTCTGCATTGGGAACTGGAGTTTTCGGATTTGTTTGAGGGGCGCGGGGGTTTTGATCTGGTTTTGGGGAATCCGCCCTGGATAAAGGTGGAGTGGAATGAGGGCGGGGTGCTGGGTGATGCGGAACCGCTGTTTGTGCTGCGGAAACTCTCGGCTTCGGCTTTGGCCGCAACGCGGGATGCGGCTTTGGAGAAATACGGGTTGAAAGGGAAATATCTGGCCGCATTTGAAGAGGCCGACGGAACGCAGAATTTTCTGAACGGCTTGCAGAATTATTCTATGCTGGATGGAATGAAAGCCAATTTGTATAAGTGCTTTCTGCCCCTGGCCTGGATGATTGGCAAACAGGATGCGGGGGTTTCGGGCTTTCTTCATCCGGAGGGGATTTATGATGATCCCAATGGCGGGAAATTCCGGCAGGAGGTGTATCCGAGGTTAAAATATCATTTTCAGTTTCATAATGAATTGAGTCTTTTTGCAGAAGTTCATCATGCTACAAAATTCAGCATCAATATTTTTTCCAATCTGACAAAAAATCAGGTTTCCTTCCTTCATCTGGCAAATCTCTTTGCTCCGTCTGCCGTTGACAAGAGCTTTGAACATGCAGGTTTTGGGCCAGTGCCGGGTATCAAAGACGATGAAAACAAATGGAACGTAAAGGGACATAAAGATCGGATGATTCATTGCAGCACAGAAGAACTGGCCTTATTTGCCAAATTATATGATGCAGACGGAACGTCACCCCTGGCCGCCCGGCTGCCTGCGGTGCATTCCGTCCAGATTGTTGAGGTTTTAAGAAAATTTGCTGCTCAGCCCCGGCGCATTGGGGATTTGAGTGCTGAATTTTTTGCAACACAGCATTGGAATGAAACCAATGCTCAAAAAGACCATACCATTAAGCGGAAAACCTGTTTTCCCAAAGATGCTTCGGAGTGGATTCTTTCCGGCCCCCATTTTTTTGTAGGGAATCCATTTTATAAAACTCCCAGAGCTAAATGCACATTGAATTCCCATTATGACATCCTTGACCTTACCACTCTGCCGGATGATTACCTGCCCCGGACGAATTATGTGCCGGATTGTGATGTTGTGGAGTATCAGAAGCGGACGCCGAAATGTAAGATAAACGATGAAGAGATTTGGGTGACGGATTGTTATCGGTTTGCTAATCGAAGGATGTTTGGTGCTTCTGCGGAACGTTCATTTATCAGTTCTATTATTCCCAAAAATACAGGACATATAAACACAGCAGTTTCAACTACATTTACCGACTTGACCATATTGATATCATTTACAGGTTTGTCTTTTTCATTGGTATATGATTTCTTCCTGAAATCAACAGGTAAGTCCGATTTATATGGTAACGGATTAGATATTTTTCCGTATTTAACAAACAAATCCATACAATTGCGAACCTTGATATTAACCTGCCTTACAACTCATTTTGCCCAACTTTGGAAGGCAGGTTGGCAGGAGAAACTTCAAAACGATAAGTGGGCAAAAACCGACCCCCGCCTCCCCAACACCTTTTTCACCCACCTCAGCCCAAAATGGAACCGCAACTGCGCCTTACGCACGGATTTTGCCCGGCGACAGGCACTGGTGGAAATAGATGTGCTGGCGGCTATGGCATTGGGTTTAAGCCTTGAGGAATTAAAAACCATATACCGGGTACAGTTCCCGGTACTGCGCCAGAATGAAAACGACACCTGGTACGACCGGAACGGCCGCATTATCTTCACCTGCTCCAAAGGACTGCCGGGTGTCGGTTTTCCCCGCAAATCCTCAAAAACAATCCCAATCGGCTGGGAAGACATCAAAGACATGAAAACCGGCACAGTACAACGAACCATAACAGACGACACCCTGCCCGGCGGCCCCATCGAACGCACCATAACATACCAGGCCCCATTTGACCGCTGCGACCGGGAAAAAGATTACGAGATTGTGTGGAGGGAATTTGAAGGGCGTCTGAATGAAAAAATGTCTGAATCAGGATTTGCAGGATGAAAGGATTTACAGGATTAAAAAAATATGAAAAAAATCCTGAAAATCCTGAAAATTCTAAAATCCTGAAAATCCTGATTCTGACAATTTGCAGGATGAAAGGATTT
>JAABRU010000161.1 GCA_011390755.1 Desulfobacteraceae bacterium | reverse complement strand
GAAAAAAATTTTTCAGTGGCCGTCCGGGATACCTGCGCTCTTTTTCAGGGGATTTTATCATGATTTCCTCCGATTTTGCATTATTTCCCGGAACAGACCGGTTTTTCCTTACCTGTGCCCTTATATTATGCGGATAATCTCTTTATCCTGCTTTCATCTCTGTTCGGAAATGTTTCCGAACAAGCTCCGTTACGGGGCTCCGCCCCGGAACACCGGAGGTGAGGCCCCGCCTCATACTGTGTACGGGGCGGAGCCCCGGAAAAATGCGTTACGGGGCAGAGCCCCGTAACGAGTTGTAAAGGACTTTCATATAAAGGGCCATGAGCCGTGACTCACAGCGAAACATGAAAGTTTCAACCCGTTTCCCGGGCTCCGGCAGTGTGTGAGGCAGAGCCTCACCCCATGCGTTCCCAGGCGGAGCCCGGGAACGGGTCAGGCTGCGCGGAGTGCGAAAATTAAGGCCGGGGCCGGTTTTTCGCAGACACTTTCATATAAACCGGCTGAATGTCCGATAACCGGAACTTTCCCTGTTTTACGCTTTTCACCCAACGGGTGAAGAGCCGGAAACCGCTGAGCCCCTGATATTTCCGGTCGGAAATCATTTTCAGGTCTGAAACCGCTCAATTTAGGGGAAAGTCCGGCAGTATTTTTGTGAATTATTTCAGCGGCCCAAATTTTCAGTTCGGCACTCCTCTGGTATCATCTTTTCCGGAAATCACCTTACGTCAATGACATTGCTGCTGACCTAAGAAAAACAGGGAGTGCCAGTTTTACAGTTTGGCAGGTTTTTTTCCAATTATACCCGCATTCCGCTCTTTGCGATCCAACAATCTGAATTTATTGAATCCGATTCTTTGGGTATGCAAAAATTTTTGAAAAATTCAGTTTAATTTTCAAAGTGTTGCAAAGACAAGCGAAATGTGGGATTATAGTGTTTCAGAAAACAGATTCGGGGTTTTATGCAGGTTGGAGTGAAAAACGAACCCCGGCAGATTCAGTATGTTGGGGGGCACTGCGTTCACCCCGGCCTGCCTCAAAATAATTATCTTAAAAGCGATAGTTCAGCATGTCAAACTGTAAGTTTGACACTCCTCCTGGCTTAGGTCAGCAGCATTGTCCCCCAGGGAGGGGAGACGGTCATCAGGGGATTTGCCCCACTATCAAAAAAAGATTAAAAAACTGTTCCCGCCGAATTTTCGTAAAAAAGTGTATTCTGAAAATGAAATAACCGACAGTATCTTATTTTCCGCATAAAAAATGCATTCTTTCTTCTTCATTGTTTGACAAAATCCTTTGCTTATAATATTCAAATGATGATGAACATCTGTGGTGTGCTGTGACATTTGATTTCAGGAATCCCGTACTGAGCGGTTTACCGCTCAGTACGGGATTCCCCAAAAAACAAAATACCCGTTTTTTATCCGGAACATGCAGGGGCGACCGCGGACAGGCAGATTATTTATAGGAAAGTCCCTAAACCGCATTATTCATAAATTTCCATAGCTGTCCGAAAATAAGGAAAATGCTGAAAACCGCCTTTGCAACTTGGTTTTCAGGAAAAGCATTAGGGACCCGGAAAAAGATAATTCCCCCGGTTCATCCCGTCAGCAGAGAATAAACAAAAACCGGGCATATTTCTGCCGAACAGTTTCAAAGGGTTTATTTTTTTGCCGAGTACCTTATGATTCGGAGAATTGTTTACGTTTATGAATAATCCGGGCTAAAACAGGGAATAAGCGGTAAACTGCTTACTGCAAACGCACAATTTCAAATGGCACGGAGCCAATAGGTCTTTGCCGGGAAAATACTTTCCGGCAGGACATCGGGGCCGTCAGGAACCGCGGAATGCCATTTCTGAAAATCTGTATATCGGAGACAGACTTATGAAATACATCCAGGCAGCAGGCGACTTTCTCAGTCAGCTGAACAATAAATTTTATTTCCATTTGGACATTGATACGGTGATTTCCTGGGGAATCATCGTACTGATGTACATACTTTACAAAGTTCTGAACAGATATTTCAAAGACGACAATCAGCTGGACAGCTTTGAACTGCTGAAACTGGTGGGAATTTATATGCTGATTCTTGCTGTGATAATGGCATCTTATGTTGATATTGCCAGCATAGAGAAACAGCCGGACGGTAAAAATGCCTTTGTTGTAATCACGGTAATTGTCCTGGGGATTGTGGTTCTCCTATCCTGGGTTTCCCGTGAAAAACCCTCAGCCCAGCAGAATTTATATTTTACCAAAGTCAGTCACAGAAACCTTATTCTGATTGCCCTGTACACACCCATCATACTGCTGATGCTGACCAACGGCCGGATTCTGGAGCAGAGACTGGAATCTTTAAAAAACCTGCTGCCCCGCTCGGAAATTGCTTTTCTGGATATTCCGGGGGAAATAACCCAGCTGATTGTGGGCGGCATTATCAGTAATGAGCAGCGGCAGAAACTGGAAGAAATCACCAATACCCATGAGGATGTGAGCGAAAGTGCTGTGGTGGCATTCCGGGACGGTGACGGTCTTATCAAACCCCTTTTTTTTGTCGCGCTCAGAGCCGGTGTCAAAGAATCCGACGGTCTGAAGGAAGACATCAAAAGTTATATTGCAAATAAAATTGATGAAAAATGGATTCCCGAAGGGATGTACACCCAGGATCTTCAGTTTGTTGACCAGACCTATCTCAGCAAACTGGGAGCCGGCAGCAAGCAGCAGCTGGAAGTACGCAAGATCATCAATGAACACCGCCTGGTGAAAGACAGCCGGGTCATCGGGCCGCCGGAAAAACCCATTGCCTATGTGGTGCTGAAAAAAGAATTTCAGAAAGCGGATTCGGACACCAAAAGAGATATGGCCAGAGAAATTATTGAATTTGTTTATAACCGGATCATGGAAAGCAGCCGGGTGTCGGATTATCTCAAACCGCGCTGGGTTGAATTTGTGGACAGAGACAGAATTCCCCGTCAGGAGGACGGCAGTATCAATCATAATCTTTTGCAGAAAAAAATAAAAAACTGGACCGACCTTTTCCCTGCGTCTCCGCCCCGGGAAGAGGAGGAAATTTCTTTAAAATCAATAGATACCAATATGTAACAGTACCGAAAGGGATGAGGAAACAACATGAAACACTTTTTCTTTTACGCGTTTTTGTTCTTTTTCTGCATCGCGGGAAGTATTGCTTCTGCCCAGCAGTACCATCATAATCCGAGCAGAACGGGGAATACGAATGTTACGACCAATGTGGTGCAGCACGGTTTTTCGGATCCTTATACAAAATTTTCCATTGAAATCAATGGGAATTCATCTGCATTTGAGGGGCGTCTGGGCTTTCGCATACCGCTTCTTCTGTCGGATTCGGTCTATATCGGCTTAAACGGACTCACCAGTGATGATGATTTTTATATTGTCAGCACAGATCTGGCTTACGGAACCAGGATGCTGGATGAAAAACTGGGGCTGGATATCGGCCTGAAAGGTTCCTGGGGGGAGGCGGAAGAGGGGGAGCAGGATGCCAGAATGGGGGCCCTGGCATTGATGCTGAAAGCCGAATATGATCTGCCGGATATAGAAATTACCTATAGCCGCTATCTGGATATGGAAATCTTCGGAGAGCTGAGCATATCACCCTCCCCCCTCACCTTTGCAGACGGCGATAAACACATGGAATCCCGGTGCGGCATCAATATCAATCTGTCCCAGAACAAACGGAGTGCTTTTACTCTGGGGTACCGTTATATAAAAATGGATTTTGAGGATCGGGGAGACTGGAATAAAAAAGATAATTCCGCTTATCTGGGTTTCAGACTCCGCTTCTGAATATTTAAGGCTCTATAGTTTTGCATTTTTTATAACCATTTGATTTTATTTTAACCACGAAATACACGAAAAACACGAAAGGCTATCGGGAAATATTTATATCCTATTGTTTTTTTTAAATATTTTTTTTCGTATATTTTGTGTATTCCATGGTTGACGATCTCGTAAAAAGTCGGAAAATCAGGTTTTGATACATATTAATTTACTGATTTTATTAACAGCAATTTTTGAAATTTGGACTTTTTACCGATGCATCATGGTTTCCTGTAAAAAAATGCAAATGTACAGTTAAGGATCATCATCCATGAAAAAAACAAGAAATCTGTTTCTGATGTTTTCCCTTCTGCTTTTATCTTCCTGTCTGCGTATGAATCTGGAAGATATTACCCCGGCAGGTCTGAGTCCGGATGATCTGCGGAATCTGCAGCAGGTGGAAAAAGAAATGCTGCGGGGCTATACTTTTGAAACCCTTGTGGATGAAAAAATTCTGCAGGCTGTCAAACAGATGGCCAGCACATTAAAACCGGAATACAAAGGATTTCATCTGGGAAAATACAAACTGGGATTTCTGGAAATTTCGGATATTGACCGGATGACCGTAACGAAATTTCATAATTATATTACGGAAAAAACCCTGACATTTTCTTTTCTGCAACCGGAAATTGCCAGAAATCTGAGCATTGTGGAACGTTTTCTGATTAAAGATATGCTGCGGGAACTGAATTTTGAAAATCAGCGGCATCCCACAATTGTTGACCAGAAACTGGCACAGCATCTGGGCCGGGTGTACCATCTTGACATCATTGAAACCGGAGTTACAACAGAAACTGCCGATTTTATTGATGTGAACCTCCGCATGATTGAAACCCGGAGAGGACGCATTGTTGCCGTGGGATCGGTAAAAATTGAAAAAACGGAACCGGTGCGCGAATGGCTGAAGGAAACGGGCCGTGTCGGTGTGGGGTGGAAATAAAAATTTTTCAACATAACGGGAATTACGCAGTTCAGGCTCCCAATCAGTCCCGCGGGCAATACTGCTGCCTTACGGAATATTTCTTTCTGCAGGGTGTAATTGCATACGCCCCTGCAGCCCCCGGTTTTGCTTGCATCAGGCACTGGGGGCAGGGAAATTTTCTGCTTAACTTAATGGCACTGACCCTTCCCCCGCGGTCGCGGCTCTGACTTTTCAGACAGAAACATTTCAACTGCAAACTTCCAATAATAATAAAGGCGGTATACATGCTGACAGTTGGTGAATTTTTTGTTTTCATTATCATTATCATCATTATTCTGCTCGTACTGATCTGCTGGAAAGTTTACCTTTTTGAAAAAAAGCGTCCTGATCCGCCGCCGGTAAATATACAGCCCCTTTCAGATAAACTGGAATCGCTTTCCGGAAAAATCAGCGAACTTGTCAGCAAAACAGATAGTTTCCAGGGGCTTTCCGGCAAACTTGATCCCATACATGATATACAGCAGACCGTGGAAGAACTGTCCGATAAAATGACATTTCTGTCTGCCAAAGCAGAAGCAGAACCGTCTCCGGCGCAGACACAGCAGCATCTGCAGGCCCTGCAGGGAAGCATGGAGGCACTGTATGCAGGACTTGAAAATCTGGCCGGAAAAATGGAAGACCTGCAAAAAGCAAATGAAGAGCAGTTCGCAGGGGTTTCCAATGCCCTGAAAAACGCGAAAGCCGAAATGCCCCGGGAGGCCATGCCCATCCCTGAAAAACAGGCAGAACAGACTGCCGACAGTAAAAACGGAAAAAGCATTTCTGCACAAATGCCGCCTGACCCTGCACCGCCTCCGGAAGATATAGAGAAAAATCATCCGGAAAAGGGAAGCGGTGAGAATCAGATGGGAGATCCGCCGAATCCACCCGTACAGCCGGAATATCCTCTCAAAGAAAAGGCATCCGCCTCTGCTCCGGTGCCGGAAAAATCTTCGGTGCAGATGAAAAATACCAATCCTTCCGGGCCGGATGATGAAGAAAAAAGAAAAAATGATTTGATGGAAAAAATCGGATAAATAAGGAGGTATCATCTTTGACAGATAATAAAACAGCCGAAAAACAGGAATCCATCCTGGGAGAAATCATAATATACGCAGTACTGATTATTGTTCTGCTGATGTTTCTCCTTCAGATTATAGACAGGGTGGCAGAACAAAAAGAAATCACTTCCTTTCCTGCAAAAGATATAAACATTTCTGTGGAGAAAGAACTGGAAAAAATGATGGATTCTCTTGCCATGACCCTCAGGGAGCAGGGGGTGCAGAATACGGACAGAGTCATGGCAGAACTGCAGCATATTGCCGAGTACACGAAAAACAATCCCCATCCGATTTCCGAAGATCAGATGGAGCAGATGAAAAAAGAATTGGCCCGTTTCAGAAAAAATATGGAATCCTATCCGGAGTTGATTTCCGAAAAACTGGATCGTATTATTGTTCTGATCAAAAAGCAGAAACCCTCCGAAGTGATATATGCCTCGGAATCAAAATCTGATGCCCCGGAATCAAAATCTGATGCCCCGGAATCAAAATCTGATGCCCCGGAATCAAAATCTGATGCCCCGGAATCAAAATCTGATGCCCCGGAATCAAAATCTGATACTTCGGAATCAAAATCTGATACTTCGGAATCAAAGCCAGAAAATAAAAAACCAAGAGCAGACACCGGGAAAAAATCCCTGCCCCCTCCAAAGGTTTCCCCGGACTATCCTTATGGCGGGCAGAATGATATTCGGAAGATTCCGAATCCGAAAGAGAGAAAAAAAGCAGCTGTGCCGCCTGCTGCTGCGGAAGAAGAAAAACCTGTCTTCCGTATTGCCGACAGCATTCTTGACCGCAATATTATCAGGCAGGCCATTGACAAAGAAGAAGAAGGAATCAGCGGTAAAAAGCTGTGCATCAATAAAAACAGTACGGTTCATTTTCTGTCCAATCAGATGCTGGTGCGGCTGGTCAGGGTCTATCCCCCGGACAGATGGAATCCGGGAAGCGCCATGATCGATCTTACCCACCCCCGACTGGGGATGCGCCGTTTTTCGGAAATGGAAGAAGGGACCACCCGTCCTTTTGAATACAATAGCAAAACCTATTTCCTGGAACTGCTGAAAATACATAAAAACTGTGCGGATATAGCCGTGTATGAACGGAAAAACAGTTAATTTTCCCGCCCATGTCTTATGATCTTTGGAAACTGGGTCTGGCTGTCTGTATCAGCGGCATCCTTTCCGCGTTATTCACCTGGCTCTGCTGCCGCTCTTCACTGCAGCAGGAAAGGGAAAATCTTCGGGTCCGCATAGCTGAAGTCACCAGCGAAAAAAACAGTCTGACGGAAAAACTCCATTCCCTTGCACCGGCACTGAGGGCCGCAGAATCGGAAAATCAGCAGCTGAAAATCCGCATCAGTCAGTTGGAGCAGATGCGGACAACAGATGCCGAAAAAATCCAATGGATGGAAGGGGCGCAGGTACAGATGCGGGATGCCTTTGCCGCACTTGCCGGACAGACCCTGCAGAAAAATTCCGAACTTTTTATTTCCCGGGCCAGGGAACAGATGGATCTGCTCCTGAACCGGGCCAAAGGGGACTGGCATACCCACAAAGCCGAATTGCAGAATATCTTCGATCCGGTGCGGGAAAATCTGTATCAGCTGCAGGGACATGTCCGGGAACTGGAACAGAAGCGGGAAGGTGCCTACCAGGGGCTGAGCGAACAGATACAGCAGCTGGCCCGTGCCCATTCGGAAATCAGGGCCGCCACCGTCACCCTGACCCAGGCGCTGAAATCTCCCACCGTCCGGGGCCGCTGGGGAGAAATACAATTACGGCGGGTAGTGGAAATGTCCGGCATGGTCCGGCATATAGCCTTTACAGAACAGGCCACTGCAGACTGGGGAAGGCCGGATATGATCGTCTATCTTCCCAATGGAGGCATTCTGCCGGTGGACTCCAAAGTACCGCTCCGGGCATATCTGGCGGCAAATGAAACCCATGACCAGCGGGAGCAGAAGGCAAAAATGCAGGAACATGCCAGGGCCATGCGCAGCCGGATTCGGGAGCTCAGCCGGAAAAAATACTGGGATCAGTTTGAAAATGCCCCTGATTTTGTTGTCATGTTTCTCCCGGGCGACGGATGCCTGAGCGCTGCCTTTGACCATGATCCCGATCTGCTGGAATATGCCATGAGTCAGCGCATTCTCCTCAGCACTCCGCTGACACTCATTGCCCTGCTCAAAGCTGTGGCATACGGATGGAAGCAGCAGCAGGTAACAGAAAATGCCCGCCGCATTGCACAGCAGGGGCAGGAACTCTGCAAACGGCTGGAAATATTTATGGGGCATTTTTCCGATCTGAAAAACCATCTGAACAAATCCGTTGACGGATACAACAAAACCCTTGCTTCCCTGGAAAAACGCCTGCTGCCCATTGCCCGCCGTTTTCAGGAAATGGACATCACGGATGCGGAACCGGAAATCCCCGATGAAATTGTAAACCGGGCCAGAGAAATATCCGGGAAATTATAGCGGACGGAATAATACAATGGAAATCATGATCATACAGATTCTGACAGTCATCATCCTTATCCTGCTTGTCATCATCTCATTTTTTTATTATCTCTACCGCAAAAAATCTTTCTGGCTCCGGGCCCTGATACTGCGCTCTTTTTACAACCCGCTGCGTCTGCTGCTGATGCATATGCGCAAAGCCGATGCCGGGCTTTTTATGGAGCTGAAAGTCAGGTGTCTGGAAGAAAAATTTTCTGCCACAGATGAAGAGCTGGAATCCCTGTGCAGTTCTTTTTCCAAAGAAGATGCCCGGCTGATTCTTGCGTCGGTCATCCGGGCAAAAGCCGAAAATATTCAGGCGGATATTGTATTTTTCCGTTCCCGGATCAGATCCGGAATTGATATCCGGCAACTGCTGGAACATAAAATTCTGGCGGATAAAATCGGTGTTGATACAGATTTGGAAGAAATTGCAGCGCATGAACTGGCGGGCGGCAGCATCCGCAATGTCATGGAAGCCCTGAGCATTGCATCCAAAACAGATGAACCCATTGATTTTCAGACTGCCGCGGCACTGGATCTGGCCGGGGGGGATATACGCCGGGCCGCGCGGGACATGATACAGCCCCGGCTTGTCCGGACGGAAAAAATCAGCGCAGTGACAAAAGACGGATTCCGGGTTTCCGCCCGTGCCCTGATTACCATCCGCACCGATCCGGAACAACTTATCGGCGGCGCGGGAGAAGAAACCATTCTGAGCCGGGCGGAAGAAGCCCTGCGGACAGTCATCAGCAATACGGAAAAGCATCAGACAATTCCGGAATCTCCCGGCAGTATATCCGAGGCCGTATGGCAGCAAAGTCCGGATAAAAATACTGCCTATACCATTATGTCATTGGAACTTTCCGATATTGAAATTGGTGAAAATGTCGGTCTGCAGCAGAAAATGCAGCGGGCCAGGGAAGAAAAAGAAATTGCCCGGGCTGAAATTGAAAGAAAAGAACAGGAACTGCAAATCCGTATGCTGGAAACCCAGGCAAAATATCTGGAAGCCGATGCAAAAATCCCCTCTGCCATGAGTGAGGCTTTTGAAAACGGCAAACTGGGATTTGCAGATTATTATAAAATGCGAAAACTGAAGCCGGACAGGGACATCCGGAATACGGTACCGCCCGGCGAACGGAAAGAATCTGTTCCGCCGAATCATGCAGCACATCCGAATCATACAGATGCGGAAAAGGCGGAGAAGAAGGAAGATGTCAGAAACTGATTTGAAAAATATATAATAAGAGGCAATAATGGATGAAATCCTGTCGGGCATGTCACAGTCCCGAAACGTATTTGAAGATAAATCCGGAAGTTTTAATGATTATAAAATTTTCATGACCATCGGGGAATTGAAATCTGAGATTTTCAACCTGAAAAACGGGCAGATCCGAAAACTGGAAGAGCAGCTTGCGGATATAAAAACGGAAAACCGCCACATCCGGCAGCACTGTGAAGATCAGATATCCGGAATGCAGCAGGAAACAGAAGAAGGGAAAAAACTGCCTGCTGTTATAGAAGAACTGCAGCAGGAAAGAGAAAAACGGGAAAAAGAGTGGGAAGAAAAAGCTGCGCGGATGCAATCTGAAACAGAGGAACTGCACAGGGCTTTGCATGAGCTGCAGGAGCAGAAAAAAGCAATGAAAGAATTCATCGGAATCCTCAACACATCTGTTGAAAAATTAAAGCCCGAAGTGGAAAAACTGATACAGGAAAACCTGGAACTGAAACAGGAATTCAATAAGCTGAATAAGAGAATGGACGGCATTGAAAATTTTTTTGCGGGATTTTCTTTCGGAAATAATGATTTGTTCAGACCGCCCAAACGGACACCGGACTATTATTCAAAAGAGGATGAATAATGGCAGATGAAAATCCCCCGGACAGAGGACAGTTCATCAGTAACTGGGCTTTTTTCCCCATTGCCGCGGCCTCCCGCTTATATTATGAGCTGGGACCGCCTTTCAGCCCCATGGTGGAGGAGTTTCAAAAGCGGGCCGATGATTTTTATAATTTTGTTGCCAAGATGTATCCTGTCTGGCGACGTTTGCGCCCCTGGGTGAAAAAATATATTTATTTCTGGGCAGCTCCCCAGGAAAAAGCCATACTCTCGCATCCCATCGGGAAGCAGTTGTTTGAGTTATGGCTGGAGCATATCGGCGGCAGAAAATACGGTATCCGCGCGGATATTGAAGAAAAAATCGGCTTTTTCAAATATCTCTTCATGAATCTGAATATTGCCCACAGTCCGGCCATGAAGCAGAAGTGTACGGATTATCAGAGTCTGAATTTTTCTTTAAAAATGCTGCGGCCCAATGTTGAGGCCCATATTTATATCACCCAGACCTTCAAAGTCCGCCCCATTACCAGCATGATTCGGCAGTATCTTGAAATGGCCATTATCACAGGTGATTATGAGCTGATACTGCGCCGTTTTGCCCCGTACCACAATATCCTCTGGATTCATTCCAGTCCGGGGGATCGTACCTCACTGGATACAAGGCAGGGTTTTGATCTTTCCATTATCTACAAACTGCCCATTAAATACAATGTTGCCCTGGAACTGGATAAAGTGCAGACCCGCAGCAACAACCGTTTTATCACCTGCACGGCTGTAGAAGATCCCAAACTGGAACAGGAAAAGCAGGCGGAAGTGGACAAAATGCAGAAAGAGCTGGATGCGACTTTTCCGAATCCCTTTTTCATGGGCGGGGTGGATTTCCGGGACGGCAAAGTCTGGAGCGGGGATCAGGAAGTATTTGCATTCGGCCCCAAACGTCAGCGGTATATGCAGGTGCTGTCTGAAATGAATCTTACCAAAGGCAATCCCCGGCCCGGTCTGGACAGCAGCCTCATCCTCCGTTTTCAACTCCTGCACCCGGTGAATGTATTGCTGGAAGGCATTAACAGGAAAAGAGAAATTTCACTGGAAGAAGTTGAAATTGCCTGGAAGGTTTTGGATATACAGGGCGGAGAATTCAATAAACCGGAAGATAAAAAACGCAGTATTTCCCAGATTATCGGGGAAGTTTTTGACAATCCCCATCAGCCTTTGCCGGGTGTCAAACCGGATACGCTTTCCATGCTCAGGGAAATCAAACGCCTGCGGAATGATGTTTCCCCTGAAGAAACAGATGAAATCAATGAAAACGCCGAAGCGGAAATCCGAAAACTCGGAGAAAAAATCAGTGAAGAAAAAATCCGGAAAATCCGGAAAACCGCAAAGGGCAAAATTCAGTGGCTGTACAAAGAAGCCGAAGACCGGGCCTGGGCCTATCTGATTGAAAGACTGATGGAAGGTAAGGCCAAACCCCTGCTTCATGCCCTGTGTATGCGTCTTATCACCGACGGTTTTGATGTGGTTTTCAGTCTCTGGCCTTTGCTGACCGGAAAAGACCTGAGCATTTCCGAATCCGGGGAAATACAGATTTCCGGCACAGAAAGTGAGGAAATCAAAGAAAGCCGGGAAAATCGGAATGATGTCAGAAAGGTGGAAAAAAAGAAACAGATTTCAAAAATGAAACGCAGCAAAAACGGCGAAAGCAAAACCAAAACCGTGCTGCCCCTGATAGATTTTCCCAAGGCCGACCTGGAAGACCTGCTGAAAAATATTTTTAATAAATATCTGGATATTTCCGCCGCCACCACCCGTGCCCGCAGCGAGCCGCGGCTGGCGGCCATGATAGTGGAATACTGCCTGAAAGCCAAAAGCAATCCCTATACCTTCCGGGAAAAACTGACAAGACATCTGAAAGAACACTATGAAATTCACTATAATTTCCTGGAAGAATATATCAAAAGCGACAAATACAGGGATGAAAATCCCACGGTTCTCAAACACATTCACAAACTGAAACTGCGGCCCGCCACGCCCGCGGATCAGGGCAAAAAAATTGAACCCAATGCCTATACCATAGACTGGGATCAGGTGGGAGAACAGATTGAATATGATGTGGAAAACATCATCGAGAATATCCATACTGTCCGGGAACGTTTATACAGTTTTACCGGCTCCAGTCGTTTTCTCTCCTTTGTTGACCCGCTCAGTGTGGAAGTGCAGATCGGTGATTTTTACTATGAAGGCAAAGGACTGATTGAAGAGGAAAAATTCATTGCCAAACAGCAGGAACTTCTCTACGAACTTTCCAAAGCGGAAAGCAGCAAACGGGCAGAAGTCGAAAAATTCAATATTGAAAGAAAAGGCAATAAGCAGATTGCCCTGATGAAACTGGCAATGCTGGACGGCAGAAGAAATCTCGCGGAAAAAGAGGCCTCCACATTGCGGGATATTGCAGAATATGAGCTGCGCAAGGCATTCAGTGAAGCCAAGCAGCAGGCCATTGAAAAACTGAAAGAAGGGGATATCAGTGCATATGCCAAACTTTCCCTTATCAAAGCCCATTATGAAGGCGGCATTGAAGCCGTGGAAAAAATTCTGGATCAGTCTCCCAATTTACTGCGGGCACTGGCTCCGGAGCAGTATAAAATGATGAAAATGGGCAAAATCAAGGAAAAACTTGTGGGTATACTCAAAGAAAATCCCGATCAGCTTGACCGTGTGACAGTTGCCATGCTGCTGAGCCAGGATTTCAAAGATATTGTGGCAACCGATATTCATAAAGACATCAACACGCTTTTTGCCGACATCATCAAAAATGTGCGTTATGTCATGCCGACAATTCCCCGGATGAGAGAAACAGAAGGGCCTCTGGGGGAACGTTCTCTGGGATATGGAAAGAGATCGGAATCAGAGGAAGTGTCAGGGGGGAGTGTGGAAGTTATGCCGGATGAGGAAGACGCGGCCGATGAAGATATATTTGAAAATATCATCAGTGAACACTAGTACACCAAGTCAGAAGTTCGTACACAGTTTTCCGGCCCTGCAAACCCTTTTAAATCAGGGCATCCGGTGTTTATAAACTGTGTACGTATTTACGCCGTGGTGTACTAGTGGGCTGTCAAATAATTTCTGTACACTCAGAAAAGCTGCGGAGGAGTGCCAAACTGAAAGTTTGGCAGTCTTCCAAACTTTCAGTTCGGACTCCCCGGTCCGGACTTTTTAAAAGGGTCAGTAGATCGAAAAGTTTCCGGAGGAGTGCAAAAACTGTATTTTTGCATGGGGCAACCGGGGGATGCGGCGGTGCAAAAATATAATTTTTGCACTCCGGGACAGTCGTAAAACCGTATCCGGGGGAAACTTTTCGATCTACTGAGGGTAAAAAATTTATTTGACATTCCACTTAGGCCTGTTTCCGGAAAAGAAGACCGCTGCGCATGCTGCCTCAGCAAAGCGTAAGGCACTGCAACTTCAGGCAGCAGAAAAAAAATGCATCAGGTGCTGTCAGAGTCATCCAAACTCTCCGGGCCTTGCGGTTATCGGAACACCTGATGCACACGGGTCTGCAAATATCCGGAAAAAATTATCCGGATAAAGGGATAAGGAAAACCCGCTTCCTAATATCCCGAAAGCTGCATTTCCCGCCCCAAAAGACGGATATCCGAAGCGGCAATTCTTTCCCCCGTCATACATACAATACGGGCCATGCCTTTTCGGATCATGGTCCACCAGGAGTAGGCCAGATCATCATCACCGCCTGTACCGGAAAAAACAAATTCCACACGGTCGGCTTTGACACCCAGTTTCCCGAGGGCTTCTTTTTCATCAAACTGCCCTTTGTCTTCCTGATTTCCCACAACATAAACAATGATACCGGTTTTCATTTCATTGACTCCTTTGTGAACTGATTGCAAAAAAAAATCCCCGGACCGATATAAAACCGATCCGGGGATGTCCCTTTTTTATCCTCAGATTTCTATAGAATATCCGCTATAAATTTCTCAAATGGCGGAAAAAATTTCCGAAAGCATTTTAAAAACAGCTTTGGCAGATATTCCGGGTAAACTCTGATCCGCGAAGTTTCCCTTTTTTTATGGTATTCAGGCAGGTCTTCTGACTTCCGGCTCATCCTCTGAACGCGCCTTCCCAAACTTTGTTTAGTGGCTGTGATTGCGCTCATTGTCCCCGGTTACAGCGGCGGGCCCGTCTCCGAATTGCACGGAGTTCCCTTTTCAGCCCCGAAGGGCACCCTGAATTATTTATTTCTCATTTATAAAATATATCCTGATTTGTCAAGTGTTTTTATTGCGAAAAATATTTTCCGGCTGTGCATCTGAAATATTCAGAACATCTGTACATAAAATGACTTTTTCCATACATTATATGGTAGCGGGGCAAATCCGTTGATGACGGTCTCCCCTCCCACAGGGGGATTTTCAACGGATTTGACCCACTACCATTTTTCTGTGAGGGTGTATTGCAATACGCGCCCCGGACACTCCGCTGACGGGCGTTGCAGTATGCCCTTACAGTGTAATGTAACATTGTCTTTGAGAAAGGAGTGCGAAAATTATTTTTCGCCCGCGCTCCGAAGGAGTGTGGGCGAAAGACCGCTTCGCTTAACTTTCGCACTCCGGGTTTCTCTGAATAAAATACCGAATATAATCAGCATGAAACAATTTTCTCAAAGGGTATGTTACATTACACCATAATTGCTTATCGGTAATTTTTCAAAAAAAACAGTTTGGATTGAAAACTGTATCACTAAGTGTTATAGCTATAACATGAAACAGCTAATGACAAAACACTTTTCAAAATGGGTGTTAAAGCAGAAAATTTCTGAAACTGAACTTCGAATGCCCTGACAGAGCTCCGGGAAGGTAATTTTGAAGCAAATCTTGGAGGATATCTGTACAAAAAAAGGATTCGGTTTGAAGGACAGGGTAAAAGCGGTAGTGGAAGAACAATCATCTGTTATAAAAAAGAAGACAGAGCCATTTTCATTCATGGCTTTCACTGTACAGGACAAAATATATTTATGACTTCAAAAAACTGTTTAATATAAAATATTTAACTTTTGAAATTGCTCAGAAGATTTAATATTACAGCCACGAATTACACGAATTACACGAATTACGGTTTATGCGATTCGTGCGGATTCGTGTTATTCGTGGCTGATTTTAATAATATTTCGCGCAGATATTCGTACATAATACAATAATATCAGAATGTAATTTTTTTGTCCTGTGCAGTGCATGGCTTTTCCAAAAATGGGAAATCAAATCTTTCTTAAAAGGAACTTAATATTTTCAAATAATTATCCAAAATTTTACTCAGACTTTCAGCATCAGAAATTGAAACAGCTATTGAAAACGGAGATTTTATTGAGGTGAAATCATGAGAAAATCAATTGCAGATTCAGTCATATGCACAGTAAAAGATTTACATAAAAGCGGATTGGTTGATGATATTACTATGAAAAATATTGAAAATCTTTGTCTTCCGGAGATTAAGGAATATAGCCCTGAAAATATTGTTTCCATAAGAAAAAAGTGTAAACTCAGTCAGGCTGCTCTTGCAAGCATTTTTAATATTAGCCCGTCAACCGTTCAGAAATGGGAACAGGGGAATAAAAAACCTACCGGCGCGTCAAGAAAGTTATTAGATATTATTGAAAGGAAAGGGTTGGACGCTCTCATATAAAAAGCCTGAATTGTCACTCACGGATGATCCTTTATGGATTACCCTCCCCCTCCGTAATCCGGATTTCTTCCGGTGTCAGTCTGTACAGGGAACAGACAAGCAGATTCATTTCCTTTTCTTTTTCATTTATGACCTGATCCAGTTTCCGGATTTCGCTGTCCAGACTGATGACCTGTTTCATGAGAGAGGGATTTTCGGTTTTCCGGAGATTGCAGAGCAGATTGAGCAGTTTTGTGGCCGTGAATTTTTCCGTGATATTGGTGCTGCGGGCTGTGTGGTTCCATTGGGCTGTGATGAATCCGGCCTGTTCCCCGTCTTCAAAAATGCCTTCGATGACCGGAATGCCGTCCATCATGTAGCGGATTTCCCCCGCATCGTTTTCGACCTGCACTACTGCATTGTCAAATTTGATTTTATGGTTTTAACCGCAGATAGAAATCGGATTTTTTGAAAAAATCCGATTTCTTTAACTCACAAAAACAATACTGACAAA
>JAABRU010000160.1 GCA_011390755.1 Desulfobacteraceae bacterium | reverse complement strand
AAAAGATAATACCAAAGGAGTGCCGAACGGAAAGTTTGGCAGTGTCCGGCAAATGACAGTCCCGCTCACAGACTTTCCGTCTGTGAGACGGTACATTCATATTCGGAAATCGCCTAAACTTACAGATAAATAAATCAGACAGGGGAGGTAATTCATAATGGAACAGGATATCAAAGCACTGAGTAAGGAAGAATCTGAAATATATATACGTTTTCTGGTCGCTGTTTGCAAATCAGACGGCCCTGATATTGATGAAAGGGAAAAAAATTATGTAAATCTTCAGGCAGAACTTATCCGGTTGGAAAACCCGGATGAATATTGGGAAGAAGACATCAGAACAGAAGATTTGGATTGCAGCGTATTGTCAGAAAAATCCAGACTGGCAATAATTCGTGATTGCATTGTTATTGCCAACATTGATAATGAATACCATGAACTTGAAAGAAAAGAGATATTCAAAATTGCAGAGACTATTGATATGCCTGCTGAAAAAGTTGAAGAAATTGAATCATGGCTGGAAGAATACTGGGCTGTACTTAGAAGAGGAGTTCAATTATTCAATCCGAACTGATTTGATGAATTTCCTGAATGGTGAAAGCATGTTTCTTCCTCTTCCTCTTCCTCTTTATCTGAGCAGATATGCGGAAATAATGTCTTCGGGAGATTTCCATGCTTTGAGGCAGATAAGACCGAGATTAACATAATTTTCCCATGTGCCTTTATTGCGATCCCAGATGACAGGAAGATCGGAACTGATTTTTTCGTTCTGCATTCCCTGTATCAGTCTGACATGAACAGCATATCGTGACTGCGTATTCTGATTTTTCAGCAGTTTGTCAATTTTTGCTGAAAATATGCTTACCGATTTTCTGAAATCTTTCCGTAAGCTCTCAATCTGTTTCTGTATTTCATCCAGCTTTTTCCGAAGTTCCTTATCCCGCTGAAGATCAAATCTGACTTCCGAACCTTCAAATATATCACATTCAAGGATAGTGCTGTATTTCCACTCAAATGTTGTATAATCACCTTTATTTTTCGCATCAATGGCTTCCTGATACAGCAGTCTTCCGGTTTTTTCAATTTCCGACTGCTTAACAAGCTGATGAAGACCCTGCACACTATTCAGTTCATCAAGAATTCTCTGTTCTTCCAGACGGACAAGGCGGGCAAGGGATTTTTTTCTGTAGTTTTCAGGTACGGATTCAAAAACTGTGATAAAATCATAATATGCCTGAACCGTATTCTGCTTTTCCGCAATGGAATAATAGATGCTGCACAGTCTTTCATATGCTGCTTTGGCCTCTTTCTCCGGCTCCGGATATTTCTTCAGCACATACTGATAACCTTCAATCAGGTCTGCCTTTGATACAAGCTCATAAATTTTCTTTACAGCCCTGTTTTCCAGTTCCGGCTGGGTATTTTCTGATGCAAGGTACATCTCATATCCTCTGACCGTATTGATGTATTCCGCCATTTCAAACAGTCTGCGGGATATATCTTTCTGATTATTCTTACACCATACATATTTCTTGCGCCACAGGTCGGACTCCCTGCAATCCTCCGAATGTGCATCAGATAGCGTTACAGCAGAGAGCAGAAATATGAAGAATGAAAAAATCAGATTATATTTTTGGATATTTTTCATGATATATTCAGTTCCTGGGAAAATAATCATTTCATGAAATTACACTTTGGAATAAAACCCTTTCTTTTCGCTCTTGATCTTTCCCTGTTTCTTCAGTCTGTGGGCAATATTTGTGATTTTGCTTTTGTCGAAACCGGTCAGCATACAGAGACTTTCCAGATCAATCCCCTTACCGGATATTTCAATGAGATTGAAAACAGCATCGGTATCCGATACAGGTTTGCCGTTTTTTTTCTTTTTCGGAGCTGCCTTCTTTTTACCCGCAACTTTCTTCGGAGCAGTCTTCTTTGGATTCTTTGCTGCTTTCTCTGACAGTTTTTCAGCAGTTTTATCATAAGATTCATGTACTTCTGATAATTCCTCTGCCATAATTTCAATGCTGTCGGCCATTGCTGTCAGCCCTGATGCGACAGATTTTAAGATCATTCCTGACTGTTTCATAGCTTATTATTCCTTTTAATTATATTTTCAGCATGATAAAACATGCCTATACTGAATGTAAAGAAAAAATATTCAGCATCCGTATTTTTCCCTGCATGTTTCGGAAAACCGAAATTGCGCAGATGCCTGCCCTGCCAAAGCACATGAATCCCTTATATCTCAGAAAATCATTGCAGACCTGTGAATTTATATTGTATAGGTCTTAATATCTTCTGATATATTCAGTCAGGCTGAAAAAAGTATCGAATATGAAAAAGAAACTGCGTCTGCCGGTATGCTGATAAGGATTGTCACGGGGCAGTCGGAGAGGGATAAGGCATGAGTATGTTCCCGACCGGCAAACCGGTCTTTACCCGGAAATCTGTATTTGTGAAACAAGTGGAAGGGAAATAGCATGAAAAAGATTTTTGATCTCTGCAAACCAAGAGCGGATGTCCTTGAAGGCCGTCTGAAAGACGAAGAGTTTGCTGCTGATTTATCGAAAGTTATAAGAGGTCAGGCTGTCAGGGAATATGCGGATACGGCTTTATTTTTTCACTACACCTATCCCACCCGCGGCCTTACAGCCCTTCTGGAAACCATATGCAGAAGACTGTCAGGCAAAGGAGGTGAACTCAACTCTGTGATCCGGCTGGATACACAGTATGGCGGCGGGAAGACACACGGTCTTATTGCACTTGTCCATGCTGTCCGGGGAATGCAGGGGCTGGAAAACATAGCTGAATTTGTTGATCCCGCACTTCTGCCCCAGGGAAATGTCCGGATTGCGGCTCTGGACGGTGAAAATGCAGCACCGGCTGAAGGTCTGATACTGGAAGACGGGGCCATTGCCCACAGCCTGTGGGGTGAAATGGCATACCGTCTGGCAGGCCGGGAAGGTTTTGAACGGATTCGGAAAAGTGATGAAAAGCATATTGCACCCGGTGCTGAAACCATTAAAGCGCTTTTCGGGGGTGAACCCGCACTGATTCTTATAGATGAGGTTTCTGTTTATCTTCGCAAGGCCGTACATGCTTTTCCTGATGCCGCCAATCAGTTTACCGCATTTCTTCAGGCATTAATCAAGGCGGTTACATCCACACCCAAAGCAGCCCTGGTCTGTACCCTGGCAATAAGTTCCGAAGACAGTAAGGCAAAAGATGCTTATGAAAAAGAGCAGTATCTGGCAGCCCAGGCATTTGAGGAAGCCATGAGCGTGGCCTCCCGCCAACTGCTTCAGCTTGATCCCACAGAGGAAGATGAGACCGTTAATGTGCTTCAGCGCCGCCTGTTTGAATCTGTTGATTTTCAGGGCGCGGAAGAGGTCATAACCGCATATGCGGATGTATGGAAACGGAATAAGGACATGCTTTCACCCGATGCCATGATGCCCGAAGTGCAGGATCAGTTCCGTAAGGGGTATCCCCTGCACCCGGAAACCCTGAATGTGATGATGGATAAGATGAGCAGTCTGGCCACATTTCAGAGAACACGGGGGATGCTCAGATTTCTTGCCCGGACGGTAGAATATCTGTGGAAAGTAAAACCTGATGATGCGTTTGCCATTCATACCCATCATATAGACCCCGGATATGCAAAGATCAGAACGGAATTTATGACAAAACTGAATCAGAGTGCTTTTTCTCCTGCATTATCTGCTGATGTTGCTGCTGTTGAAGGTAAAGACCCTGCCATTGCCCAGCGGCTTGATAAAGATCTGTTTTTCGGCCAGGCTCCGGTGGTCAGTTTTGTTGCCCGGACAATATTTGCCAATACAATGGCATTTGGCGATGCTGCCCAGGGGATTACATCAGAGCATCTCAGATATTCTGTCTGCTCCCCTCTTGTTGAACCTGCACTTGTGGAATCTGCAAGAAAGGCTTTTGCCGAAGATTCCCTTTATCTGGATGACCGGCCCGGTGCGCCCATGCGTTTTCGGGTAGAGCCGAATCTGACCCAGATTATCAACAGGGCCATGAAAGAAGTCAGCCCGGATGAAGTAAGGTCTTATCTGGATATAAAAATCAAAGATATTTTCAAAGGAAGCAGGCAGGATTTTGAAACCGTTTCCTTTCCGGCAGGCCCCAGGGAAGTGCCGGATGAAATCGGCAGCGGCAGGCCGTATATGGTGCTGCTGCACTATAATGACCAGCTTGTATCGGAATCACAGCCCTCCGAACTGCCGCCTGACCTGGTGCGTATGGCAACACGAAAGGGTCTGGCTGAAGATATGCGGATTTTTTTAAATAATCTGATTTTTGTAATGGCTGATAAAAAACTGGGTGAAGCCATGAAACAGTCAGTTCGCAGGCGACTGGCCCTTGAATCTGTTATAAACGGCCCGTCAATGGATAATCTGGCTGATTACCAGCAGAATAAGATAAAAGAAAAATATGCCCGGTCTGAAATAGAAGTTGCCGTCTCCATTGTACAATGCTACCGCCATGTTTTTTATCCGAGCAATAATCCCCTGGGAAGCAGTGATGCAAAACTGAGCCATACAGCCATTGAACTGCATAATACATCTGATGATCCGGGCAGGGGGCAGCAATATATCAGACGTGCGCTCCGGGATCAGAAAAAACTGCTGATGTCCGGAGACAATCCTGATTCACCGGCCTTTGTCCGGGATCAGACATCATTAAAAAACAAAGGTCAGATGTCTGTTTCTGAACTCCTGAACGAATACCGGAAAGCCCCCGGTCTGTGCATACTGATGGATAATCATCCGCTTACTGAATGCATCCGGCAGGGCATCGCAGCCGGTATTTTTATTTACCGTGAGGGAAATCAGCTTTGGGGCAGGGAAGATGCGGCTCCGGTAATTCGGATTTCAGATAATACTTTTATCCATACCATTGAAGATGCGAAACAGCGGAATATCTGGCCCAGGCCCATACCGGATATTACACCGCCGCCGGAACCTGATGAGACAACAGAAGAAAAAGGAAGGGGAAAAACAGGTGTCGGAGAAGAAGCAAAACCCTTTGAAGCCACTGATCCCGAACTTCCGGTTTTTTCTGCTGAAGGCCCCCTGAAAAAGAACCTTGTGCAGATTTTTGAAGATGCACGGGCAAAAGAAATAAGTGCATTTGAATCAATAAAAATAAGGATATTCGGATACAGGGACGCATGGACGGTTCAGCAGTCACTTACTGCTTACAGGGATGCAGAGGTCAGTTGCGAGTTTGATGCGGAAATAAAGACCGACGGCATTGAAAGGCTTGAAATCGCTTTTGCAGGAACATTACAAAAGGCAAATGCCATACGCCAGTTTCTTGAGCCGCAGCTTCGGTCTTCAAAAGAGTATGATTTCAAAGCTGTTTATAACATTTTGTTTAATGAACCGCTTTCAACAGAAAAGGATAAGGCTGACGCTTTTATAGAAATCCTGGTCAGATACGGAAGCCCTGAAACGCATGTTGATGCTGTACCGCCTGCTCCGGAAAAGGAATCAGAATGAAACAGGATGATAAAGATATAAGCACCGGCCCGGTATATGAACTTCGTGCAAAAGGTCTTGCAGGCGGGCAGATGCAGATTGAAATCTGGCAGATGCCGTCCCCGGTCACGCCCAGGCTGGAGAAGCCGGAACGGACTGCGGGGCTGAAGGGCAGGTGTCTTGAAATTGTGGAAACACAGGTTTTGCGGAAACTCAGGGAAAACGGAATACGGCTTTCCAGGCTGGAAAAAGGGAAGATGCAGATTTATCCTTTGAAAAATGAGGATATGGCCCTGAACCTTGCGTTGCTGTTCCGTGTTCTGGCCCCCATGCGGAATATTGACCGCATCCGTTCCATATCACAGGAAATTGAGAAAATGAGCAGGGAAGAGGCCGGATACTGGCTGGGTATGGCATTTCACAGAAGCAATCCCAGGCGGGTGCTTGCAGCCCTGCGGATGCTTCTTTCTTAAACTTATATTGTCTTATATTGTTTTATATTGTAGGGTGCGCAAGATGGGATTTTTGAAAAAAATCCCATCTTGCGCACCCTACATTTATAAATTGCAACATTTGGGTATCCCGCATATAAATTGCAACATTTGCGCACCCCGCATATAAATATGTAAATACAGGAATACATGAAATGCCTAATTATATCCGTGCCTTTTTCCCCGGCGGAACATTTTTCTTTACGTTGGTGACATTTCGGCGGAGGAAAATTTTCCATCTCCCGGAATGCCGGGAAATATTGCACAATGTTGTTGAAAGGGTGCGCCTGATGTATCCTTTTTTCATCAATGCCTGGGTGCTGCTGCCGGAGCATATGCACTGCATATGGCGGTTGCCGGAGGGAGATGCTGATTTTTCAATACGCTGGAATCTGATTAAATCCGGGTTTTCAAAACAAACCAAAGACATGCTGCACAGACCTGAATGGATGAATGCTTCCAAAAACAAACGCCGGGAAAGCACGGTATGGCAGAGACGGTTTTGGGAGCATCTCATAAGGGATGATGAGGATTACCGGCTTCATATGGATTATATTCATTACAATCCTGTAAAACACGGTTTGGTAAAACGGGTAAGAGATTGGCCCTATTCAACCTTCCACCGTTATGTCAGAAAAGGCGTTTATTCCGAAAACTGGGGCGGGGGAATGGCATACGACCTGGATTATGACATTGGAGAGTAGGGTGCGCAAGATTTTGATTTTTTTTAAAATCCAATTTGCACACCCCACATAAATTAATATACAGAGAGTAGGGTGCGCAAGATTTTGATTTTTTAAAAAAATCAAAATCTTGCGCACCCTACATTAATACATAAATACATAAATAATACAGGTAATGGAACCGATAAATGACAACAGAGAACAAAACAGAAAAACTGGGTATGGCTTTTCACAGAAGCAATCCCAGACGGGTACTTGCTGCACTGCGTATGCTGCTGACTTAGTATGGACAAAATGAAAAATTGCTCACCGCCTGTAATTATGGCTTTAACAATACATATAAGGGAGATGTGTTATGAAACCGGCTACAATTGAAATAGATAATGAAACATTATACCGGATTGACAATATCGCAAGAAATATGAACCGTTCCAGATTATGGGTTATCCATCAGGCAGTTGACTGTTTTCTTTCTTATGAGGAATGGTTTGTCAAAGAAGTGAAAGAGGGGATGGCAGAAATTGCACGGGGTGAAATTGCAAGCCGTGATGAAGTTGCTGAAACCTTCCGTAAGTGGGGGGTAAATGCAGGTTAAATGGTCAAAAAAAGCCTTACTCAATCTATCTGCTGCTGTAAAATACATTGCAGCAGATAAACCCGGTGCTGCAAGGGATGCTGCCCAAAGAATCTGGGATGTTGCAAAATTGCTGGCTGAACAGCCGGATATGGGTCGCACTGGCAGAGTTAAAGGTACACGGGAGTTGATAGTGACGGGACTGCCTTTTATTTTGCCCTATGTTATACACGAAGACTCGGTAATTATTTTAAGAGTCATGCATACATCCATGAAATGGCCGGAACATTTTTAAGGGATTTCTCAGTGAGTAGGGTGCGCAAGATTTTGATTTTTTTAAAAAATCAAAATCTTGCGCACCCTACATTAATACATTGATACATTAATACATAAATAATACAGGTAATGGAACCGATAAATGACAACAGAGAACAAAACAGAAAAACGGGCGCTGATTGAAGAATGGCTGCCCATTGCAGCATTAAGTGAGGAATGTGTCAGGGAACGCCGGTCTATGACCGCATTGCCGCCAACTTATTATCTTCATGTATGGTGGGCAAGACGGCCTCTTGTGGCAAGCAGGGCGGCAATTATGGGGGCGCTGCTGCCCGGAGATGCAGACCGGGAAAAATTTATGCACGTTCTGGGGATTCATGGTGATCCGGTTGCTTCAAAATTACGTATTGAAGAAGCAAGACGAAATGGAGAACGATTTACTGGAGATGCTTATACTTATAAAAGAGCCTTTACTTATATCCCTGAAATAAAAGAGCAAAATTGGGTTCTTTTAAATGCTGATACCTCACCTAAAATACTTGATTGCACAGCAGGTGGTGGAAGTATACCATTCGAGGCTATCCGATTGGGATGTGATACTTTTGCAAATGATCTTAATCCTGTTTCCTGGCTAATTTTAACGGCAACTGCTGAATTACCTTTGAAATTCGGAAACCAACTTTCAAAGCGTTTTCAGGAACTCTCTGAAAAATTTATTAAACGCCGTGATGAACGCCTTGAATTTTTATACCCATCTGAACCGGGAAAAAATTGTTATACTACCAATTATCTATGGGCAAGAACCATCAAATGCCCCTACTGCAACGGCATTGTCCCGTTAAGCCCCAACTGGCGGCTGAATAATAAAGGCGCAGGTGTCCGGCTGATACCTGAAATCAGCGACCCGGAAAACCGTCATATCTGCTTTGAAATCGTTGAAAAAATTAAAGACCAGTCCCCCGGAACCGTAAACCGGGGAAACGGCAAATGTCCTTTCCCGGACTGTGGGCGTATCATTGAAGGCAATGATGTCAAATCCCAGGCGCAGGCCGGTAATATGGGTGAACAGTTATATGCTGTTGTTTATAAAGAACATAAAGTTGTGGGCCATACCAAAGCAGGAAAAGACAAGATTAAAAAAATCAGGGGATTCAGAGCGCCGAGACCCGAAGATGATGTAAAAGAACAGGTAAAAAAAGCCCTTGATGAAAAAATGCCGGAATGGATGGTACGGGGGATTGTGCCGGATGAGGAAATCCTTGAAGGCAATAAAACCCTTGAACCCATCCGATATGGAATAAAACAATGGCAGGATATGTTCTCTCCCCGCCAGCTTTACGGCCACTGCACCAGCGTTGAAGTATTTCACGAACTGGTGGAAGAATGCGGGGGGCAGTATGATTTGAGTGAACTGGACAGGGCGGCGCTTGTTTATGTTGCAATCTCCATTGATAAAGTCATTAGTTACAATTCAATCCTGAGCAGATGGGATGTAACCCGTGCAGCAATTCGAGGCAAATTTGACCGTCATGATTATGCTTTTCTCTGGAGTTATGGAGAGTTAGCCCCCACCATAACCGGCCTCGGCTATGACTGGGCTTTCAAGCAAACCGGCAAATCCCTGAAAGAACTGATCGAACTGACCGGATATGAACCCCCGTCAGAAAAACCGGCGGATGATAAGCAAAAAACACTGGATTTTAAAAAAACCGAAGAAGGAAAACCCAAGACAAAAAAAGCCCCTGAAATAAACATCTCCTGCGGCTCCGGCGATTATCTTCCCCATATCGAAGATGCTTCTGTTGATGCCGTCGTCATGGACCCGCCCTATTATGACAATGTAATGTATGCCGAACTTTCCGACTTCTTCTATGTCTGGCTCAAACGCACAGCGGGCCTGCTTTTTCCTGAGCAGTTCTTTCCCTATCTCACAGACAAAGAAAACGAGGCTGTTGCCAATCCTGCCAAATTTAAAGAAATGACAAAAAACAAAGCGGGCAGCGCACAGAAAATGGCAAGCCTGGATTACAGAAACCGGATGCAGTCCATATTCAAAGAATGCAGACGGGTAATGAAACCGGACGGAATCATGGTGCTGATGTTCACCCACAAGGCCAGCGGCGCATGGGATGCTCTGGCAAAAGGACTGGTGGAAGCAGGGTTTGTGATTACCGCAAGCTGGCCCATAAACACCGAAGCCGAAGGCAGCCTGCATATCAAAGACAAAAATGCGGCAAAAAGCACCATCTTCCTGGTCTGCCGCCCTCGTCAAAACAAAGAAGAGGAAACCGTAAGCTATTGGGAAAATATTGAACCCGAAGTTTACAGGGTTGTGCAGGAAAGGGTTCAGACATTCCAGGAAAACGGTATTCTGGGCGTTGACCTTTATCTGTCATGCTTCGGGCCTGCCCTGGAAGTATTTTCAAAACACTGGCCCATGCAGCGGGGCCGGGCAGTGCAGAAACCCGAACCGGCAAAAGGGGCACAGTTGAAACTCATTGAAGATGAGGAATGGGATCCCTATGCAGTAAGACCCGAAGATGCGCTCATGGCAGCCCGGTCTGCGGTGAAACAGTGGAGACTGACCCAGCTTGCATCTGTAAAACGCAAGGCTGACCTTGACCCTGTAACAGAATTCTTTGTTTTGGCCTGGGATGCCTACCGTTCGCCCCAGTTTCCGGCTGATGAGGCCCTGAAACTGGCACGGGTGATCGGTGTTTCCTTTGACCGGGAATTAAGAAACCGTATCCTTGAAGTAAAAAGCGCTGATGTTATCCTGTGGGACAGTGCCACCCGTGTAAAAACAGGAGCTTTGGGCGCTGCAAACCATGATCGCATGATAGATGCCCTTCACAGTGCTGCAAGAATCATCCGGGAACAGAATACAGGAGCAGCAAAAGAAATGCTGGAAAGGGCCGACCTTCTGACATCCCCGTCTTTTAAAATGGCCCTTGAAGTTACGCTGAATGTACTGCCCCCGCCAAAAACCGGAACCGGTCCCATTGCCGGAGCTGCGGATGACTGCGGGGCACTTGAAAAATTAAGACAGCTTGCATATTCAAAAGAAATACCCCAGCCGGAACAGCTCAGATTGAACCTGGAAATGCAATAATGATGTGCGGATTGATTTTTTTCCAAAAAAACAATATGTAGGGTGCGCAAATTGATTTTTTTTTTCAAAAATCAATTTGCGCACCCTACATATTAAGCTGTTACAGACAAACAGAAAGGAGTAACCAGCCATGATTTCCGTCACCGTTCAAAAAGCATCTCAGACATTAGCAAAACTGATTCAGAATACAGTCAGGAACTGCGAGGAAACCCTTATTGTTTCCGATAGCGGAGCTGTTGTACTGATCGACCAGGCAGAATGGAATAATATACAGGAAACCCTGAACCTTCTCCGGGATAAAAAATCTTTACATGCCCTGGTGGAAGGACATAAATTCAGAAAACAGGGGCAGAAACCGGACAGTATAAGCATTGACGAGGCATTTCATGACCTATAAAATCAACATCCTCAAAAATGCAAACAGAGATTTGGACTGGTTCCGAAAGAATGACAGAAAAAATTATTGCAAATGTTTTGATCTTGTCCGCGAAATTATGGAGCATCCAAGAGAAGGTACCGGAAAACCGGAACGCCTGAAGTATTTTGAACAGGAGGTTTACAGCAGACGGGTCAACCTGGAAGACAGACTGGTATATACGATTTATGAAAATATCAGGGAAGTTGATATATCCTCATTTAGAAGACATTATGAAAAACAGTGAAATAAAATCTGACAATCTGAGCTGTATTGAGTGGCAGCCCGCTTACAGCCATGAAGACGGCAATCTTATAAAAATGTTCTTCAATCCTGCCCTTTCCCGTTCCTGCCTTTATCAGCGTGTTACCGGATATTTTTCAGCAGGCGCACTGGTTCTGGCTGCCAGGGGACTGGATGCTCTGATTGCCCGTAACGGCAGAATGCAGTTGATTGTGGGATGCACACTGAAACCCGAAGAAATCCGGAAAATAGATGAAGGTTACAAACTGCGGGAACTGCTTACAGGCTCCCTGGCTGAAAAACTTGGGATATGTGTTGATAATCCCCAGGCCCGTGAACGAATCGGCCGGCTTTCCTGGATGGTGGCAAACAGCTTTCTGGATATAAAACTGGCGCTGCCAAAGGATGAAGCCGGGAAAATTCAGGCAGATACCGGAATCTATCATGCAAAAGCCGGTATTTTATCTGATGAACAGGGAAACAGGCTGGCATTTACCGGCTCCATCAACGAAACAGAAGCCGGATGGACAATAAACCGGGAATCTTTCTCTGTAAGCTGCTCATGGCGGGGGGAATGGGATCTGAAACGGATTGAAAAAACGCAGCAGTATTTTGATCTCTTATGGAACAACAAAGCCAAAACCGCAGAGGTTATTGACTTCCCCGAAGCACTGAGACAGGAACTTTTGAAATATCTGCCGCCTGACGGATTCCCGAATAAAAAGCCGGAACATTTACCGAAGTCAGAGGAAAAACCGGCCCCTGTCAATAATCCGGATGATAAATCAGACGGTAAATCAGATGATAAATCAGACGATAATCCGGATGAGCAGATAACGGCAGACGATTATCTTCTGCCTGAAGAACGCAGGCAGAAGGTATGGGCTTTTATCAAAAATGCTTCGGCACGGCCTGACGGGACATTAATTGCTGTCAGAACCAGCACTGTTGACCCCTGGCCCCACCAGTTGAGAGCATATAAACGGATGCTGGATGAATGGCCTTTCCGTCTGCTCATAGCAGATGAGGTTGGTCTGGGAAAAACCATAGAGGCCGGAATGATTATCCGCCATGCCTGGATCAGCGGACTGGCAAAACGTATCTGCATCATGGTTCCAGGCGGAGTTTCCCGGCAATGGCAGGCTGAATTATATGAAAAATTCAACATCCTGATACCCATCTACACAGGAAAAAATTTTTTATGGCCCGAACATCATTTTTGCCGGAAATCTTTAAAAGAAAAAGTCGGACGTGAACAATGGACAAGCCAGCCCCTTGTTATTGTATCCAGTCATCTGATGCGAAGGGCAGAAAGACAGAAAGAACTGATCGAAGCAGAAAAATGGGATTTGCTTATACTGGATGAAGCCCACCATGCCAGGCGTAAAGGAGCCGGAACACAACAGGAAAAAGGCCCGAACCGGCTGTTAAAACTGATGCAGCAGATGAAAGATAAAGTCGGTACTCTTTTGCTTCTGACAGCCACGCCCATGCAGGTTCATCCTGTGGAATTATGGGATCTGCTGCAACTTCTGGGACTGCCGCCGGAATGGACAGCCCTGACCTTTGTAAACTATTTTGAAGCAATTGATAAGAACCCGGATAATACAGAGTTCCACAGACTTGCCCGTCTTTTTCAGGCAACGGAAAAATTCTTCAGACCTTTCCCGGAAAAGGAAATCAGCAGGTTTGCAAAACAATACAATCTAAGCAGGATCAAAACCCGGAGCCTGATGGAAGCACTGCGGGAACCCGGAACAATGATTCCCATCAAACGGCTGACAGGCGATCAGAGAAAAGCAGGTCTGGCCATACTGAAAGCGGGCAGTCCCGTAAGATACCGTATGTCAAGACATACCCGTGATCTCCTGAGAAAATATTATAAGGAAGGGCTGCTTGACACCCCTATTGCCGTAAGAGATGTAAGGGATCTGGCTGTTACACTGACTGTTACGGAGCGCAATGTTTATGAATCTGTTGAAAATTACATCAGTACCACCTGGCAGACTGCTGAGCCGGGATCAAAAAATGCTGTGGGTTTTATTATGACAGTCTATCGCAGACGCATGGCAAGCTGCTTTTATGCACTTCGGAGGACGCTTGAAAAACGCCTTGCCGGACTGACAGAACATGATGTGCAGTCAGAAGACATGGGATTTGAAGAACTGGAACAGATGGAAGAGGACCTGGTACATGATGATCTGGCAGATGAAGTCCTGTCCGGTGACGAAGCCTTTGATATGGAAAGAGAAGCCCTTGCTGCTGAAGAAAAAGAGAGCATCCTGGCACTTCTGCAAAGCGTATCTGCCCTGGATACGGATACCAAGGCCGTCAGGCTTGCCGAAGAACTGGAAAAGGAATTTGCAAAAGATTATGATTCGGCCATTGTATTTACAATGTACACAGATACAATGGATTTTCTGAAAGATTTTCTTGCAGAAAAAATGGATGTGTCTATCGGATGTTTTTCAGGGGCAGGGGGGCTGCGAAGGGATAATTCAGGTTCATGGCAGCCCTGCACAAAGGAACAGATAAAAAGGTTTCTGCGAAACGGCGATATAAAGATACTGATCTGCACAGATGCGGCAGGGGAAGGTCTGAACCTTCAATATTGCGGTGTTCTTATAAATTACGATCTGCCATGGAATCCCATGAAGGTGGAACAGCGCATCGGACGTATTGACCGTATCGGTCAGAAATATGCCAGAATAAAAATCATCAACATGGCTTATGAAAACACTGTGGAAGCGGATGTATATTTTGCACTCAGCGAACGTATCGGCCTGTTTAACGGGGTGGTGGGGAAATTACAGCCCATACTTTCCCGGATACCGAAAGATTTTGAATCTGCTGTACTTGTACCCGCAGATCAGCGGGAACGCGCCCGGTATCAGATCGTTTCAAATGTGGAACAGATGATGACAGAGGCAGACGGATTTGACATTGATGAAGTCAATGAAATTGATCTTGAAATACCGGAGTTTCCGGCTCCGCCCTGGCTGCCGTCGGACATGGATACTGTTTTACAGCAAAAAGACCTGCTGCCGCCCGGAATTGAATGCACCCCCAAAGACCCGTATTCATATGAACTGAGAATACCCGGATATAAGGAATCTGCCCGGATTACCACAAGCCCCAAGGTATTTGACGAACATTTTGAAAATCATCAACTGCTTTTCCCTGACAGCCCTTTGTTTCAGAAAATATATGATGCAGGCGGCGTACAGGAAGATACGGATACAGACGGCATATCGAATTTAAGTGTATTATTGAAAGGATAAATACCAGAGGAGAATTCCCCTCCCCTGCGGAGGACTATGGCGATTCCCCCTTCTGTTCCATCCGCATAATCTCATTCATCGTGGTAAATCCCTGACCGCCAAAGAATTTTTTGGCATTTACATTGAAACTCCATACATCCAGGGCAATCCTTGAAATCCCGTGTTTTTCAGCCAAAGTCCGCACTTCCTGAATCAGCTTTTGCCCGATTCCATTTCTGCGGAAAGCATCATCCACCGAGATATGGTGAATCCAGAGGTGTTCTGATGCATAACTCCGTGCGGTTTCTTCTTTCCCGCAAATCTCTGCAAAAATATATCCCGCAGGCTGATCTTCCACCAAAGCAAGTAAGACATATGAGTCCTCTGCCTCTATGATTTTTCTGATTTCCGAAGCTGGAAAACATTCATCCGAAGGCGGTTTGAAGACATCGGGCAGTGCATCAGAATGGATTTTCTGCACTGCATGATTGAGCTTTGATATTACATCCGCATCTTCGGGGATAGCTTCTCTGATGATGATTTCTTCTGCCTGTGTCATTCTGGCCTGATTTCCTGTAATTCTCCTGAAACAGTTGGTATCGGTACAGCAGCATCCGCAAAGGTTTTTTTAATAAAAACTTTGATACCGGCATCACTTTTCAATAACAGCATGTCTTTCGATGATTCAAGATTATCTATCAGATTTTTTGAAATTTTCAATAAAGATTGCGCCTTATCTTTACTGCGGTCACTTATCTCTGTCTGAAATTTACTGTATCTGTCTTCATACTGCCTTTTCAGTATATCCGCCTGATCACCTTCAAAGAAAGCGTTGTAATAGATGTTTTTCAATGTCTGGATAATTTCCTGATAATAGTGTTCTGCCTGCCGGTTTCTTTCACTGTTGAAATAAAAATGATTTTCATTCCAGCCTTTAATTTCCTGAATCAGCTCATTAATCCTCAGATTTCTTGTTTCGGGGTCATCCCGCATTTTTGCATTGAGATGCAGTTCTACTATTTTCCCTATATGATACAGTTCATCAGTTAATACAGCAATTTTCAGTTTGTAATCATAGTTTTCATCCATCTGATTTGCGATCTGTCTTATTTTATCGGAAGTCCAGAATGACTTTTCCGCATTCCTTATCTCATTGATATCCACTCTGTTTATCTGTTCGGAGTATTCCTCATGAATGACACCGATCTGAGTCATGGCATTCTGAAACTGTATCATATCTTCAATATTGATAATTTCTCTTCCTGAGAGTTCTTTGAAAACTCTTCTGCAATATCTGATTTTTGCAACTCTTTCCAAATGATGCAGTTCGATAATTTCTTTCAGCTTTTTATCAATAAATGCCAACTGTCTGCTTACTCCGTTCATATAATAATGACCTGTTATCAGAGACATAGCCTGGAATATCAGGATGGGAGCAAATACAGCACCGGCTACAGATGAAAATCCGGCATGGCCGATTATACCGCTGCTGCCCATAACAGCAGAACCTATTGTAGAATTTGAATAAGCCATCAAAGCGGCAGGACTGGCTGTGGCAGCGTAAAGACCGTTGGGAACCAAAGCAGAAATAGTTCCCACCTGCGCCCCCGTACCGATAGCATGACCGGAAACAGAAAGATATTTCTCCATTTTATCTGAATATCTTCTGGGTACTTCAATCCATTCTTCAAGATCAAAATCCTGCTCTGAACGATTAAACTGAATCAGACTTGTTTTGGAATCCGCATCTACAATTTCAAAGGGTGTGGCCCCAATATTATGTAACAACAATATTTCAAATAAAATCAGATGGAAATATTAAATTATGTTCAAATTTATAACAATTCAGCAAATTGTATAGCTTTGAAATATAACCACCAAAAATAT
>JAABRU010000334.1 GCA_011390755.1 Desulfobacteraceae bacterium | reverse complement strand
TGTTCTGTCAACATTAAAATGACGGGTATCCGGAACATCTGCCAAACCGTAAGGGCGTATTGCATACGCCCGGTATGAGCGGCTTTATGACCTGTGCAGTGCGCCCCTGCAGGAAGTGACATAACCCGTCAGTTTAACTTTGACAAAGCACTACCAGAAAAGGGAAAAACGCAGCAGAGAATGGAATTTTCTGAAAACACGCAGAAATTTACTGGTTTCCGAAGCCGTTCTGCCCGCCGCAGTCCGGGCAGACCCAGGTGATGCCGTTGCAGGAGAGCCCCCAGACATTTTCATCCATACATTCCTGACAGATGGTAAAACCGCACCGGCACTGCCATGCAAACACAGCCGATTTTCTGCAGCAGCAGCAGGCTGTTTTTCTGGCCCTCCGGCGTTTTTCCCTATACGATGATTTTCTTGCGGAAGAGTTTTTCATATTCGATTTTAATGCAACGGTTCATAATTACATCAATGCCTGCGGATGTCAGCTGTGCAGCGGCTTTTTCATTTTCTATGCCCAGCTGCATCCAGAATACTCTGGGCCGCAGCCGGAGTGCTTCGGGTATATGACCGGGTATTTTTTCGGAGTTGCGGAAGGCATCCACAATATCCACGGGTTTCCTGCTTTCTTCAATATCATCCAGTGTTTTGACGGCCTTTTCTCCCAGAATTTCCTTTTGCCCGGGGCGTACCGGGATAATCTGATACCCCTTTTCTTTCAGATAAGCCCCGACTTTATAGGAATCCCTTTCTGTTTTGGGACTTAAACCCAGCACGGCTATTGTTTTTGTGTTTTCCAGAATTTCTTTGATCTCCCGATCCGATGTGATGATTTTTCCTGTATTCAAAAGTCCTCCTTTGAAAAAGTTCTGCCTGAAAAATTCATTTGTGTGCAGGCAGAACGGTGCAGAAAGTCCTCCGGCAGATTTCCCGGCTCCCGGTTTTCCTGTAAAACCCTGAAAACCGGAATCCGGTCGGCCGCCCTGTTTTGCTTTCACTCAATTCATTTTTCTATCATGCGTTCCACGGCACGGAGTGCGGGCAGACGGATATTTTCGGGAACACGCACCAGCCCCGTCATGTTTTCCAGACTGCTGTAAACATCTTCCAAAGATATTTTTTTCATATCCGGACATTCTGTTTTTTCCGAAGCCGGGTAGAATTGTTTGTCCGGACAGGCTTTCCGCAGGGGATAAAGCAGACCGGTTTCCGTACCGATGATAAATTCCTTTTTTTCCGATTCCTGTGCATAGCGGATCATGCCCGATGTGCTGGCAATGACATCCGCGGCTTCCAGGGTTTCCGGTCTGCATTCCGGATGGGCCAGCACCGGTGCATTGGGATGGGCATCCCTTGCTTTCCGGATATCTTCGGGGCGAAGGCATTCATGGACGGGGCAATAGCCTTCCCAGAGGTGAATTTTCTTTGCGCTGCGGGAAGCGGTGTACTGTGCCAGATTCCGATCCGGAACCATGAGGATTTCATTTTCCGGTATTCTGTCCGCCACTTCCACCGCATTGGCCGAAGTGCAGCAGATGTCGGACAGGGCTTTGACCGAAGCCGGGGAGTTGACATAGGTGACAACCGGCATTTTTCCCAGCGCTGCCAGTTTCTTTTGCAGACTTTCGGGGCTTACCATGTCGGCCATGGGACATCCCGCGTCTGTCCGGGGCAGAAGAACGCTTTTCCCCGGCGAGAGGATATAAGCGGTTTCGGCCATAAAGTGAACCCCGCAGAAAACAATGATATCCGCATCGGTTTTTGCGGCTTTGATGCTCAGTTCCAGAGAATCCCCGCAGAGATCGGCTATATCCTGGATTTCCGGAGGCTGATAATTGTGGGCCAGTATTATCGCATTTTTTTCTTTTGCCAGTTTTCTGATTTTTTCTTTCATATTCTGTCCTTGACTGTATCCGGTGATTTTCCCTTATTCTTCCAGCTGTACCACATCCGCCCCTTCGGGAATCTGAAAACTGAATACGGAATCATCAATGTTCTGATCAAACTGCAGATGCTCCATTTCGATCAGGGTTTCATCTTCATAGGCATTATAGGTAATAATCCGCTCAATATCATAATTTTCTTTCGTGATAAACAGACGGACAGCAGTCAGATCCGGTTTTTTTTCTCCGGGAATCAGTAAAAGCTGATAATAATCCGAATCTTTATGACTTTCCGCCGTCACTGTGAATTTATCCCGGACAATCCGGATGTCGGAAAGAATACCGCCCCCTTTTCCGTCACCGAAATAAGAAGGGGCCTTCCCGGTCATTACCTGATTATCCGCGGGTTTGAAAATCCAAAGTTCCTCTCCGTCTGTCAGGATAATCTGCTTTTCCGGTTTTTCATATTCCCAGCGCATCATGCCCGGACGTTTGATAAAGACCTTGCCTTCGGCCGTGTCGGTAATATCCATGGCTTTGATGGTGGACAATTGTTTGAAATAGGCAATGAACCCCTTTCCGCTGTAGCGTTTTTCCACACGGCTGAGGATTTCATCCGCCAATTCTCCGGAAAGTTCCCCCTCTTTCACAGAAGGGGGGAGGGCTGGCCGGTCCCCTGCTTCGGAAATCTTTTTTTCTGCGGATTCGGATACCGTTCCGGCAGCCGAGCTGTTCTCCGCAGCCGATCTGTTCTCCGCAGCATTTTCAGCATAAACCGTATGCAGTGTCATCATCCCCATGAGAAAAAAATACAATAATGTTTTTCTGAAATTCATAATCATTACTCCGTAATAAAACAAATATGCAGGAATTACGCAGTTGAAATATAATCTGCTGTTTTTATTGACTGTCAATGTTTGATGAATATGTAAAAAGTCCGAAATCCGGGTATTTCAACAGTTTAACATGCTGATTTTACTAAATCTGAATTCTGGAAAAATGACTTTTTACCGATTCATCAATGTTTAAGGCATACAATAAATTCAAACAGTTAAAATTCAACTGCGTAATTCCTGATATCTTATACAGTTCCCGCAAAATCTGCGGTCTTTTTTTCTGCGGATGCAGATATTCATTTATAATGCCAATGCTCAGCAGTGCTTTGTCAGGGGTAAAATAACGGTTATCCGGAACATCTGCTGAAACCGGGGGGATTGCATACGCCCGTCATGAGCGGCTGCCGTCACGGAGGGCGTTTTCAGTCTGCCGAAGGTCCCTTAAGGGACTCGGAAAAAGATAATTCCCCCCGGTTCATCCCGTCAGCAGAAACGAGACAAAGGTTCGGCATGTTTCTGCCGGACAGTTTCAGAGGGTTTATTTTTTGCCGAGTACCTAATCCGGCATCTCCGCTTCATTTCGTTTACAGGAGGCCAGCTTCTCTTTTTTTTCTATCCGCTCAATTATCCACTGAATCAGTACTTTGTTTTCATTCACATCCACGGCATCCTGCAGATTTTTAAGGGGCAGTTCGGCCCGGGCCATGCTTTTATGCCCCCCTGCGGAACCGAACTGACAGAAACTTTTTTTGGCGATTTTACCGGCATTTTTCCGGATGCCGTCATTGCGGAAAATGATGATCAGTTTTTTATCATAAAGACCCGAAACAACTGTCCAGGTAACCGGATTTACCCGCATGAAAAAATCTGCAATCAGCACACATACATCCGGACTCATTACCGTACCCAGATGAACAAAAACCCGGCTGCGGTGCATCCGCATATTTTCAATGGCGATTTTGAAATATTTCAGAAAATCCAGGCGCAGATCCGCCTGCTCAATTTTACGGGCAAGGGTGGAGTTGGCATGTCTGAAAAGAAACTGGAAGGCTTTCACATCTTCAATCAGGGCCTGGCGTTCAAAATTCCGGGTATCGGTTTTGATGGCATGGAAAAGACCGGTGGCCAGTTTGACAGAAGGTTTAATCTTGGCAGCGCGGAGGTATTCCGTCAAAATGGCAGCGTTGGAACCGTAATCCGGCCGGATATCCGCAAAAGGAATATTCATTTCCGTTTTGGGATGATGGTCAATGACCGCATCAATTGTAAACCGGGCAAAAGATGCACTGTGATTGGGCTGGGAATCAACCAGGACGACACGGGTATAACGGTGTTCCCCGGGAATTTCATCACAATGGATCAGTTTTACCCCCAGCAGGCGGATCATGGCAATATTATCCGGCCGTTTGATAACATTGACATTGGAAATGGTGACACTGGCAACTTTCCGCCATAAAAGTCTCTTTACAGCCATCGCGCAGGCAATGGCATCGGGATCCGCATTGATAAGAACCAATACATGATCATTCCCGGAAAACCGGGCATAAAAACGGCGCAGTCTTTCGGTCGCGGATAATTTCATAAATCAGATATCCTCGAAAATTCCTGTTCTGCTGAATGTAAGAAAATGATAGTACACAGGCAATTTGTTTTTGAATAGTATATTCAATGTCATTGACTTTAGGGACCCGGCAAAAAATAAATCCTCTGAAATTATCTGACAGATTTGTTTATTCTCTGTCAGTATACCGAAAAGTTTTCCCCGGATACGGCTTTACGACTGTCCCGGAGTGCAGAAACTGTATTTCTGCAGGGCCCC
>JAABRU010000159.1 GCA_011390755.1 Desulfobacteraceae bacterium | reverse complement strand
ACATTTAAATGACGGGTATGTAACATATTGAATTTTTTTGTAGGGTGGGCAAAAGCGCAGCGCTGCCCACCGATTCAGGTGGGCACGGAAAAACATGTGCCCACCCTACAAAAAATTCAACCCGTCATTTAAACCTTGACGGAACACTAGCAGATCGAAAAGTTTGCCCCGGATACGTTTTTACGACTGGCCCGGAATGCAAAAACTGTATTTTTGCACGACCGCAGCTCCCGGTTGACCCATGCAAAAATACAATTTTTGCACTCCTCCGGAAACTTTTCGATCTGATGATAGTGTTTAAGATAATAATTTTGGAGTTCTGTGCAGGTTGGAGTGAGGAACAAACCCCAACAAATTCAAAGTGTTGGCTTCACTTCCTTCACCCCGGCCTACCCCAAAAATATTATCTGAAACCTATGGTACCCACATTTCGCTCTTTGCGATCCAACAATCTGAATTTATTGAATCCGATTCTTTGGGTATGCAAAAAATTCTGGAAAAATCAGTTTAATTTTCAAAGTGTTGCAAAGACAAGCGAAATGCGGGATGGTACACGACCAGTTTATTTTTTTGATAATCCGAATCCTGCCTGAAGCAGAGATGCACGGCCGCGCGTCTCTGCGATGTGCAGGTTCAGAAATATAAAAACGAAATTGGTCCCATACGAGTACAGCACTTCATAAGTTCGTCACCCCCCTTATGACGTTGGCTTATCATGTAAAATCAGACTGTTAAAATCATGATGGGGACAGATTTAAAAAGTGCTGTACCGGGTCAATGAAATTAACTGCCTGGATATTCATAAAAATGCGGATATAAAATGAAAGTATGGATAAAAGATAAGATGCAAAGTGATTATATGCAGCGGCAGTTTCATATGATGGGAAACCTGGGGCTTTTTTATATCATCCTCATTGCCCTGTTTGCTATTCCCCTCATGGGCACTTTTGTGGTGGTGATCATCAAAGGGGTGCTGGATTTCCGCTACCTGATCCTGGCCGGGGGCATTATTATCACCGGTCTGGCCATCTATTTTGCTGTAAAATTTTCTTTGCGCATGTTCCGCAAAATCAGAAGGGACGGACTTTTTGCCCTCCGGGAGGCACAGGAGCAGACAAATCAGGGGCAATCTGTTCAGATCGGTCTGATGGGCGGACTGCTGACTTTGTCCTACGGGGGGCAGAACAGCGCGCAGCATCAGGACAAATCCCCTCTTTTACTTCCGGAAGAGCAGGGAGAATCGTTTTTTCCCCAAGATGTTTCGGTATCAGAACCTGAAACTGTGCCGCCAAAGGATCCCCTGAAAAAAATCAGGGAACTGTCTGACATGAAATCCGAAGGAATTATTGATGAAGCGGAATTTTGTATGCTCAAAAAGAAACTGATTCAGGATATATGCAATCCGCCGGAGCAAAGTAAAGGAAAGTGATATGCCCCTGGAAACCGAAGTCAAATTTTTTATCACGAATCGGGAATCCGTCCGGAAACGCATACTGGAAACCGGGATGGTTTCTTCAGGCAGGGATTTTGAAGAAAATATCCGCTTTGAAGATGCGGAAAACAGCCTTATACAGCAAAAATCCCTCCTGCGGCTCCGGAAAGATAAAAAAGTGAGAATTACTTACAAATGCGAAAGCACAGTCGCAGACAGCGATTACAAAATGTTTGAAGAACTGGAAACTGAAGTTGCCGATTTTGCTGTTATGCAGCGTATTCTGGAATCTTTGGGATTTCACAGCGAGCAGCGCTATGAAAAATACAGGGAAAGCTTTCTCTCCGGCAATACTGTTTTATGCCTGGATACCATGCCTTTCGGGGAATTTCTGGAAATCGAGGGAGAAAAAGAGGATATTCGGGCTATGGCCGGGAAGATTGGTATGAAATGGGAAAAACGGATTCTGCACAATTACCTTGCCATATTTGAACGGATAAAAATCTCCTTTGGTCTGCCTTTTTCGGATATTACCTTTGATAATTTTGCGCATACGGATACGGATGCCAATGCCCTGATTTCTTCTCTGGAAGAAGGCTGCTGACGTGACCGCTTACGGGTTTTATATGAAAGTCCTGAATACCGCGGGGAATACCGTAGGGTGGGTTAGCGAAGCGTAACGCACCTAACCGGAGATATTACGGTGCGTTACGGCTGGTGCCTAACGCACCCTACTTTCATGCTTTGATGTGAGTCACGGCTCATGGCCGTTTATATGAAAGTCTGTCACCGCAGGTCGGGTCAGCGAAGCGTAACCCGACACAAATATATGATATTGTTGGGTTACGCTTCGCTAACCCAACCTACTTTCATGCTTCGCTGTGAATGCAGGTCATGGCCGTTTATATGAAAGTGTCTATATGAAAGTGTCTGCGAAAAACCGGCCTCCGCCTTAATTTTCGCACTCCGCGCAGCTTTCATGTTTCGTTGTGACCGTCCCGTCATGGCGGTTTATATGAAAGTCTCAACCCGGCTCGTTACGGGGCAGAGCACCGTAACGAGTCCGGGGAAGGAAGTTTTTTGTTTAAACCAATGACTGTTACTCTGTCAGATTTGAAATTATGGATTAAAAAACCGGATTTTTCCAAAAAATCCGGTTTTTCAGCGGAACCGGAGTCACAGATTCAAAATTGACAATGCACTCTGGGGGTTCAGATAATAATTTTGTTCATGATTAAGGGAGTTTTTGGATTTGTTTTCTGCTTATTATGGGAAAGAATATGATGTCATAGTGGTCGGTGCGGGTCATGCCGGATGTGAAGCGGCTCTGGCCCCGGCACGGATGGGCTGTTCCGTCCTCCTTCTGGCCATTGATTTGGATAAACTGGCGGCCATGCCCTGCAGTCCCTCCATCGGAGGAATGGCTAAAGGGCAGCTGGTCAAAGAAATTGATGCCCTGGGCGGTGAAATGGCAAAAATTACAGATCAGACAGCCATTTCTTATAAAGTGCTGAATACCAAAAAAGGACCGGCAGTGCATTCTTCCCGCACCCAGAATGATAAAAAACGCTATCATATGGCCATGAAATCGGCCATAGAATCCCAGCCCGGGTTGGATCTGAAACAGACTTTGGTGGAAAAACTGATTACGGAAGGCGGAAAGGTCGCGGGTGTGGAGGATCATACAGGTTTCGGCTATAAGGCCAAAACCGTGATTCTGGCGACCGGCACTTTTCTCAGCGGTCTGGTGCATATCGGATTCCGCAGCATCAAAGCCGGGCGGGCCGGTGAATTTGCATCTTACGGACTGGCCGGCAGTCTGCGGGAACTGGGTTTTGACCTGGGACGCATGAAAACCGGCACACCGCCCCGGCTGCACAAAGACAGCATAGATTTCAGCCAGTTTGATCCCGAAGCACTCATGCCCGGCCCCATGGTCCCCTTTTCCGCTTTTACAAAAACGGTTTCCCTTCCCCAGGTGCCCAGTTATATGGGACATACCAATAAGAGGACGCAGCAGATTGTGCGGGATAATCTGCAATATTCTGCATTATACGGAGGAAAAATTCAGGGAACTTCGGCCCGCTACTGCCCCTCTTTTGAGGACAAGGTGGTCAAATTTCCCCAAAGGGAAAGCCACCATGTTATTCTGGAAACCGAGGGACTGGATACCAAAGAAATTTATGCCAGCGGTCTGGGCAACAGTCTGCCTTTGGAAGTGCAGCTTTCGGTGGTGCGCTCGGTAAAAGGACTGGAAGATGCGGAAATCATGCGCCCGGCCTATGCCATTGAATATGATTATGTCAACCCGGTGCAGCTGAAACCCACTTTGGAAAGCAAAAGGACGGAAGGACTTTATCTGGCCGGGCAGATCAACGGCACTTCCGGATATGAGGAAGCCGGGGCACAGGGCATGTGGGCCGGAATCAATGCGGCCTGCAAAGTGCAGAAAAGACCGCCTTTTCTTCTGGATCGTTCCCAGGCATACATGGGAGTAATGATAGACGATCTGGTTACAAAAGGAACCCGCGAACCCTACCGCATGTTTACCTCCAGGGCCGAATACCGCCTGATGCTGCGCGAAGACAATGCGGATCTCCGTCTCATGAAATACGGCCATGAACTGGGACTTATCCGGGACGACACCCTGAAAGAACTGGAAGATCGCCGGGAGCAGGTACAGCAGGAAATTTCCCGTATCGAAAAAACGGTTGTCAAACCGCAGAAAGAAGTGAATGATTATCTGGAACAAAAAGGCAGCAAAGTCATTCACAACGGTTTTCACCTCTCCCAGCTGCTCAAACGTGCGGAACTGAATTATGATCTGGTGGAAGCACTGGCCCCGGCCCCGGAAGAAATACCGCCCAAAGTCCGGAAACAGGTGGAGATTGAAATCAAATATGAAGGCTATATACAGCGGCAGTTACGGGAAATTGAACGCTTTAAAAATCTGGAATATATCAGAATTCCTGATAATTTTGATTACAGCCGCGTACACGGACTTTCCAATGAACTTCAGGGAAAACTGGCGGAAATCCGCCCGGCCTCTCTGGGGCAGGCATCCCGCGTTGACGGCATGACCCCCTCTGCCATCTCGGCTATGATGATTGCTCTGAAAGCCGGAACAAAAGGAAGCTGATATTTGTCAGGGGAAGGGGGATGACTTGTTACGGAGCGCTGCCCCGTAACGCCGGAGAAGAGGCCCTGCTTCATACTGTACGGGGCAGCGCCTTGTAAGGGATTGAACTTAATGCCATTTATACATAAGGAAAGCGCGGATTTGTTTTGAGAGTAAAAAAATTTCATAAAAAAATGCCGAAAACACTGACGGCCCTGGTAGCAGATGCATCCGGCAATATCTTTGAACTGGAAGGATACGCTGCCATGGGCATGGCCGATGCTGCTTTTATCCCTCTGGATACGTCCAATACCATTCCCATGCCCTTCGGCAGTGAACTCATGTATCTGCCCCGCCGCAGTCCCGTACTTTTCAACCTGGCAGCCGGGGCTGCGGAAACCCTGCGGGAAAATCCCTATGCACCCGGTGAACCGCTGTTTCCGGTGGCGGCCTTTCATTCCCCCGGCTATGTGAATGCCTATATCAGCGCATACCGGGAAAATGATCCGGAGGACTATCTTCCCCTTTTTTCCTACGGCGCGGTGGGCTGGCTGGGAAAAGGCTTCCACTCTGCCCTGATCCGGGTTGACAGCGAACCCCGGCAGGATCTGCGGCAGATGCCGCGGGAAAAGGTAAGGGAAGGTGTAAATAAAATGCGGAAAAGCATCCCGGAAAACCGCCTGTGCAGGCATCTGGAAACATGCGCGCTGGAATACGGATGCCCGGCCGGGAAAAATTTTTTTCTGGGCAGATATGAAGCCCCCCTGCCCACCTCCCCGTCCTGCAATGCCCGCTGCCTGGGATGTATTTCCCTGCAGAAAAATGAGCGGATTTCCTGCAGTCAGAAAAGAATATCCTTTATCCCTTCTCCGGAAGAAATAGCCGAAGTGGCCCTTCACCATATCCGGCATGTGAAACAGGCCGTGGTGAGTTTCGGTCAGGGCTGTGAAGGCGATCCCCTGTTTGCCGCCCGGGCCATTGAAGGGGCCATCCGCATTATCCGCGCGGAAACGGAAGAGGGAACCATCAATATGAACACCAACGGCAGCAGACCGGAGGTGCTGAAAAAACTTTTTGATGCCGGTCTGGACAGCATCCGCATCAGCATGAACAGTGTGCGGGAAAACTGTTACACCGCCTATTTCCGTCCTGCCGGATACTGTTTTTCCCATGTGGCGGAAAGCATTGATCTGGCTCTGGCCATGGGAAAATTTGTATCTGTCAACTACCTCAACTGCCCCGGATTTACCGACAGCCCCGAAGAGGCGGAATCTTTCATCCGTTTCCGCAAAGCACGTCCGGTACATTTTATCCAATGGCGCAATCTCAATTTCGATCCGGTGAAATACTGGCAAATCATGAATCAGACAGAACAGCACGGCCCCTCCCTGGGGATGAAAGAACTGCTGAAAGGCATCCGCAGGGAATTTCCGGATCTGGGTTACGGATATTTCAATCCCCCCAAAGAAAAATGGGGACAGACAGAAGAATTTCCGCTGAAAAATATCCCTGAAAATCAAGGACAAAAGCAGACGGGTTAACAGCGGATAAAAAAACAGGTACAAAAAATATTCCTCATTTACACCCAAAAACACAAAGGAAATTTTGAATGAAATGGACAGAAGTAAAAGTCATATTTGAACATACAGACAGGGAACTGGCCGTGGAACTGATTTCCGATATTTTTTATGATTTCGGTCTGCAGGGGGTTGTGGTGGAAAGCCGGATTCCGGATGAGGATGCAGACTGGGCAGAAGGGGCCATGCAGTTTTCCGAAACGGATTCCGTTTCCGCATATTTTCCCCAAAATAAGGATTTTGCAGAAAAACTGAAGGAAATCCGAAAAAAACTGGCGCAACTGGAAAAAGATCTGCATATAAACACAAAGATACAGTCTGCGGAAGTGGATGAGGAAGACTGGGCAGAATCCTGGAAAAAATATTTTCGGCCCGAAAAAGTGGGGAATTTCATTGTAGTGAAACCCACCTGGCGGGAATATGATCCGGAACCGGGGGAAATTGTCCTGGAAATTGATCCGGGCATGGCCTTTGGCACGGGTACGCATCCCAGCACTTCCCTTTGTATTCAGCTGATTGAAAAATATATCAGACCCGGAGATGATGTACTGGATATCGGCACCGGTTCGGGCATTCTGCTCATGACGGCCCATAAAATGGGGGCCGCCGCGCTTTGGGGCATAGACAATGATCCCGTGGCCGTGGAAGTGGCAGAGAAAAACCTGCTGCGCAACCGGGCGGACCCTTCGGTCTTTACTCTCATGAACAGCAATCTGGCAGACGGGATAAAGCAGCAGTTTGCCATAATTGCGGCCAATATCCTCACCGATGTCATTCTGGAGCTGGCAGACAGTATCCCGCGGCTGCTCCGGCAGGGGGGGATTTTTATCTGTTCGGGTATCATATCGGAAAACCGGGAAAAAGTGACAGAAAAGCTGGAAAGCACGGGTCTGGAAATTCTGGAAACCCCGGAAAAAGAGAGCTGGGTGGGAATTGCCGCACGGAAAAAAATATGCTAAACCCGGAAAGGGCGGATTACCGCATATTTTTTTTTATAAACCTGCCCGGAACCGGCACAATCCGCGGAAAATCCCCCAGCGGGTTCTGATCCACCAGGAGTGTGCATCCGTAAGTTTTTTCCAGTGCGGAAAAGACAAGCACTTCCCCGGGTGCGCCCATGCAGACAATCCTTCCCTGTTTCATCATCATCAGGCAGTTGCCGTACATGGCCGCCAGGTTGATATCATGGGAAACCATGACAACGGTCAGATCTTTTTCTTTTTTGAGTTTTTCCAGCAGATCCATGATTTGTATCTGATGGGCCAGATCCAGAAATGCCGTGGGTTCGTCCAGCAGCAGGATTTCCGGTTCCTGGCATAAGGCCCGTGCAATAAAAACCCGCTGCAGCTCACCGCCGCTGAGACGGTTCAGATGCCGATCTGCCAAATGCAGAACCGAAGTGAATTCCATAACCTGTTCTGCTGTTTTTTTATCCCTGCTGCTTTCGATTCCCAGCATTCCCATGCGGGGGGAGCGCCCCATGAGTACGGTTTCCCGGACGGTGAAGGGGAAATCATCGGAAATCTGCTGGGGGACAAATGCAATTTTCCGGGCCAGTTCCCCGCAGCTGAAATCTTTCCGGGAACGGTTTTGAATCCGCAGATCCCCCTCTGCCTTCAGAATACCCGAAAGTACCCGCATCAGGGTGGTTTTCCCGGAACCGTTGGGGCCGATGAGAATAAAAAAATCCCCCTGACAAACAGAAAAAGACAGACCGTCCAGAATTTTTTTCCCATCCAGCTCACATACAAGATTTTCCGCAGTGATCACCGGATGTAACGGATTTACGGGACTCATGATTTTATTTTTTTGATCTCCGGAGCAGAAAGATGAACAGGGGCGCGCCGATCAGGGCCGTAATCACCCCGGTGGGCATTTCCCCCTGTTCCGGCAGAATACGGGCCAGAATATCGCAGAATATCATATAGGCCCCGCCGCCCAGAATGCAGGCCGGCACCAGCACCCGGTGATCCGGTCCCAGAAGAAGGCGCAGGAGATGCGGCATGACCAGCCCCACAAATCCCAGCAGACCGCAGTAGGAAACCGTTGCACTCACCATCAGGGAGGTGCATACCAGCAGGATCAGCATCACGGCCCGGGTGTTCATGCCCAGGGTCTGTGCCATTTCTTTTCCCAAAAGCAGAATATTCATGCGGTGGGAAAGGGCAAATATCACAATAAAACAGGGCAGTACCATCAGGGCCAGAATCCCCGTCTGTTTCATATCCGGCAGGGAAAGGTCTCCCATGAGCCAGAAGAGAATATTGTGAATCCTGGTATCCTGGGAAACAGAAAGCAGAAAAGTGATAACCGAGGAGCAGAATGCGTTAATCATCACACCGGAAAGCAGCAGGGAATCTTTTTTCAACCCGCTTTTTCCCGAAGACATCAGCAGCACCAGCAGCAGAATGCACAGACTTCCGGCAAATGCACAGAGGCATACACCCGGAAAACGGGCCAGTCCCATAAGTATGGCAATAATGGCCCCAATGGCCGACCCACCGGAAATCCCCAGAATATAAGGCTCTGCCAGGGGATTGCGGAGCAGGGCCTGGAAAACCAGGCCGCCCAGGGAAAGCACGGCCCCGGCCAGGGCGGCCAGCAGCACCCGCGGCAGACGGATACGCCAGAGAATATCCGCCAGCATGGCATTTTCTTCTTTGCCCGTGAAAAAATACTGCAAAACGCTTTGCATACGCTGGCTGGAACCGAGGGAAATGCCCAGCAGTCCGGCAAAAACGAGCAGGATCAGCAGACAGACAGACACCATGCAGATGCGCTTCAGAAGCTCCGGCACGGACTATTCCTTTCCGGCGGCAGGATGAAAAATGCGGAACAGGTATTCCAGTCCTTCCACCATGCGGGGGCCGGGACGGTCCAGCACATCGGAATCTATAATATATACCCGGGCCTTTTTTACCGCGGGCATTTCCGACCATTTTTCCCAATCCCTTTTGACCTGCTGAAATATCTCCCCCCTTGCCATGGAGGTGATGATCAGAATGTCCGGGGAAAGTGCCAGCACCTGTTCCCGGCTGTAGCGGGGATAGGGTACGTCCCCTTCGGAAAGATTGCGCCCTCCGGCTGTGAGTATCAGTTCATGGAGAAAGGAATCCCGGCCCACCGCCACAATGGGACTGACACCGATCTGGAAAAATACCCCCGGTTTATGGGGGATTTCCGAAGTCTGTTTTTTTATTTTTTCAATCTTTTCTTTCATATCTGCCGTCAGGATGTTGGCATGTGTATCCGCTTCCAGCAGACTGCCGATGTCATGAATGGCTCTTATCACAGAATTCAAATCCCTGGGATCAACTGCAAAAACCGGGATATGCAGATTTTCCAGTCTGCGGATGACGGCAACAGGATTTCCGTCTTTTACGGCAATACAGAGATCCGGCTGCAGGGAAACGATTTTTTCCAGATCCGGATGAATATAGGAGCCGATTTTGGGAATCTGCTGTGCCTCTTTGGGATAATCACTGAAACGCGTGATGCCGACCAGACGCTTTTCCTGTTTCAAGGCAAATATGATTTCCGTAATACTCGGTGCCAGGGACACCACACGGCGGGGAACTGCCGGAACCCGCACAGCCCGCCCGGTCTGATCCTGCACATGGCGGAAATCCGCACGGGATTGTGCAGTCGTCAGCAGAATCAGGATAATATACAATAAAATCTTTCGGATACGCTTCATTTTTTTATATTTCCGTTTCGGACGGTCACAGCCTTCAGCAAAGTTCTGAATGCCGTCTCTATCACAGGCGGCAGGGATTCGGAAAGGGAAATATGCCGCCCCTTTTCCATTTTCCCGCCGCTTATTTCTTCACCGATCTGCTCACATAATGACTGAAATGCCGATAAATCCCTTATCAGTCCCCGTTCATATGCATCGCTGACGGCCAGGGCCGTTTCCATAAATCCGGCATAGCGATCCTGCAAAAGCAGTTTTTCCAGGGCCGCTGCAATATCCCCTTTTCCCAATCCGCAGTCACAGCAGGCCGCCAAACCGTAAAGACGGATATGCCGTTCTTTGAGACGCTGAAAGATATTGCGTTGGGCTATAATGGCATTCTGTTTAAAAACCGCATCCTGCACACCTGCATAAACCGCCCCGGCAATCAGTTCCCCCATTTTGGAATGCCCGCCCGCGTTGTCAATTTCCCCCCCCTCCCCCTGCACTACGATAATATTATCCGTACCGGTTCCGGTGGCCGGATTGGGCAGGGGGCTTTGTGTGCTGCGGATATCCATATCCCACAGCGCGGCGGTTTTGGCTTCGGTGGCGGAAATAATGGCCCGGTTCATGGCCCGCGGACTCAGTTTCATATTGGACATCAGGATCATGTTAATGGTTCCCGGTTCATAATACGTGCCTGTATCCTGTGACATGCGCAGTGCATTGTTTTCCACTCCGGCCGTTACCAGTGCACAGACTTTCATTTCTTTATGGGACTGCATCTGTACGGAAAGATTGTCCATATCCGCGCCCGTAAACAGCAGACTGCTTTCTTTGGGATCTTTTTCAATGATATCCAAAAGTTTCCGCCGGGAAGTTTCCAGTCCGATGCGATGATACAGCTCCCAGACCTGGGGCGGGGAATAACTGTTGCCGACATAGCGGATATTTTCCCGAAATCCTTCCAGGGTGGAAGATACGGCCATTGTTTCGCGAAAACCGATGAGCAGGGTTTTATGGATAAAATCATAGAGGGAGGCATTCAGGATTTCAGCGGATGCCACATAGGGCAGATCAATGGAAAGGGTTTTGGAACTGACGATGCCGTCCGGGATGACAGGGGCGGATTTTTCATAGATTTCCCCGTAAATCCGGGAAGAAAGACAGGAAACAAAATAAGCGGTGCGGGAAGAGAGACGGCAGGTAAGATCACAGGGATAATAATATATTTTCCCCTTTTTTACTGCATCGGACGCTTTCCACCCGGGCTGTGTCAGCATTTTTTCCGCGATGTTCCGATCTCCCTCACAGCCGTAAATCACCTGGGGATTGAATGCCTTCCATTCTTCCGGGGTAATGGGAACCGTTTTTCCTTTTTTCCCCAGTTTTGGGGGAATCCCGCCCGCCAGCCGGATTATTTCATTCTGAAAAGAATCATCCCCTGCCGTCATAACCTGATTCCGTCCCATGAGCCGGATGACCCGCTTTTTCTTCACAGAAGAAATCCCCGCGGTTTTCTTTGCAGTCAGATCCAGTTCCGCTCTGATTCTTGCGGAAAGTTTTGCCGCATTTTCCTCTTTATGAAATATCTGCCCCAGAAGGCGGATCGTTTCATATAAATCCGTCAGAGAATTCAATGGAAGACGGATCAGATGCAGGGGATGATCCGCAAAAGTCTTTATCACTTCCTTGTGAAGATCGGATATAAAAATAATCTCCGGATTCTCTGCACCGATGAGTTCAGTTGAAGGAGAAAAAAATCCGCCCACAAGGGCTTTGGGGACTGTATCCCGCGGATATCTGTCATGGTATGTCAGTCCTTTTACACTGTCCCCCGCACCAATGGCAAATATCAGTTCTGTGACAGCGGGAAGCAGAGAGACAATTCTTTCCGGTTTTTCCGTTATGCTGATATGACGGTGATCCGCATCCTGAAAATTCAGGGGATAGGAAAATCCGGGCAGGGGGGTGGCAAATATGAAAAAAGACAAAACGCATACGCCCGGAAAAATTTTTTTGTGTGAAAATATATTTGATTTCATAATGTAATCCCGGATGCTGTATTATCAGCAGATCGAAAATTTACTTTATTTTCCTTTTCCGGTGAAAATGTATTTCCCCAAAACTGTCAGAAAAACAGCGATAAGAAAAAATACTCCGGTTTCCGGATTTCCCGCCCCGGAAATAAAACATCCGCCCCCGCCGCCGGAACCGGAACCGGATTCACCATCATCATCTTCCGGATCATTTTCTGTGGTAAACACAACACGCACCGGATTGAGCTCCGTGGAAATGATTTCATCCACCGAATTATCCGCGGTATTCAGAATCACCACTTGCGCATCGGTCTGACTGCATACCCAGAGCATTCTGTTTTTATCTCCGTAGGCCCCGGATTCCATCCCCGCAATATTTTTGTTTTCCAGTTCCGCACTGGCGATACCCCGCACATTTCCGTCCGATGGATTAAAATCATAGAGGGTATTGTCGCCCCATCCCGCGTATCCCACAAAATACCCTTTCTCCGCAGACACAATGCTCATGCCCGAAATATTGCCGTAGGGATGATAATCCGCATCACCGTCATCCAGGATCATGCGCAGACTGCAGTCTTCTGCATCAATGCCCGCAATACCGCCGGAATACTCCGGTTCCCTTCCGGACCAGGAACTGCCGTAATCCCCCACACCCTGCACATACACAGTTCCGCTTTCTTCCAGATACTGAACCGCAGCGATGTTTTTTATGGGAAGGGGAATACCTTTGACACCGTCATCATTGGCAATGCCCGTATCAATTTCAGTATCGCTGTGAATGTCAAACACCGCCGCATATGCGGTATTGGAAGGCAGGAAACCGTTATTCCGGTCCAGCCGCTGCAGGGTAATGAAAAGTCTGTCTCCGGCAATCACCGCGCTGTTCATTTCCGGAATACCGTCCGAATCCGCATAGGCACTCAGATCCAGTTCTCCGATTTTGAATTCCGAAGCCCTTGTGGCAGAAGGATTGACAATCCAGGCATTTGTTTTGCCGTATCGCAGAAGATAGGCTTTTTCCGGGTTCACAAATACCATGCCGTAGGGATTGCTGCTGCCGCTTTCTCCTTCCTCCAGTGTGGAAAACTGCCAGACAGGGGTGGCCGGATCCGCAATATTGAATTTTGTCACATTATCGGCCTGAAACCTTTCAAAGCGGTAGAAAAAATTTTCATATGCCGATACACTGATATCCGAAATCAGTGTGGGCAGCAGGTTGTTCCGAACGGTTCTCGGCCCGCCCAAAGGCTCCGCCGAAATGATTGAATGGGCCGCGCTGCTGTAATCGGCCGCAACCGTTGCCACCACTGCCATCTGCCTGACTTCGCAGAAAGATTGGCAGGGATTCGTAATCCACAGCAGATTCACCAGTAAAAAAGCCGATATTCCCGTTCTGATAAACAATTTACACTTCATCTTCTCATTCCTTCCTGTTATGATATAGGTTTATATGAAAGTCTCCCCGCGCACCTCGTTCCCACGCTCCGCGCGGGAACGGGCTGCGGGACGCTCCGCGTCCCGTACAAAAACCTGACTCGTTCCCGGGCTCTGCCCGGGAATGCATTGGATGAGGCTCTGCCTCACACACTGCCGGAGGCGGAGCCTCCGGGGGATGCGTTCCCGGGCGGAGCCTCAATGGCATTAAGTTAAGAGCGGCGGAGTCCCGAACTGAAAGTTTGGGACTCTGATATAATTCGGAAAATCCGGCCAGAATTCCGTTTCACTCCATTTTGGCACTCCAAAAATTCCTTAACTTAATGGCATTGACGCGGAGCGTGGGAACGGGAAAACTTTCATGCTTCGTTGTGAGTCATGGCTCATGGCCGTTTATCAGAATTCATATTTCACTGCTCCGTAAAAGGCCCGGCCCGGCAGGGGATAACCATTAAAATCCTCATACAGATCATCACTGAGATTCTTCGCATCCAGGGAAAACTGCCATGACTGCCAATTCCATGTAATTCCCGCATTCACTTCATCTTTATCCCCGGCTTTCCGCAGATTGGCCGTATCATAATACATATCTTCTTCCCTCAGATATTCCGCATATACCTTGAACCCCCTGTAACGGGCTTCCAGTCTTGCCAGGTAAGATTTTTCATAATGCCCCGGCAGTGTTTTCCCGTCAAAGGCTTTGATATCGCTCCGGTTTTCCGGATCCTGCAGGGTGGCATTCACAATCAGTCGGAAATAATCAAAAATATCCGCACTCATCCGCCCTTCAATCCCCTGAATCAGGGCCCCGGAAATATTGACAGATTTTCCGATACCCCGTGCATCATAGACCCTTGCAATCAGATCATCGGCATCGTTTCTGAAATAACTGAGACCCAGTGTCAGGCTGCGCAGCCAGGTATGCTTCCGGCTTTTGTGCATTTCAGCTCCCAGGTCGAAATTAATGCCTTTTTCTTTTTTCAGTTCCGGATTGCCGATAAAAAAGCCCCGGTCACCGAACATTTCAAAAAATGAGGGTTCCCGCACATACTGCGCCAGATTTGTTTTAAAGGTAAGAAAATCCAGGGGGCAATAGCGGATACCCATCTGCGGGCTGAGATAATCATCCCGGCGACTGTCCCCTTCCAGGTAATTATCCCATCTGCTGCTGCTGTCTTCCAGCTCATCTTCCAGCCAGGTATAGCGCAAACCGGGGGTGATAATCAGGCTGTCCTGAAATAAAAAGATACTGTCCTGTATTCCCACTGAAAAACTGTTTCTGCTGCTTTCCAGGGAGGGGTCTTTTCCCAGGTGATCCTCGCTGTCATATTTTTCGTGCTGAAAGACTGCTGAAAAAATTAAAGTTTGGTAATCCGAAAGCCATTCAAGGAAAAAATCCCCGCCCAGACGCTCCGTAGTGTAGGTGCTGTGCTGATTTCCCAGGCCGATATGCCCGCCCCGGTCATCATACTCTTCTTCCTTCCGGGTATAGGAAAGCTGCGCGGAGGTGTTCAGATGCCAGTCCCCCAGGTCATCCGCCCTGAGTTTCAGTGTGCTGATACTGCGGTCGGTATCCAGGGAAGAGCGGGTCAGGTCGCTGTTGTCCCAGCTCGGAAGTCCCTGTTTTTTTGAAAAATACTGGTTCAGGAGATCCAGTCTGAGATTCGGGCTGAAGTCATACCCGGCTTTTGCCAGAAAATTATGCTGATCTGTCCGGGCATTATTGCGTTTTTCCCGGAGGTCATCGGAGCTGTTCCATTCTGTGCCCTTATCATTGAGAGTGTCATAATCATTGTCCGAGGCCAGCCAGTCCGCAGAAAGAAGATAGTCCCAGGGACCGTTTTTGTGGTTGAGAAATCCGGACAGTTTGCGGGTGTGAAAAGAACCGTATCCGCTGCTGATATTTCCCATAAACCCTTCTTTTGTCCGCAGGGTGCGGATGTTTACAATACCGCCGAGGGATGATTTGCTGAAATTTACAGGGGCCGTGCCGCGGTATATTTCCACGGATTCCACATCGGAAAGGGATATATTGCTCATATCCACTCCGCCGCCCGAAGCATCATTGAGCAGAATTCCGTCCAGAAAAACCATGACCTGATCGGCAGAAGAGCCGCGAAGTGAAACAGATGAAAAACTGCCCAGCCCCCCGGACTGACGGATCTGAACCCCGCTTTCTTTTTCAATCACTTCGGAAAGACTGATAATTTTTCCTTCAAACATCTCTTTTTTAATCCGACTGAAATGCGCAGTACTTGTCTCTGTATCCACATCCCCGGTCTTATATTCCGGTGCCCGGGGTTCCCCTGTCACCACAATGGTGTCCATGAGCAGTTCTTTTCTGTCTGCTTTTTCTTCACCCGCATATCCGGCAGGCGGTGTGACGAAGATCAGTACTGCACCCAAAAATATCAGTAAATACTGCATTTTTATCCTCCCAAAAACAAAAATCCCCGGACCGAAATATTTCGACCCGGGGATATCCCTTTTTTATCCGCAGATTATATGTATCAGAGGAGAAAACACTTGTCCGCGGTGTTTTCCCTTTTTATATATTTGATGACATCCAGGCAGGTCTTCTGACTTTCGGATCATCCGGATAACCGCGCCTTCCCATCCTTTTCATGTTTCGGACAGTGGCATCCTGCAGTATCCGTCCCCGATTACAGCGGCGGGCCCGTTCCCGATTTTCACGGGATTCCCTATTAAGTTACTGACACCTGAATTTATTTTCGGAATACATAAACGGACAGAAAGGAAATGTCAAGAATTTTCGGTGTCAGGTATCAGTTCGGTGTCAGGTGTTCAGTGTCCGACTGCAGGGTGCGTTAGCGAAGCGTAACGCACCGACGGGGTGTCAGTCAGGGTGTCAGGTGTCAGGTGTCAGGGTGTCAGGGGGTCAGGTGTCAGGGGGTCAGGTGTCAGGGTGTCAGGGGGTCAGGTGTCAGGGTGTCAGGGGGTCAGGTGTCAGGGTGTCAGGGGGTCAGGTGTCAGGGTGTCAGGTGTCAGGGTGTCAGGTGTCAGGGGGTCAGGTGTCAGGGGGTCAGGTGTCAGGGTGTCAGGTGTCAGGTGTTCAGTGTCCGACTGCAGGGTGCGTTATCGAAGCGTAACGCACCGACGGGGTGTCAGTCAGGTATCAAGCTGAACCTGTGCAGGCAAAATCTTATGATTGAACAAAAAATACAATATTATCATGCTGTTGAATCTTTAAAAGTTTCCAAATTTACAAATCTTTAA
>JAABRU010000333.1 GCA_011390755.1 Desulfobacteraceae bacterium | reverse complement strand
AAAAAGCACTTTGGGGCTTATCTGCTTTCCGGCCTGACCGATGAGGGCATTGTGATCCGTCCATCCGGCATATACCACAGGCCGGGTGGCTCCCACTTCCCCTTCTGTGAGGCGGGCCAGTTCAAAGAGTTTTTTAAACCTGGTCTTACTGCCCATGCCGCGTCCCCCGCAGATAACAATATCCGCATCTTCCAGCCGCTGTTCCCGCTGGGGAATACGTTCGGAGTGAAGCAGGCGCACCCTGGCAGTTGGCAGGTTTTCGGGCAGGGGAATCCGGACAATATCACCGGCGGCAGCATAATCATGGGGCAGTTCCGGAAAAGTGCCGGGCCGCACGGTTGCCATCTGTGGACGGGCTTTCGGGGTGACAATTTCGGCCAGGAGACTGCCGCCGAAAGAGGGGGCCGTCTGCACCAGCAGCCCCTCCGCATTGATATTCAGCGCAATGCAGTCGGCTGTCAGACCGGTATTCAGGCCTTTGGCCAGACGCGGAGCCAGCTCCCTGCCAAAACGGGTGGCCCCGATGAGCAAAATTTCGGGGGCATATTTCCGGACTGTTTTTCCGGCCAGCAGGCTGTAGGTTTCCACTGCATATTCTTTGAGACGGGGATGATCGCAGACATATACTTTTTCCGCACCGTGGGCAATATATTCTCCCGCATATTCATCCACTTCATGCCCCAGCAGCAGGGCGCAGACTTCCGCGTCCAGGGCAGGGGCCAGCTCTTTGGCACGGGCCAGCAGCTGCAGAGTCACACGGTTCTGGAAATAATTCCGGTAATCCCCGAATACCCAGATACTTTTTCTTTTCATGCTTCCTCTTCTCCGGAAATTTCTGTTTCTCCGCTGTCATGGTCATGGGTTTTCATATCTTTTCCCATTGCAGCACCCAGCCGGTCTCCGAACTGGGCAAAAAGTGCGTCTGTTACTTTTTTGACGGCCCCTTTGAGCACAATATTCTTTTTCTCCGCAGCGGGAGAAAATACCTTCAGAATTTTGGTGGGAGATGCCTTCAGACCGGTTTTTTCCTCCTCCAGCTGCAGATCGTCCGCGGTCAGGCAGAGAATATCAGCCTGATCAAAGGCATCCTGCAGACCGCCCAGAGAGGGATAGCGGGGACTGAAACTGCGCGTGGTCAGGGTGACAAGACCGGGAAGATCCATTTCCAGTGTTTCCAGAAAATCATCGGATTCGCGCTGTATCCGCAGGCAGTGTCCTCTCAGTTCCAGATTTTCCGCATAGGCCACGCCCGGAATATTCAGTTCTTCGGCCAGCTGCGGGCCCACCTGCGCGGTTTCGCTGTCACTGGTATAACAGCCGCAGAGAATCAGATCAAAATCCGCACATTCTTTTTCAATGGCCCGCGCCAGGGTATGGGAAGTAACAAAGGTATCCGCACCGGCCATGCGCGGGTCCGAGAGCAGGATGCCCCGATCCGCCCCCATAGCCGCGGCTTCCCGCAGGATTTCCTCCGCCATGGGCGGCCCCATTGTAAGGGCAGTGATATGCGCGCCGCAGCGGTGTTTCAAATGCAGAGCCGCTTCCAGGGCATGTCGGCAGGCCGGATTCATCATACCTTCGGCCAGTTCCCGTTTCAGGGTTCCGGTACGGGAATCCCAGGGAAGTTCGGACACCATGGGGACCTGTTTCATACATACAATTAATTTCAGCATGTTGACTCAATATTTTGGTGCCGGATCAAATCCGCTGATATTTTCTGTAAGGGCATACTGCACAGGCCCCGGAGCCGCACGTGCCGGGCGTATGCAGTGCACCCTTACCGTCAGATATTGAATACATCAGCCTTTTTGACCCATTACCAGTATTTTTATGGTTGATTACAGGGGCCGGGCCAGCACAGCGCGGGAAATAACCATGCGCTGGACTTCGCTGGTTCCTTCATAAATTTCCGTGACTTTGGCATCCCGGAAATAGCGTTCCACATCATATTCCTTGCTGTAACCGTAACCGCCGTGAATCTGCACGGCCAAATCCGTAACATTTTTTGCCAGACGGCTGCAGAAAAGTTTGGCTTTGGCGGCTTCTGCCCCGAAAGACAGCCCGGCATCTTTGGCCGCACAGGCCCGGTACAGCAGCAGGCGGCCCGCATCAATTTCTGTGGACATGTCCGCGAGATAATTCTGGATGGTCTGAAACGAGGCGATGGGTCTGCCGAACTGCTGCCGTTCTTTGGCATACACCAGCGAAGCATCAAACGCGGCCTGGGCAATGCCCAGGGCCTGGGCCGCAATGCCAATCCGTCCTGTATCCAAAGCCGCCAGACCGATGCGGATGCCGTCTCCCGGATGCCCCAGCAGATGAGTATCCGCTGGCACGCGGCAGTCTTCAAAAAAAAGAGAGGATACCGGATTGGCCCGCATTCCGCAGAGGTCTTCAATTTCTCCCACGGAAAAACCGGGCATATCTTTTTCCACAATAAATACGGCTGTCCGTTTTTTGGGACTTTCCCCGTCGTTTACAGCAAAAACCAGGGTTGTGCCGCAGACACCGCCGTTGGTGACGAATATTTTGGTGCCGTTGATAATATAATGATTCCCGTCGCGCACCGCGTGGGTTTCCACACCGCCTGCATCGGAACCGGCATTGGCTTCCGTAAGGCAGAAAGCTGCAATGCGCTCTCCCGATGCCAGGGAAGGGAGGAAGTATTCTTTCTGCTTTCCGCTTCCGAAACGGGCAATGGGATATGCGCCCACGCTGTTATGCACAGTTACACACAGGCCGATGGCCGCGCTCACACGGGACAGTTCTTCAATGACAATGGCATAACTGATGCTGTCTGTCCCGGTGCCGCCGTATGCTTTGGGAATCTGAAGACCGAAAAAACCCAAAGGACGCATTTTTTCAATAACTTCCCAGGGAAAACGGGCTTCCCGGTCAATGTCATACACAATGGGGGCAATTTCGGTTTCGGCAAATTCCCGCACCATTTTGCGTACCACTTTATGCTTCATACAGGGGTTGAAATCCATATCTTCTGTTTCCAATCAGATGTTTCAGAGCTTATTTTTCAAACAATCTCTGGTGGCGGCCAATATTCTGAAATAATAAGCAAACACAAAATGTCCGCATTTTTTGGAGATGCCGCTTATCAATAACTCGCAGAGCACTTTTCAAACAGGCTCCCGGTCAGAATTACCGGAAATAAAATCAGTATTGATGAATCGGTAAAAAGTCCAGGTTTCAGAAATTTATATTGATAAAATCAGAGTGTTAATATGTCAAAACCTGATTTTCGGACTTTTTGCGGGACCATCAAATTTGGAAATAAAATAATTAATTACCGTTTACCTTCACTGTCAGCAGCACATCCCCCCGGCCTCCGTCCGGAGAAATTTTCCCCAGACCGCTGAGCCGCAGGGTATTCCCGTCCCCTGTGCCGGGGGGGACACTGACTTTGTAAAGCCGTTTCTGGAATCCCCAGGGAATATTGACAATTTTCGTTGCACCCCGCAGGGATTCATAGGAACTTATTTCAATATTCCCGTAAAGGTTTCTGTCGTCCGGAGGGCCGCCCGCATGAATAACCTGCAGCCGCGGGGTTCCGCGCCGCGCTGTCATCTGTTTTGTCATCCGGCTGATGCCGGTATCCGGTATTTTTCCGAAAAATTTAAGAAAAACCGCACCGAAAGCAAATCCGCCCACATGGGCCCACCAGGCCACACCCGATGCATAGGCCGGGGTCATCGCTGCATTGAAAAACTGGATGAGAAACCATAGTCCCAGGAATACAAAGGCCGGTATTTCAAAAAAGAAAGGAATAATAATGACCGGAAACAGGGTCAGCACCTTGGCCGAAGGGTAGAGGATGAAATAAGCTCCCATAATCCCGGCAATGGCTCCGCTGGCCCCGATGACGGGTATATTGGCACGGAAATTGAAAATCAGGTGAATCAGACCGGAGGCCAGCCCGCAGAGCAGATAAAAAGCCAGATAACGGTAAGGGCCCAGGCGATCCTCCACATTGTCCCCGAAGACATAGAGGACCCACATATTGCCCAGCAGGTGGAAAAATCCGCCGTGCAGGAACATATAAGAGAAAAAAGAGAGTAACTGATGCAGATATCCGAAATAACTGTAGGCTTCCCAGGTAAAATAACGGGCCGGAACCAGACCGTAGACATAGTCGAAGCGGGGCAGATTACTGCCCTGGGACATCTGCACAAGGAAAAAGAAAATATTCACACAAATCAGTGAATATGTGACCACAGGAACAGTTCCGGAGGGATTGGTATCCCGGATGGGGATCATGCTTTACTCCTTTCTGCCTTCAGATAATGCTCTTTTTTTCCTGCATTGCCTGTTGCGCCGTTTCACTTACAATTGTGTATGCATTTCATGGAAAAGCTTCCGGGTAGATGCACCTGTTACCAGACGCACCCCCCACAGACCCGTACGTGAACAACCTAAATTGAGCGATTCTCAGACCTGAAAATGATTTCCGGCCGGAAATATCAGGGGTTCAGCGGTTCCCGCCTTTTCACCCGTTGGGTGAAAAGCGTAAAACAGGCAAAGTTCCGGTTATCGGACA
>JAABRU010000158.1 GCA_011390755.1 Desulfobacteraceae bacterium | reverse complement strand
TAAACGGTGCCGGGTGCTGGGTTGCTGGGTGCTGGGTGCTGGTTGCTGGGTGCTGGGGGCTGGTTGCTGGGGGCTGGTTGCTGGTTGCTGGGGGCTGTGGGCTGGGTGCCGGAAAGCATGAAAGCTGCGCGGAGTGCGAAAATTAAGGCCGAGGCCGGTTTTTCGCAGACACTTTCATATAAACGGTGCTGGGTGCCGGGTGCTGGGTGCTGGGTTGCTGGGTGCTGGGTGCTGGGTGCTGGGTTGCTGGGTGCTGGTTGCTGGGTGCTGGTTGCTGGGGGCTGGGGGCTGGGGGCTGGGTTGCTGGGGGCTGGGGGCTGGGGGCTGGGGGCTGGGGGCTGGGGGCTGGGTGCCGGAAAGCATGAAAGCTGCGCGGAGTGCGAAAATTAAGGCCGAGGCCGGTTTTTCGCAGACACTTTCATATAAACGGCCATGATACGCAGTCACAGCGAAACATGAAAATACACCGCAGAGACGCACACCGTGCGTCTCTACGGGGGACTTTCATATAAACATTTTGGATAACAAAGGATAATTTTATGACAGAAGCAGTAAAAGATACCCGTTTCCCCAATCTGAATCTGGTAAAACAGGGAAAGGTGCGGGATGTTTATGATTTGGGAGAACATTATCTGATGGTGGCTACGGATCGGATTTCCGCGTATGATGTCATCATGCCCGATCCGGTTCCGGGAAAAGGAAAGGTGCTCAATCAAATTTCCCTTTTCTGGTTTGAAATAATGGCATCCCTGGTTCCCCACCATATCATATCGGGAAACCCGGAGGATTTCCCCCCGGAATGCAGTGAATATAAAGATATTCTGACAGACCGTGCTATGCTGGTCCGAAAATGCGAACCGCTCCCCATTGAATGTGTTGTCAGGGGCTATATTTCCGGATCCGGCTGGAAATCCTATCAGGAAAACGGAACCGTATGCGGCATTTCCCTGCCCGCGGGGCTGAAAGAATCGGACCGGCTGCCGGAGCCGATATTTACCCCTTCCACCAAAGAAGAGGTGGGAAAGCATGATATTAACATTGATTTTGCAGAAACGGCACGCAGAATCGGAAAAAATATGGCGGAAAAAGTAAGGGAACTGAGTCTGGCCATTTATCAGAAAGGAGTGGAACTGGCAGCGGAAAAGGGGATTATCATTGCAGACACCAAATTTGAATTCGGCCTGGCCGATGGGGAACTGATTCTCATTGACGAAGTGCTGACCCCGGATTCTTCCCGCTTCTGGCCCCGGTCTTCCTACCAGCCGGGCGGCCCCCAGATGAGTTTTGACAAACAGTATGTGCGCGACTATCTGCTTTCCGTCAAATGGGACAAAAAACCGCCTGCCCCCTCCCTGCCGGAAGAAGTGATCCGGAATACCCGGCAAAAATACCTGGAGGCCCTGACCCTGCTCACCGGCAAAGAATATGATATATAACAGCGAACCTGTAAATCTGTCCCGCATTGATTTTTCGGATCAGACCTGCCGCATTAGCACCCGGAAAGATATACAGCCCCTTGCGGATTCCATCAAAGGCACGGGGCTGATATCCCCTCTGCTTCTTTTGGAAAAAGAGGGGGGCAGACTCAGTCTGATCAGCGGTTTCCGAAGGGCCGAGGCCTGTAAGTTTCTCAATCGGACGGAAGCGGAAGGTCGGATACTGGCGAAAGACACGCCTTTTTCGGACTGCATCCGCTATGCCATTACGGAAAATGCCTTTCAGCGGGCTCTGAATCCCATAGAAATTTCCCGTGCTTTCCGCCTGCTGCAAAAACAGTATGACGATGAGGAGCTGCTGGCAAACGCGGCTGCCGGACTGGGACTGCCCGGAAACCGGGCCGCCGTCCGCCAGCTGCTCCCTTTGTGCGGTTTATCCTCCCGGATTCAGGAGGGAATACTGCAGGAAATCATATCCCCAATCATGGCCCTGGAACTGACCGGCCTGGATGCGGAAAGCGCAGACCGCCTTGCGGCTCTTTTCTGCGATCTGCGTGTAAGCCTGAACAAACAGCGGGAAATACTGAATCTTGTGCGGGAAATCGCTTTGCGGGATGATTTGGAAATGCCGGATGTGCTGGAAGGCAGGAATATGACAGATATTCTTTCTGATCCGGAAAAGGATCGGAATCAGAAAGCACGGCAGATTCGCTTATATCTGCGAAAATGCCGTTTTCCTGCCATCAGTGCCGCGGAAGAAAGATATGCGGCCTGCGTGAAAGAACTGAAACTTCCCAAAGACCTGCGACTGATACCGCCGAAGGATTTTGAGGGAAGTGTGTTCTGTTTTCAATTATATTTCAGCAGTATTAAAGAGTTGGAATATGTTTTAACCCAATTGGAACTTTCATATAAAACCCCGGCTTTTGGTGAAATCATAAAGAACTGCTGATCTTTTTTTATGCGCAGGGTTTATGGCACAGGCAAAATCCAGTCTTTATCCGCTGACACACTCGGATCTAAGGCTGTCCCCGTTTTCGGTACCGCTGTTACGGTAATACCGGTGTTAGTCGCATTAATATCAAAGGAGATAGTAAAATCGCCCTGGGTTTTTGTATTTGCCGTATCTACTTCTGTTTTTATTTTAGCCAGTGTAACTGCGCTTTCGTGGCCTTCCTGCAATATGAGTTTACTGTAGGCCAAAGTACAAAGGGACAAACCTTCTGCGACCGCCCCTTCTGCCGCCTTTTCTGATGCCTGCGTAGCCAGATCAAAATATCTGGGCACTGCCACCGCGGCCAGTATCCCCACAATAATAAGCACTGCAATAACTTCAATAAGGGTAAAACCCTCTTCGTTTTGTATGACCTTATTCATAATTCAACCTCCTCTATTTTAAAGTAACATCAAAATCCTATCCTCCGTCAATTTTGTTGCATTTTATATGCCAGGAGGACATTATTTTAAAATAAATTGCATTTTTAAATAATTATACAATTCCATATTTCCTGCATAAATAATTTTCTACAATTCCTGTAGTAAAAAATACAATATTTTGAAGCACAAAAAGTATATGCTTTCAGATATATCTTTTTTATACATAATGAACCGCATTCTTGAAATGAAAAACTGAACTGTGCCGGAAAAAAAATAAATTGCTTATTGGACGACTGTCAAATATATTTCTGAACACTCAGAAAAGCTGCGGAGGAGTGCCGAACGTTCGGCACGTCGGGGCCTGAAAGACTTCGGCGAACCCAGTCGAGTCGTTTGGCAGACTTCCAAACTTTCAGTTCGGCACTCCCCGGTTCGGACTTTTGAAAAGGGTAAAAAAAAAATATTTGACAAGTCCTCTTATTCTTTAAAAATTTTTACATCAATGTCAAATTTTTTAATCCTGTGCCAAAGGGATCTCTGATTAATTCCCAAAATTTCTGCGGCCTTTACCTGCACCCCTTTTGTTTTCCGCAGGGCTTCCATAATATAGCTTTTTTCAATATTTTTCATATGCTCATCCAGGGTTAAATATTTTCCTCCGTTTTCAATAAGTTCTGCTTCAGGTATATCCGTATCCTGCGCTTTCGGCAGTTTTTCGGGTAAAACAGGCATAATCCCCTGTCCGATCATATGCTCCGGCAGGTGATTGGGCTCAATGGTATCCCCTTCGCACATCACCATGGCTCTTTCAATAATATTCTGCAATTCCCGTATATTGCCCGGCCAGGAAGAATTTTCTTTCAGCATTTGCAGGGCAAGGGGGGATATACTGATTTTTTTATCGGCGATACTGCAGAAATAAGTGGCAAGGGCCGGAATATCCTCTTTCCTTTCCCGCAGCGGAGGCAGCACAATACTGATGACATTGATCCGGAAAAACAGGTCTTCCCTGAAAGTACCTTCTTTGACCATTTTGGGCAAATCCTTATTGGTGGCTGTAATAAAACGCACATCCACCTTGATGGTTTTGGAACCGCCCACCCGCTCAAATTCCCTTTCCTGCAGTACTCTCAGGAGTTTTGCCTGTGTTTCCAAAGGCATATCTCCGATTTCATCCAAAAATAGCGTACCTTCGTTGGACTGTTCAAATCTTCCGATTTTCCTGGCCGCCGCCCCTGTAAATGCCCCTTTCTCATATCCGAAAAGCTCGGCCTCCCACAAATCTTTTGGAACAGCCACACAGTTCAGCTTGACAAAAGGTTTGCCAAAACGCGTACTCTGCTTATAAATACTGGTGGAGACCAGTTCTTTACCGGTTCCGCTTTCTCCGGTAATCAGAACAGTGGAATTGGTCGGTGCCACCTTTGTAATCTGCCCCAGCACGGCCCGCATGGCTTCACTTTCTGCAATGATTTCCGGGAAGAGTTTCCGGGCATCCACCATGGAAAGAACGGTGGTCACCTGCTTAAACACATTTTTCCATACCTCCACCTGGTCCCTGGATTTATCTTCCGTATCCTCCGATTCCGGCAGCACCCCTTTTGCATTTTCTATAAAATCTCTCATCGGCTTCATTATAATCCAAAAAATCACCATACCGCAGGAAAAACCGATAATACTGATAATCAGAACGGCCCAGACAATAATCGTCCCCGGATCCAGCTGATGCCTGCCACAGTACTGCACCAGACGGAAGGTCAGCAACGAAGACAGGGCGGCATATCCGGCAAATATGGCAGGGATAATAACTTGATAACTGATATGGTATCGGACATCTTTTATATTATAAAGCATAATAAAATCCTTACACTGTATTATTCATAAATCTGAACAGGTCTCCGAATCATAAGGCTTTGGCGGCAGTGGGTCAAATCGCCTGAATCCCCCCGCCCCCACTCCCCCAATGCTGCTGCCTTAAGACTCCCCTCCCGGCCTCCCTCCGCCGGGGGGGAGGAGAAAATTATTACCGCGCAATTTTTGTCATATCCCACATGGGCAGAAAAATGGCCAAAGCAAAAAAACCCACAACAAAAGCAATGGCAATGGTCAGAAAAGGGGTGATGGATTCTGTAATCCCTTTCATGGCATATTCCACTTCGGCATCATAATGTGCTGAGATTTCTGCCAGCATTTCATCCAGTTTTTCGGTCTTTTCCCCAATGGCCACCATATTGATTACCATGGGCGGGAAATGTCTGGCGGAGCGGAGGGTCTCGGCAATGGTGTTTCCCTGCTGTATGGATTGCCGGATTTTGTCAAATTCCCTGGAAATTGCTGTATTGCCGATGGTATCGGATAAAATGCCCATGGATTCGAGAACAGACACACCGCTGTACTGGAGAATCTGAAAAATACTGGCAAAACGTGACATGGCCCCTTTGATAAAAAGAGAACCCAAAAGGGGGAGCCGGATAAAAAGCAGATCCCGCTGATATTTTCCGGTTTCTGTCTTGATATAAAAATACAGGAAAATAATGAGAATAAAAATTCCCCCCAGCAGAATATACCAATACTGATCCACGGCCTGGTACATATAGAGACAGATGCGTGTCGGCATGGGGAGGGTCAGTCTCTGGGCCCGGAAAATTCCGACAAATTTGGGAATAACAAAAATCAGCAGAACAAAAAAAGCAACCCCCAGAAATCCGATCACATAGGCCGGATACCATAAGGCGGATTTTACATCGGATTTGATCCTTTCCTCATGCTCCAGAATATAACTGAGACGGCTCAATACATCCGATAAGGCCCCGCTCCGCTCTCCGGCATGGATGACGCTGCAGTACAGGGGGGAAAATATGTGGGAATTATTCCTGAATGCATCATGCAGACTGTGTCCCTCTTTTACATTTCTGCTCATGGAACGGACTGCGGCCTGCAGATTCGGGTTATCCGTCTGTTTTTCGAGAATATGAAATAATTCCAGCAGGGGAACACCTGTCCGGAACATGGTGCGGAACTGTTTGGTAAAAACAATCAAATCCCGGGTACTTACCGGATGCAGCAGTCGGGACAGCAGAGAGATATCCGCTGCAGGGGAGACGGACCTTTTTTTTCTCAGTGAAACAGGGATATACCCCTTTTTCAAAAGCATATCACTGGCGGCTTCGGGAGAATCGGCATCCAGCAGACCGGATACCTTTTTCCCTTCTTCATCTATGCCCCTATAGGAATATTTCAACAATATAATACCTGTAAACCTATTGCTTTGTTTCACTTAAAATTATGGATTCAAAAATTCATAAAAATTAAAATATCAGCATGTTAGAAATTAGATTATCCATAATTTTAACTGGAACAGTACACTCAGCAGATCGAAAAGTTTCCCCCGGATACGGTTTTACGGCTGTCCCGGAGTGCAAAAACGGTATTTCTGCACCGCCGCATCTCCCGGTTGACCCATGCAGAAATACAGTTTCTGCACTCCTCCGGAAACGTTTCGATCTACTGACACTATTGCATTGTTTCATAGGAGTTACGCAGTTGAAATATAAGTCACTGTTTTTTATTGACTATAACTTTTTGACACACATAGTAAATTCAGATAGTTAAAATTCAACTGCGTAACTCCTAGTTTCACTTAAAATTGTGCAGGTATTTCGGAGCAGAACATCCGAATGTCGGGTTACGCTTCGCTAACCCGACCTGCAATTTTAAATGAAACAGAGCACTATATCATTACAACAGATCCGGCCTCTTCAAAACTGGTGATGCCCTGCAGTACCTTCCCTGCCGCATTTTCTTTCAGTGTACGCAGTTTTCCGGCTTTCTGCGCTGCCAGTGTGATATCATTTGCCGATTTTTTATCCAGAATCATTTCCCGTATCATTTCATCCAGAGCCAGCACCTCAAAAACCCCTGTCCGATCTTTATAACCGGTATTTATGCAGTTATGGCAGCCTTTGGGCTGAAAAATACTGTCCGGATTATATTCTTTTATTTCCCAGAAATCCAGAATACTTTCCGGAACCGTGTATATTTCTTTGCAGTTTTTGCACAGTTTCCGCACCAGACGCTGGGCAATGAGCAGCAGCAGAACCGAGGAAATCAGAAAAGGGGCTATCTTCATGTCTATAAAACGGGTAATTGCCCCCGCTGCATTGTTGGTGTGCAGGGTACTCAGCACTTTATGCCCGGTCAGGGCGGCCTGCACGGCAATTGCCGCGGTTTCATTATCCCGTATTTCCCCCACCAGAATAACATCCGGGTCCTGTCTCAAAATAGAACGGATACCGCTGGCAAAAGTCATGCCGGCCTTATGATTCAGCCGGGTCTGCCGTATACCTTCAATGCGGTATTCCACGGGATCTTCCAGGGTAATAATATTGATGTCCGGCTGATTGATTTCTTTAAGAAGAGAATACAGGGAAGTTGTTTTTCCGCTTCCGGTGGGGCCGGTGCTCAAAATCATTCCATAGGGTTTTTTGATCACGTCTTCGATTTTTTTTCTGTCCGAAGAATACATGCCCAGCTCTTCCAGGGAAAAAATGCCTCCGGCGGTATCCAGCAGGCGCATGACCATATTTTCCCCGTGTATGGTCGGCAGGGAGGATGCCCGGATATTAATTTCTTTATGATTGATATTCACCGTAAAGCGGCCGTCCTGGGGAACGCGCATCACAGCAATATCCATATTGGCCAGAATTTTAATACGGGAGATAATGGGCAGAAAGAGTTTCCTGCCCGGTGCAGGCACATCATGGAGTTTTCCGTCTATGCGGAAACGCACCTGCACCCCTTTTTTCAGCGGACTGATATGAATATCACTGGCCCGCCGCCGGACGGCCTCGGACAAAAGGCTGTCAACAAAACTGACAACAGGGGTGTCTTCCGCCATTCCCTTGAGTTCCCGGTCATTAATTTCCAGGTCTTCAAAGATATCAGATTCAATATCCGCATCGTCTCCTTCGGGCTGGATATTTTTTATCAGTTCAGTAATACCGACATTGGCACCGAAAAGTGTCTGCAAAAGCTCATTGAATTCCTGTTCTGTGCAGATAAGCGGCCTGACTTCCTTATCGGAAAGCAGTTCAATCCGATCCATTGCATCCATATCCAAAGGATCGGTCATGGCCACAGTAAGCAGACTGCCCCCGTTTCTGACAGGTACGGCCTGATATTTCTGCACCAGATCCACCGGCAGCATTTCCGCCAGTTCTTTTTCCGGAGAATAGTCCTTCGGGTCGTATCTTTCCAGACCCAGCTGCTCACACAGTGCATTGACAATCTGGGATTCATTCAGTATGCCTTTCCGGACAATATACTGGCCGAAACGCATTCCTGCCTGCCGGTGCTCTCTGAGCGCGAGTTCCAGTTCTTCCTGAGTCAGCATACCGGCTTCCAGAAGAATCTGTCCCATTTTTTTTCGCAAAGCTCCCCCTTTATCTGAGGTGATTTCCGAATATCAGCAGATCGAAAAGTTTTCCCCGGATACGGTTTTACAGCTGCCCCGGAGTGCAAAAATTGTATTTTTGCAGAGCCCCGGCTCCCTATGCAAAAATACAATTTTTGCACTCCTCCGGAAACGTTTCGATCTGCTGAATATGAATGTACTGTCTCTGCAGGGCCCCGGCTCCCCATGCAAAAATACAATTTTTGCACTCCTCCGGAAACGTTTCGATCTGCTGACCTTAGCGGAATACAGGCGGCCCGGGTTTCAGATAAGAAAAAAACATACGATTTCAGTCCGGATTTTCCGTTTCCGGCATTCTGACAATGCGGGGGGTGATAAAAATCAGAATTTCCTCCAGATTACTGCTGCGGTAATCCCTTCTGAAAAGCTGTCCCAGCAGGGGAATTTCTTTTAAAAACGGAACCCCGGATTCCCCTTCGCTTTCCGTTTCTTTTCTGAGTCCGCCGATTACCATGGTCTGGCCATCCCGTAAAAGTACATTGGTTTCCGCTTTTTTGGTAATCACGGTCGGATTTCCTTCCACCGCATTGCTGAAATCCAGTTCATCCTTTGCCGTCAGCACCTTCATTTTCAGTGTATTGTCATTGATAACATGGGGCGTAACCTCCAGACTGAGCACCGCTTTTTTAAACTCAATATTGACTTCATCATCTTCCACTGTCTGATAGGGAACCTCCCGGCCGCTTTCAATCAGGGCAGTGTGGTTATCCAGTGTGGAAATGGAGGGATTGGAAAGAATACGGAGTTTTCCCTCTTTTTCCAGCGCCGAAAGCTGAATCCCCAGTATATATCTGTCCGCATTCTGAGCCAGCAGACCGAGAAGAAGCCCGGAGTCTCCGGCAATTACGGGCGGCAGTTTCTGAATCAGCGCGGACGACGATGCCAGTGTATCCTGACTGCTCTGATAGCTCTGACTGCTCTGATTGCTCTGGGATGTTTGGGAGCCTGCCGATGAATTCACACCCGGCACCATGGAAATGGTGGTATTTTTCCCTGTTGTCCCCGAATAAAAACCGCCCCACTCAATACCCAGCTCCCTGGCGGTATCCGAATTGGCCTCCACAATCTGGGCCTCAATCCGTATCTGGAGGGTTGGCCGATCCAGTTTCTGCGCCAAAAGCCGCATCGCAGCGATATGATTTTCCCGCGCCCGGATAACCAGGGAATTGGTGTGTTTGTCCACCATGACAGTGCCGCGCCGGGCACGGTCCCCCTCTTCCAGAAATTTTTCAAAAATATCCCTGAGATTACTGACATCCGCATAATGAACTTCTATTACCCCGGTTGAAAGAGGGGACACTATCTCAATTTCCCGTTTCTGTGCTTCCTGTCTCTGACGCATTTCCAGCTTTTTTACCTCAAAGCCCATATCTTCCACAGTCATAACCCGGACAATATCCCCCGCCCACTCATAAATCAGACCATAGGTACTCAGAATTCCCAGAAATACCTGATCCCAGGGCTTATTCTGAATATCAAGGGTGGCACTGCCTTTTACATTTTCACTGATCATAATACTGATATCCGCGCCCCGGGCCAGGACACGCAAAAGAAATCTGATATCTTCATTGCGCATACGCAGACTGACTTTTCTTTTGGGCAGTTCTTTTTCTTTCGGAGACGGGAATATCATTTCTTCCGGGGCCGGGGAGAGCTTTCCGGTTTTTTCCTGCGGGAGGAGTTCGGAAGCGGCAGAAGAGGATGTGACCGGATTTTCCGGAAGATTTTTTCTTTTTCCCTCCGAATGCTGTTTCACACTTTCCGCTGCTTCTCTGTCCCCGGAGATTTCCGGAGATCTATGCTGCAAAGCATCTGTTTTTGCATCTGTGCCCTGTCCGGTTTCCCCGCGGAAAACAACATAGGGTTCCACTTTTCCGCCCCCAGCAGACCTGTTTCCGGAAGACCGGTAAGAACCGGCGCAGGCCGAAAGCCCCAAAAAACAGCAGAGGGCAATGAGCAGACAGCTTCCCTGTGAAATAAAAAAAAGGGATCTTGCATCCAATGGAAAACTGTGAATAATTTTATTTTCTAATATCATTTTTGAAGGATAATACCCCACATTTTGCTCATTTCTCTCTTTGCGCTCCAACAATCTGAATTTATTGAATCCCATTCTTTGGGTATGCAGCATTTTTAAAAAATTCAGTTTAATTTTCAAAGCCTTACATGGACAATCGAAATGTGGGTAATAAGGGATTCCCCGGAAAAATAAAAAACGGTTTTTGTATCCGGAAGTATCAGCAGATCGAAAAATTTCCGGAGGAGTGCGGAAACTGTATTTCTGCATGGGCTAACCGGGAGATGCGGCGGTGCAGAAATACAGTTTTCGCACTCCGGGACAACCCTAAAACCGTATCCGGGGGAAAAATTCGAGCTGCTGAGTATGCCGGGGGGAGGAGCGAAGCCCGGCATACAGGAAACGCCAAAACTGTTTTCTTCGGCACTGTCTATGCTGATTTAGAGCCTATCCGAAAACCTCGGAAACCGATTTTTGGAACCGGTGAAAACAGGGGTTCAGAATACCGAAAGACAGGTTTTCGGATAGATTCTTATTCAAAAAAAATTTCAAAAGAATGCTGTTTTTCAGGTTCTTCCCGAATGGGGACGGCATGTTGCTTTTGCCCATACCCTGCAATGACAATTTCCTTCGGAGAAATGCGGAGCAGTTCATAATCCCCTTTTACAATAAAATCTCCGATCTCATATTCCATGCCGTCCACAATCGCAAGATACCGCTCTCCCATTTTCAGATAACCGGTATATTCGGGCAAATCTCCGGGCAGCGGTTCGGGTCTGATATGCTGAAAATCTGCCAGGACAGCATTGGAAACAAACAGTTTCTGCTCCCATGTATCATCAATTGTTTTCATCAGCTCTTTTTCCTGCGGGGACAATTCCGCCGCCTTCAGTTCCGCAGTCATCCTTTCCATAAATTCCGTGATATTTTCTGCAGAGCCGCTTTTTTCTTTTCTGATCTGCGGGGAAGTGGAAAAAACATATTCATAAATGCCGTACAGCACAGCCAGACCTGCCAGAATAACAATAATTTTTTCACGGTTCGACATACAGTATCCTTCATGATTTCAAAGGGAACAGAAAAATATCCAAAATAATATTTTTCTCAAAATCATTCCGGGAGGGACACTGCCCATTTTTGTTTTCATCCGTCCTGATATGCAGTCCCCCAAATCTTTCCACGCAGTCCTGTTTCCCCAATGCAATCATCAGACTGTGCAGGTTCCGGAAATCTCCGCTTATCCTCAGTTCTATCTTTATTCTGTCCCGCATGTCAGGCGGTGCTGCGCGCATCCGCTGAACGCAGAACTGATTCTGTGCGCACATTTTTTCTATTTTTTCAATCAGTTCCAAAATATTGCACTGAGATGTATTTTTTTTTCTGGGATAATCGTAATAATTGTATTTTTCCAGTTTTTCAAATTCTTCCTGATAACTTTTATACAGATCCGATAATTTCTCCTGTTCCCGGGTTTTTTCTTTCAGTTTTTCAATATCAGCATCCATCTCCTGTATTCTGATATAATCCGGAACCAGAATCAGCAATGTGAACAATAGGAGAATTCCCAGATAAATACTGTATATTATTATGTTTTTATTTGGTATATTTGTTTTCTGCTTCCGGTTCATTGCTGCGCAATATCCGCATAAAGTCTGAAAATAAGGGCAGCGCCGGTTGCGCTGTTTTTTTTATTATCCGGCACCGGTTTTTGCATAACAGAAGAGAATATCTGTTTTTTTTCCATAGCCATCTGATAGGCAGTCAGCCGGATTTCAGGATCAGATAAATTTTCCCCGCTTTCCGTAAGCCCGCTTTCCGCAAGCCCGCTTTTCGTAAGCCCGCTTTTCGTAAGCCCGCTTTCCGCAAGCCCGCTTTTCGTAAGCCCGCTTTTCGTAAGCCCGCTTTTCGTAAGCCCGCTTTTCGTAAGAATGATACCTTCGAGTTCCATGAAGGACCCCTTATGCTTTTCTTTGCCCTGGGGATCTTTTTCCTCTTCTGGGAATTCAGCAATATGGATATGCAAATTTTTTAAAGATACACTGTACTGATCAGACAGTTCATTCAAAATACCGATAATACCGGTTGCCGTATACATCTGCGTAAATTTTTCTGTATGCATTCTCTGCGCTATGATTCTGTCTTTCATAGTGCTGATAAGAATGGGATCAAAAACAATCTCTTTCTGTTTTTCTTTCTGCACCGCATATGCATCTTTATTTGCCCTGAGTATTTTGTTTTTATGCCGGATAATATGATCCTGATAAAAGCAGAGTCCGAGGCAGAGGAATGCAATGAGTGCAAAAACAATAAATACCATATGATCCGTCCGTCTGGATTTCATATAACGGTCTTTTTCCAGGTAGGTATAAATGAAATTCGGTGTAAAAAAATTTTTGGAAAGTGCAACTCCGGCAGCCGGAACATAGGAAACTCTTTCTGTCATCAAATCCGGAACCGGCATTCCCGGCATGACAAAATCACAGATGAAAGGATCCGGTTCTCTGGTTTCCATATCTTTTTTCAGACGTTTCCCGATATAATCAATCACAGGGGCAGAACCGCTGATCTCACCGGATATAAATATTTTCCCCACTTCACGGTCTCCGGTATCTGTCTGATATGCCTCAATGGTTCTTTCCACTTTCCATACAAGCCGCTCAATGGCGGGAATCAGCATTCCGAAAATTTCTTCACTGCTGATATTCAGATTGTTTTCCGCCAATATTCTGTTCAGATCCGGCACACCCCGGATCAGCGCGAAAAAAATATCCCGCGCCGGATCTGTTTCAGGGGTGGCAGATGCCTCTTCCGGACGCTGCACTTTGTTTTTTTTCCCGCCGGAAGCGGAAGACGGATGCAGCACTGCCTGCAGACTGCCCCGCAGCTCTTCGATCATACTGGTCATACAGGAACGGATTCTGCGGGAAAGGACCAGGTTTCCTTTTGCAAAAAAAATATCAATCCTGGACCAGTTCATCCCCACATAAACACAGCAGACATCCTGCCCCCCGGTTTGGATATACTGGGCTTTCATCAGATTCTGCAATGCAAAGGGATAGGTGGTTATACCGGCAAGGGGAAAACCGGTACCGGAAAAGATATTTTGTATTTTTTCAATTTCCCGGCGGGACGCGGTATACACCATCACCGCATATTTACGGATTCCCTTATCAGAAATATCCCCGATAAGTTCATAGTCAAAAATAAATTCCTCTTCATCCAGGGAATTCAACTTTTTATAGGCCCAGTACACCGCATTGGAAAGCTCTTTTCTGCTGACTTTGGGAACCGTCAGATAGCGTGTGTCAAAATTATCCAGCGGTATAACTGCCCATATATCATTTTTTTTGGATGCGCTGCATAAATTTTTCAGTGCGGACTGCAGAATCTGCGGCAGATGTTTTCCACGGCAGGGCATTGACAGATAATCCGTCAGTCTCCGGTTCTGGGCAGCGGCAGCAGAAAATTTTACAAATTTCAGCGAGGTGCTTCCCAGATCAACTCCGATGGTAATTCTTTCCCGGAAAGATAAAATTTTTGAAATAAATGAAGGATATATGTCATGAGAAATATGTCCGAATTTTTCCGGAAAAACATTCCCCCGTGCTTTTTCCCGGAATTCCGGAAGCGCTGTCTGAAATACGGAAGCATCTCTGCCTTTTTCAGGTGCTTCCTGAATCAGATCCAGAAATTTTTCTCTGTAATCTATTTCATCCCGACCGCTCAAAGATTTTCTCCTGTTATATGAAAATGCTGAATGCTGAATGTTTAATGCTGAATGCTGAATGCTTTGACTGCCAAGGAAGTCATTAAAACTCAGTAGATCGAAAAGTTTCCGGATGAGTGCAAAAATTGTATTTTTGCATGGGGCAGCCGGGAGATGCGGCGGTGCAGAAATACAGTTTCTGCACTCCGGGCCAGCCGTAAAACCGTATCCGGGGGAAACTTTTCGATCTGCTTAAACTCCCTGTAATTTCAAACAATTGAGTCAAGCCCAATTGGACACTCGTTCCCAGGCTCCGCCTCAATGGCATTAAGGCGATTTCCAAATATGAATGTACCATTTCTGAAGGAGTCTGCAGTTTCGCATTTTTTATAACTGTCTGATTTTTATTTTAGCCACGAATTACACGAATTACACGAATGATACAGAAGATGAAAAATCAATTTTTTATCATATTGTTTTTATAAATATATTTTTCGTGTCATTCGTGTATTTCACGGTTTGCTGTAAAAATTGCAAAAGTACAGAAGGAGTCACAGACTGAAAGTCTGTGACTTTTCAGGCACTGCCAAACTTTCAGTTTGGCACTCCTTTGGTACTTCCTTTTCAGGAAATAACCTAAGTTAAGGAAAAGGCATTTTTGGAAAGCCCTGAAAGGGCGCATTTAAAAATGATCCGGGTGCATAATTCGCCCTTTCATGGCTTATGGCTTTTTTATCCTGTATTCCCAGGGCTTTGCCCCGGGCTGTATCAACCCGCCCCTTCGGGGCTTTCCTTAACTGAATGGCATTGAGACTCTGCCTCAATGCCGTTAAGATCAGCAGATTTCCGAAAATCCCGGTCCCGGGCGATAAATTGCCGGGCTATTGTCTGACACCCCTCCGGGGTTTTTCATGCCCCTGCATCACAGTGCTTTGGCGGAAAACGGAGTGACAAAACCGGTTTTCAGCATTTCCCCTGTTTTCGGAGAAATATCAGAATTTATGAATAATGCCGGATAAAAACTTAATTTATCCGGCCGGATTCGTCAACCTGCATTATTCACACGTTTTAGTCTCTGCAGATAAACTGCTGATTATTCTGCTTATACGGAAATACGGCTGCAAAACTCAGTTTTTTGTGTCTTCCTGTATTTACTGTAAAAGACTGATTTGTGAATAATTCAGATCAAGAATTAACCGAATTCTCTCCCCTCGGTGCGGATTTTCTGAACCGCTGCCAAAGACAGCAGACTCAGACCCGCCCCGAAAAAAAAGGGGATACGGTAATCCACCATCCACAGCATTCCCCCGGCCGCGGGCAGCAGCACCGCAGCAATATGATTGATGGTAAAACCGACGGCCATGCCGGAAGCCATATCTTCCGGCGCGGCAATTTTCTGATAATACGTCCGTATTGCAACGGAAAAATTAAAAAAAATATGATCCAGCACATAGAGCAGGCCTGCGAAAAATGCGGACTCTGTCAGTGCATAAGAAACAAATATAAATATCAGACTGAAATATTCCAGGGAAAGCACTTTTCTTTCTCCGAAACGGACAATCGCTTTGGCAATGGCGGTGCTGAGGAAAAAATTGACGCAGTTGTTCAGAAGAAAAAGAATGCTGATATCCCGGACGCTGTAACCGAATTTTTTTACCAGCAGAAAAACAGCAAAGGCTATAAATATCTGCCGTCTGGCACCGGCCAGAAAAGTAAGAAAATAAAAAAGTCCGTAGCATTTCCGGAAAACCGGCTTTTTCAGCTGGATCGGCAGATTCCTGTCGCTGGGATCCTGCATGAGGGCACGGAAACTTATGAAAACAATCAGAAAACCGGTAACTGAATATATCTGCATATAAGAAAAAAAAGGTTCCGCAAGCAGAATCAGGACTCCCACGGCAATATTGGAGGCCGCTGCAAGTCTGCGCAGCTGCCCGAAAACCAGCGGTGATGTCTCTTTGTTAAAATACTGAAGCGGCAGGGACATATTGGTCGTTTCATAATAATGAAAGCCCAGGCTCATGAGAAAGGTGGTCAGCATCAGACCGGAAAAAGAGGGGAACAGGCCGGTCATGCCGATTCCCGCCCCCATCAGCAGGACAGAAAAGGCCGAAAGCCGGTGTTCCCGCATCACAATAAGGATATATACGGTGAGAAAGGTCAGAAATCCGGGAATTTCACGGACAGACTGGATAAAGCCGATATGATTTCCGTCGAGAAATGCGACGTTTACTGCAAAATTGTCAAACAGTGTCCGCCAGATCTGAAGTCCGGCTGTCGAGCAGACGGTCAGCACCGCGAGATAACGGTACATGGGGTTTTTTATGATATGATTCATATTCTGCACAAAAAGAGTCTGTATTTCCGCCCCTGTCTTCTATTGCCCTGTCAATTTTGTTTTGATCCCCGACCCCGGGGAAAAAATGTTCCGCATCCGCGGGCTGAAGTTTTTCCTTTTTCAGAAGCGTACATATCTCCTTCAGGCAGGAGGTTACGCTGCGTAACTGAGGGACAGAATCATCGGACTTTTCCCGAATCCTGTCCCGCACCGCCGGAGAACACGCGGAGACATCTAGGAA
>JAABRU010000157.1 GCA_011390755.1 Desulfobacteraceae bacterium | reverse complement strand
GTGCAGAAATTGTATTTTTGCATGAATGCCCGGCAGAAAACGCTCCGTTTTACCCATGTTCAGCGGTGCAAAAATACAATTTTTGCACTCCTCCGGAAAGTTTTCGATCTACTGACTGTACAAAATTTATTTGAAATTTTAAAGCCTGTGCAATTCGTGCGGATTCGTGTCATTCGTGGCTGATTTTAATAATATTTTATGCAGCGTTTCGCAAAAAAATATAATAATTTCAGTATTTTTTTCCTTACCCCGCACAATGAACCTCCCATACAAAAGTCCGAAAAATGCTCATTTACTAAGGGACGCAGAAAAAGATAATTCCCCCGGTTCGCCCCGTCAGCAGAGACGAAACAAAGGTTTGGCATGTTTCTGCCGGACAGTTTCAGAGGGTTTATTTTTTGCCGAGTACCTAAGGAATCCGACGCAGATTATTCAATGGGATTGGTATAATGAGAAAGAGGCGATCCAATGTCATTGACTTAAGCCCCTCCCCTAACCCCTCCCACCGGGGGAGGGGGATTTTTTGCTTAAGGGGCCCGGTAAGAAATAAATCCTCCGGATAAACAGAAACTGTGCATTCCGTCCCCTAATCAGATGAAACGGGGCAGTTATTTTTTGCTGAGTGCCTAAGTCAATGACATTGAGATGCGATCCCCTGAAACGGACATAAAAAAACGGCTAATTAAGAATCTCAATTAGCCGTTAAGGAGGAGAACAGATGAAAAAATTATTAGGTTGACAATTACTAATGCAATCTTTCTGCCAAATTTATAAATTTTTGGAATAAAAAATGTGAAAAATATTTTTACCGTTTATATTTAATGTGTTATGTCGGATTTAATTTCAGCAGACCGGCAGCTGATGTCCAGGGAGGAGGGGATTGTATCCCTCTTTTGTTCATTTCTGTAAACCCGGGAAAGGGCATATTTTTTTAAGTTTTTGAATATAAAAAGATTAATTCGTTTCTCCCGGAGTTTAAAATTTTGAACATACGGACAGCGAAAGGGCGCAGGATTTTTTAATAAACTGATATACAAACATATTTTCCGGTACTCTCTTTTGAACGCATCCTTTTTTTCATGTCCTTTTTTTGCCTCCCCCAGGGGCAGAAATCTTTGCCTGCACCGCGCAGCCGCTAATAACGAGAAACAGATAAACAATCGGCATCAGCCGCGGATCAGAGCTGATATATTTCAGTATTCCCGCATCAATGAGTATGGACGCTCCGGCAAGGGAGGACAGCAGGATCAGTGCCCAGTCAAAAAGAAAAATCAGCAGAAGACTTCCCATAATTCCACCTGCAATCCCTATCAGCAGAAGCAGCTGCGAATAGGCAAAACCGCTGCTTTGCGCGATGGATAAAGTGATATGAATTCCGGCCAGAAATCCGGAAATCCCGACCATGACTTCCTGGAAAAATACAGCCAGCATGGCCCCGGCCACTCCTGTCAGTATGGAAATCGCCATCATCAGGACAGGGGAATATCCCGAGAGAATAATCTGCGCATAATTATAGGTCAGAGAAAAACCGATGCATCCCACAAAAAGCCAGAAAAGCCTGCGCCCCAGCAACAGCAGTATCGCGCCTGCCAGCATATTCGGAAGATTCATTTTTCCTCCTTTTTCCGATATCTGTGAAAGTATTTATTGTCAATTGTCTTTGTCTGGTATAAAAAACAGACAGTGGGCCAAATCCGTTGATTCCCCTCTGTAAGGGCGTATTGCATACGCCCGGAGGCAGCTCCCTGACGGGCGTATGCGCAATACGTCCCTGCGACAGGAAACCTGATGCATCAACGGATTTGACCCACTACCAAAAAACACTCATTCTGTCCGGCAGGGTTCTGCAGGTCAATATCTGAAATGCATTTGCTGCCGTCATTTCCGGAAAAAAATCCTGCCGGTAATGAAAACTTCGGGTGAAATTTTTTCCAAAAAACCGGATATTGCGGTTTCTGATAACGGATATTTTCTGAAAATGCAAGCAGCAAAGAAAGCCGCCTTTCCTTCTGAAACAGGAGATCGGAATTATATGCATACAATATCAAAACTTTCCCGTCTTGTTTTATTTTTCTCCGTGCTGTGTCTCTTCCTTTCGGTACAGGCATATTCTGCCCGGAATTCTCCCGGAAAATTCCCCAAAAAACGCCTGACACTGGAAGCTGCGGAACAGCCTCTGGGAAAAATTCTGGATGAAATCCGTATCCGCAGCGGAGTGAAATTTGTGGGACTGGAAGCACGCCTGGAAGAATCCATCAGCTTCAGCGCAAAGGAAGAACCCCTTGAAAAAGCACTGAAACGCCTGCTTCGTGTGTTAGATGAAAACAATTATGCCTTTGTATATACCCGCACCCGTCTCAAACAGGTTTCTGTGATGCCCGAATCTGCAAAAAATACACCGCATCCGAAACCGCCGCCCCTTCTTCTGGAACAGGGAAAAATCAGCCGGGATGATAAAGAAAAAGCTGTCCGGATTATCCGGATCAATGAGGGGACACAGGCAGAAACACTGGATCTGAAAGAAAATGATCTGATTGTCGAATACGGAGGTGTCAGAATCCGGAGTGCGCAGCAGCTGGTGGCTGCGGTGAAAAAAAAGACACCCGAAGAAGTTGTTGAAATGCTGCTGGTGCGGGATCGGGATTCCCGCCGTATTTTTCTTAACGGCGGTCTGATCGGTGTGAATATTATCACAGTCAGCGTCCCAAAATCCGAACTGGGAACTCTGGCGGAATAAGCAAAAAACGGCAGTGGGTCAAATCCCCTGAATCCCCCTCCCGCCGGGGGAGGGGAATTTCAAATCAACCGGCCTGACCCGCTACCCTGCCATTGATCGCCTGTTTTTCAAAATGCTTTAAGGCACAGAATTTCTGCGGGGACTCTGTATCCTCCGTGCTTATAAAAATCAAAAGATTTGGCACTGCCCGAAAAAACAGAGCAGGCTGACAATGCATAAAATAATTATTGACAGGAAGCATGAAAAATTATAGAAGGCCCGGTAATCTTTTTTCAGAATGGAATTACATCATGAATCATTATCTATATATAATTTGTACACAGTCAGACTGGTGGTGCCGGTGGCACAGAGAGATCGGTGCGTCTCCGGTACTCCATACCCTTTGATTCGGATATAAAACAGAAAAATCCAAAAAAATCAGAGAACCGCAGACTGCACACAGGTCTGCGGTTCTTTTTATTTTCTGGGCCGCGGAGAATATCCCCGGCCTTTTTTATTTTTCATAATGTTTCTATACATAGATACAGGAAAGGATAATACAGATGCTGATACAGCGGTTTCCGGAAAAAGAGGAATTTCTTCAACTGGCGCAGCAGGGAAATGTGGTTCCCGTATATGCGGAGATTCTGGCGGATACAGAAACCCCGGTTTCCCTGCTCAGGAAAATTTATAAAGGGAAAGGCCCGGCTTTCCTGCTGGAAAGTGTGGAAGGCGGGGAGAGATGGGGCAGATACAGTTTTCTCAGTGCTTCGGCTCGGACAGAGGTGCGGGTGTTCCGGCAGCATGTGGAAGTGCGGAAAAACGGGGGTACCCGTCGTATTCCCCATGAAAATGATCCCCTTCCGGTGCTGCGGGACCTGATGAAAGATTTCCGTCCGGCCCCTGTGCCTTCCCTGCCCAGATTCTGGGGGGGGCTGGTGGGATATATGAGCTATGAAACGGTTTCCTTTTTCGAGGCAATTCCCAACCGTCTGCCCGAAGACAGACCCATCGCGTATTTCATGATTCCCGATGAACTGATTATATTTGACAATATCCGCAATACCCTCATGGCCGTGGTGATTGCATTTCCCGAAGAAGAGAAGGACGCGGAAACAGCTTATTTACAGGCCGCGGCACGGGTGGAAATGATGCTGGGCAAAGTGAACGCATGTATGACAGAAAGTCTGCCGGACACTTCCGGTCTGCGTCTGGAACTGACTCCGGCACATCCGGATGAACATTACCGGGATATGGTAAGGAAAACAAAGGAATATATCCGGGAAGGGGATATTATCCAATCCGTGATTTCCCAGCCCTTTTACTGCGAATCCCCGCCGGATCTCTGGACACTCTACCGCGCGCAGCGATTTATCAATCCCTCGCCCTATCTCTATTTTCTCCATCTGGGCGGAACAGCTCTTGTCGGTTCATCCCCGGAAACCATGGTGCGGCTGGAAAACGGAGTGGCCTCCCTGCGCCCCATTGCCGGAACCCGTCCCAGAGGGAAAAATGAACAGGAAGACCGCTCTCTGGCCGATGAACTGTTGCAGGACGAAAAAGAACGGGCCGAACATCTCATGCTGGTGGATCTGGGCCGGAATGATCTGGGCCGGGTCGCGGAAACCGGCAGTGTGCAGGTGACAGACCTGATGGTGGTGGAACGCTATTCCCATGTCATGCACCTGGTTTCCAATATCACCTGTGATTTAAAAGAGGAATATGACGCGTGGGATCTGCTGCGGGCCACATTCCCGGCCGGAACCCTGTCCGGTGCGCCCAAGGTGAGGGCCATGGAAATCATAGACGAACTGGAACAGGGGCCGAGGGGGCCTTACGGCGGGGCAGTGGGTTATGTTTCTTTCAGCGGCAATATGGATCTGGCCATCACCATCCGCACGGCCTGTGTGGAAGAGGGCAGACTTACCGTGCGGGCCGGGGCCGGAATTGTGGCCGATTCCGATCCGGAAAAAGAACGGCAGGAGACGGTCAATAAGGCCAAAGCCATTCAGCGGGCATTGCAACTGGTGCAGGGGAATATTCAGTAGTAAAAATAGAGCGGAGTGAAACGGAGCGGTTTTTTGCCCCGGAAAAGGAGAAAAATAAAATGTTGCTCATGATTGATAATTATGATTCTTTCACCTATAATCTGGTACAGTATCTGGAAGGGCTGGGAACCCCGGTGCAGGTATTCCGGAATGATAAAATCACCGTGCGGGAAATCGGGGAACTGAAACCGGACGGCATTGTCATTTCCCCGGGGCCTGGACGACCGGAAACTGCGGGCGTATCTCTGGAAACCATCCAAAAATTTTCCGGAAAAATTCCCATCCTCGGTGTCTGCCTGGGCCATCAGTCCATTGCCCATGCCATGGGCGGAAAGGTGATTCATGCCAAAAAACTTATGCACGGAAAAACATCCACTGTTACAGCGGACGGGAAAATGATTTTCAAAGGCATAAAAAAACCCTTTCAGGCCATGCGTTATCATTCCCTGGTGGTTTCCAGGGATGAACTGCCGGACTGCCTGGAAATCACAGCCGAATCCGAAGACGGGGAAATTATGGGACTCCGCCACCGGGAACATCCCACCGAAGGCATTCAGTTTCACCCGGAATCCATCATGACCCCGGTAGGGAAACGCCTGCTGCGGAATTTTCTGAATATTTCCGTAAACGGAGAAGCGGAAACCGATGAATCTTAAACTGTCCTATCCGGTAAATCTGATTTCTCAGGAAGACGGAAGCTGGCTGGTAACTTTTGATGATATTCCGGAAGCCCTTACAGAAGGAAAAAACCGGAAAGAAGCCATGTCCGAAGCCGGGGACTGTCTGCTTGCCGCTTTGGGCGGATATATGAATGCAGACCGTGATATTCCGCATCCCTCATATTCCAAAAAAGGAACTGAAATCATCGTTCTGCCGATTCTGGTATCTGCAAAAATCGCATTGTACCGGGCGATCCGGGAATCCGGAATCAGCAAAGCCGGACTTGCACGGAAAATGGGGGTTTCCGGACAGGAAATTGAAAACCTGCTGGATCCGGATGAGCGGTCGGATATAGATGATATTGATGATGCACTTGCTGTTCTGGGAAAAGAGATGGAAATTGAAATCAGAAATGCAGCGTGAGGATAATCAACAATTTCAGGATCAAAGGAATTGTCATCTTCAAAACGGAAGCAAAACAGCCATTTCAGATTTCAATCATTTTCGGGAAATCCGGCACGAGTTCGGATGTTTCCAGCTCCCTGTCTGCATTGTAAAAACGCATACATCCGTTCTGGTCGCATATCCAGACTTCCAATGCCCCGTTTTCAAAATACAGTTGGCGCTTTATTTTCATTTCGCTGTCTGTATCGGATTCCGAAAGCACCCCGACGCAGATTTCCGGAGCAACAGAGGCATCAGATTCATGCCGGATAATTTTCAGGCGTTCCGGAGACACCCATGCCACATCAGCAACCTTTGTGCCTTTCCGGGTTCTGATTGCAGATTCGGACAATGTACTTCCTTTTTTTAAAAAAGAAGTCAGCATATTACCGATTTTACTTGAATACAGTGAATGCATAATACTGACCGGTGACATAATAATCTGTCCTGTCTCATTCAGTTCGATTCTGAAAGGCATATCTTTCAGACTGGGATGTTCACATACCTGCTGCCAGTTCATAAAAACTCCTCTTTTTCACGACTCATATAAAGCCGGGCGAACACAGGCTTCACCCCTGTATCATATAAAAGATAAGCATTGTACCTGAACGGGGGAAAGAAAATCAATGTTTTTTATTTTGTAAAGAAATACGCGGGAGCGAGAATGGTTTTCTGCTTATCTTTCATCCTGCACAAATCTTTCTTGACAAAAACAGCTTATCAATTTAGTCATATCCGATCAATCGAAAAGGCAAAACCGTCGAAAGGCGGTGACGCAAAGCAACGGGTCTGAAACCGCAGGGTCATGATCGCCGGGCTGCCGAAATTCTTTATCTCGGAAGACAGCGCCTTGGGGAACCGTACCCAAAGGCGTTTTTTTGTTGATAAAATATTCTTTTACTCGTTACGAGGCTCTGCCTCGTAATGCAGTTTCCGGGGCTCTGCCCCGTACAGCATCGTGGGAATAAATCCCCACGCTGCTGTATGAAAAGGACGCTGAAACGCCCTTTTGACCCTCGTTCCCACGCGGGAGTGTCAATGGCATTTTACTCGTTACGAGGCTCTGCCTCGTAACGCAGTTTACGGGGCTCTGCCCCGTAAGAATGAGGCAGAGCCTCACCCCGGACGTTACGGGGCAGAGCCCCGTAACGAGTTTACAAACAAAAAAAACCAACCCAAATCAAAAGGAGAAAACCATGCAAAAACTGAAACACACCCAATATTATTCATTATAACGGTTTGATATGGGAGGAAATTTCAAAACCATATTTTTCTACTTATGGTTCTGATATATGGGGCAATTCCAATAATAATCTTTTCCTTACATCCGGCAGCAATATTTATCACTATGATGGAATTAATTGGAGCAGAATAGCTGATAATACATCAAATTCGTTTGCATGTATAACAGGCTTTTCAAGCGATGAAGTAATGGTAGCCGGAGAAAATGGGACGATTCTGAAATATTCGCCTCTGACAGATAATCCAATTTTATTTGCAAAACCGGATAAAACAACTGTTGCCTCAGTTAATGGGTTTTCAACATTCAATATCACCAACGCAGGAACCGGCTTCCTCACCTGGACAGCCGAGGAAAACGAACCCTGGTTCTCCCTTTCCCCCGCATCCGGCTCCGCGCCCGGAACCCTCACCGTCACCTACCAGTCCAACCCCGGCGACCAAAGAAGCGGAACCATCCTCATCACCGCCCCCGGAGCCGAAAACAACCCCAAAGAAATCACCATCACCCAGGCCCCCAAAGCCGGGCAGCATTTCGCCCCCATTTGGACAGGCAACCCCTACAACCGCATGAGTTTCTACATTGTCGGAGCCACCCTAAGCAACACCAATCTATCCATCGGGGATGAAATCGCCATCTTTGACGGCACAAAATGCGTGGGCATGGCCATCGTGGATCAGACACCATCCTATGAAAACATCCTCATCATCAAAACCTCACAGGATGACGGTTCCGGAAACGGATTCACCGAAGGCAATGCCGTCACCTTCAGATACTGGGATGTCAGCAGCGGTCAGGAAATCACCCTGGTCACACCGGCATTCAAAGATGTCACCACCGGAAACCCAATATCCGCACCCGTCTTTGAAGGCATGGCCGATTACGGGGTCGCACTTTCCAGCGGCGGCAGCAATCAGCAGACCCTTTCCTTAAACCAGGGCTGGAACATCATGTCTTCCTACATCGTACCCCAGGATACCGACATGCTCAGCGTGGTGCAGCCGCTCATCAGCAACGGAACGCTGAGCAAAGTCATCAGCGAAAGCGGGGATACCATCATCAACGCATTCGGCAACTGGATCAACACCATCGGAAACTATGACCCGGAAGAAGGCTACAAAGTCAAACTCAGTACCGGTTCCCAACTGACCATCAGCGGCGCGGATTCGGCCCCGGCCCTGAGCAATATGTATGCCTCTTCCCAGTCCGTCAGCATTCCCCTGACCGCAGGCTGGAATATTGTCAGTTATCCCTTTACATCCTCACAGGATGCAATGGCCGCAGTGCAGACACTCATCAGTGCGGGCATTCTGGAAAAGATGATTGACGAAACCGGGAATTCCATCCTCAAAGTATTCGGGAAATGGACCAACCGCATCGGCAACCTCCTGCCGGGGGAAGGATATGAAATCAAAGTAAACAAAAATGCCGTGCTTATCCTCTATGAATCCGGAAACGCAGGCCGAACAGAGGATAGCCGCATAGCCCGGACAAACCCCAGTCACTTCAGCACCGTATGGACAGGTTATCCCTTCAGCCGCATGGAACTCCACATCGCAGGCGTAAATGCCTCGGTATCTGTCGGGGATGAAATCGCAGTCTATGACGGAACAAAATGCGTGGGGGCCGCAGTGGTGGAAAGTGAAATCTCCTATGAAAATACCCTCATTATCACCTGCTCCCAGGATGACGGAACCGGCAACGGATTCACCAACGGAAATGCCATCTCCTACAGACTATGGGACAGCAGCGCAGGAAGCGAAAGCAGCCTGCCCGTACCCAATTACATGGAACTGGAAACCGGCAATCCCCTAGCCGTACCCACATTTACCGGCAGTGAGGAATTCGGTGTCACCTGGAATGCCATAGACTACACCGGAGACCTGAACCACAGCGGGGAAGTCAATCTGGAAGATGCCATCCTTGCACTGCGAATACTCTCCGGCATTGACGTGGAAAACATCTATACCGATGCGGATGTAAACACAGACGGAGACATCGGTCTGGCCGAAGCAGTATTTGCCTTGCAGGAAAGTGCAGGAATGTGATAATTGTTTCCGACTTGTCCCTACTGCATTGTCAATTTTGAATCTGTGAATCCGGCTGCACTGGAAACTCGGATTTTTTGGAAAAATCCGAGTTTTTAACTCATAATTTCAAAGTTGGCAGAGCACTACGCTCCCGCGTCAATGCCATTAAGTTACGGAATCAAAGGAGTGCCAAACTGAAAGACTTCGGCGAGCTCAGTCGAGTCGTTTGGCAGAGTAATCTGTAATAATTTCAGTGTCCCAAACTTTCAGTTCGGGACTCCACGCCCTTAACTTAATGGCATTTTTTACAATCAGAGGCATTGTTTCTCACAAAAAGGAATCACCTGAAGGAGCAGAACCATGAAACGCTATTTCAACATTGCAGGACCCTGCCTGCCCGGTGAACATTACATGATTCCCTCCCTGCAGCGGTGCAGAGGACTTATGGAACTCATTGATCAGAAACAGTATTTTGTCATCCACGCAGCCCGGCAGTCCGGCAAGACCACACTGCTGCTGGATTTGGTGAATCAGTTGAACAGGGAAAGCAAATATCATGCCCTGTACTGCACCCTTGAATCCGCACAGGGAATTGCCGAACCGGAAAAAGGGATTCCGGCAGTTGTCAGGCGCTTGGCAGATGAAGTGCAGATAATTGAACCCCGCGGGAAATATTCCATTGCAGTCAGTGCCGATTTTTCAAATTATACAAATGTGCTGAGAACCGAACTGACTGACCTTTGCCGGAAACTGGATAAACCCGCGGTGATTCTCTTTGACGAGGCCGACTGTCTTTCCAACGGCACACTCATTGCCTTTCTGCGCCAGCTTCGGGACGGATATGTGAACCGCTCCCGAATTCCCTTTGTGCATTCCGTGGGACTGATCGGAATGCGCAACATCCGGGATTACAAAGGCAAAATCCGGGAGGAACGGGAGACTCTGGGCAGTGCAAGCCCCTTCAACATTGTCACTGAGGCACTGACTCTGAAGAATTTCACGAAAGAAGAAGTTGAATACCTGTATGCCCAGCACACAGAAGACACCGGGCAGGTGTTTCCCGCGGATGTGACTGATTCCATATACCACTGGACACAGGGACAGCCCTGGCTGGTCAATGCGGCGGCAAGGGAAATTCTTGTCAAAATTCTGGAATCGGATCACACAAAAGAGATACGCCCCGATCATGTTGAAAAAGCAGTTGAAACCATCATCCGGAGGAGGGACACGCACATTGACAGTCTGCTGATGCGGATGAAAGAGGAGCGGGTGATAAAGATCGTGGAACCCATGATCACAGGTGAGCAAAGGGATCTCATGCCTCTGGATGATAATCTGCAGTTTGTCCGGGATCTGGGACTGATAAAAACGGAAAACGGCATAATAACCCCGTCCTGTCCGGTTTATGAGGAGGTCATGATCCGGTATCTGGGCATGGCCGATGATCTGGATCATCAGAAATATCAGCTTTCGGTCTATGCGGAAAAGGGAAAACTGGACATGAAAAAACTTCTCACGGATTTTCAGCAGTTCTGGCGGGACAACTCCGCCATCTGGCAGGAAAGATTCCAGTACAAAGAGGCTGCCCCCCATCTCATTCTCATGGCTTTTCTGCAGAGGGCGATCAACACCGGAGGACGGATTGACCGGGAACTGGCAACCGGCAGGGGCCGGGTGGATATGTGCATTCATTATGAAAACCGGAAATATCCTGTGGAAATCAAAATCCGCAGGGATGCAAAAACCCTGGAACAGGGCAGAAAACAGTTGGCCGGATACATGGATACGCTGGGATGTGACGAGGGCTGGCTGGTCATCTTTGACCGGAGGAAAAAAACATCATGGAAAAACAGGTTATTCTGGAAAACCGGGAAATCGGAAAACCGCACCATCCATGCGGTGGGGTGTTAAACACATTCTGTCTGATTCATGCAAATCACTGACTGCCGCCCTGAGGGGGATTAATGCTTATATTTAAGGAAGGAACGTTCATGCTCTGTCCCTGAAGGAAAAATAGAAACCGCACTGAATTTACTGAAAATGAAACTGCTGACCGACGAACAGATCGCCAAAGCAACCGGTCTGCGCCTTGCCGAGGAAACTGAAAAAAACTGCCGGATCGGAAATGATGCAGCATTTTTCATATAAAAATCTTGACAACAGAAAGCTGAAAATATAAAAAGCATAAACTTCGGTGGAGACGGATGAAACTTTTTACTAATAAAATCACAAAATCTCTTTGGTGGTGCCGGTGGCGCAATAATACAGGTGTGTCTCCGGTATGTTATATGTTTTGATTCAGATATAAAACTGGTATTCAAAGGACCGCAGACTGCACCATGACTGCGGTCCTTTTTTATTTTCAGGACCGTGGAAAATTTCCCGGTCTTTTTTATTTGAACTTTTGTTTCTATACATAGATACAGAAAATAAAATGTTGCTCATGATTGATAATTATGATTCTTTTAATCTGCTGCAGTATCCGGAAAGGCCGGGAACCCCGGTAAAAGTATTCCGTAATCACAAAACACCGAAGGCATTCAGTTTCACCCGGAATCCATCATGACACCGGTAGGGAAACGCCTGCTACGGAATTTTCTGAATATTTCAATCAATAAAACGGATGAAGAAGGAGAATGACAATATGTTTCGCGAAAACCTGCAAAAAATTGTTCGGAAAGAAAATCTGGGCGAGGCGGAAATGTCGGCCATGCTCACGGAAATTCTGTCGGGAAATCTCACGGATGCCCAGATCGGCGCATTTATGGCAGCCCTTGCCACCAAAGGGGAAACCTTTGAGGAAGTGGCCGGAGCCGCACGGGCCATGCGGCGCAAAGCCCACCGCATCCAGACCGGGGCCACAACGGTTGTGGATACCTGCGGAACCGGCGGGGACGGGCTGAACACCTTTAATATTTCCACCACCACGGCCTTTGTCGTGGCCGGTTGCGGTGTTATTGTGGCCAAACACGGCAACCGTTCGGTTTCCAGCAAGTGCGGCAGTGCGGATGTGCTGGAAAACCTGGGCATCAAACTCAATACGGATCCGGAAATTGTGGAAGAGGCCGTGCGGGAAATCGGTATTGGATTCCTTTTTGCTCCCCTTTATCACAGCGCCATGAGATTTGCGGCCACCGCGCGGAAAGAAGTGGGGCTTCGCAGTATTTTCAATATGCTGGGGCCGCTGACCAATCCGGCCGGGGCCAACTGCCAGCTTCTGGGCGTGTATGCACCCGAACTTACGGAAATGTTTGCCCAGGCCCTGAAACTTCTTGGGGCAAAACGGGCCTTTGTGGTTCACGGACATGACGGGCTGGATGAAATCTCTGTCTGCGCGCCCACGCGGATTTCCGAACTCAATGATAAAATGATCCGCACCTATGATATTACACCGGAACAGTTTTTCGGAAAAACAGCCGATCCCGAAGACATGGCCGGAGGAGACCCCGCGGAAAACGCGGCCATGACCAAAAGCATTCTGGAAGGGGAAAAAGGGGCCAAACGCAATGTGGTGCTGCTCAATGCCGCCGCCGCACTGGTGGCGGCCGGGAAGGCTGCGGATCTGAAAGAAGGCATTGCACAGGCCGGGGCTTCCATTGATGAAGGAAAGGCCATGGAAAAACTCAATGCCCTCATCCAATATACCCAGGAAAACGGATAAATCATGAGTACGGATATTCTCAGTAAAATAGTAGCGACAAAAGAGCAGGAAATTGCGGAAGCCCGGAAAAAAATTCCGGAATCCGAATTACGGAAACAGGCCGGGGAACGGAAGGATTTCCGACCTTTTTTTCAACGGTTGGCGGAACCGGGACCTTCCGGGGTGAATATCATAGCGGAAATCAAACGGGCCTCCCCCTCCAAAGGACTGATCTGCCCGGATCTGAACCCGGCATTCTATGCAACCGAATATGAAAAGGGAGGAGCCGCTGCGCTCTCCGTTCTGACGGACTCACAGTATTTCAAAGGCAGTTTTGCGGATTTTCACACCGCGCGGCAGAACTGTAAACTGCCCATGCTGCGGAAGGATTTCATCATTTCCCCCTACCAGATTTACGAATCCGCAGTGTTGGGAGCCGATGCCATCCTGCTTATCGTCCGTATCCTGAAAGAGGAACAGATAAAAGATTTTCTGCAACTGGCCGGAGAACTGAAACTGGATGTCCTTACGGAAGTGCATTCTCATGAGGAACTGGAAACCGCAGCCAAAACCGGAGCGAAACTGGTGGGCGTAAACAATAGAAACCTGAAATCCTTTGAAACGGATATTCAGCGGGCCGCAGGAATGGTTTCCCGCTTCTCCTCTGAAATGATAGCCGTGGCCGAAAGCGGTATTCACAGCCGGGAAGACATTGTCATGCTGCAAAAAGCAGGGATTTTCAATTTCCTCATCGGCGAAAGCATTGTCCGTTCCCCGGACCCGGAAGCATTTATGAGAGTTTTAATGGGGAGATAGTCTTGAAAGTTTTTTAATACGCCCCTTCAGGGCTTATCATATTTTTTTATTCTGTATTCCCAGGGCTTTGCCCTGGGCTATAATATTACGCCCTTTCAGGGCTTTACTGAAGACAACAGTATTGTCCCTCAAGGGAGGGAAGAGGTTAATTTATAACGGAGAGAAAGATGAATCACATACCCCAGGTAAAAATATGCGGACTCACAGATGTGCAGCAGGCCGTGCAATGCGCGGAAATGGGAGCCGATGCCATTGGCTGCGTGTTCTTTCCCCGCAGCCCCCGGCATCTGGAAGATGAGAAAGCAAAAGAAATCTGCACGGCCCTTCCACCCCATGTACCGGCCATCGGCGTTTTTGTGGATGAACCTTTTTCCTTTATCATGAAAAAAGTGAAATACTGCGGAATCAGAGGTGTGCAACTGCACGGGCAGGAATCGCCGGAAATGGTGCAGCGCCTCAAGGAAGAAGGACTGACGGTTATTAAAGGACTGTTTGTGAGTCGTCATCCCAAAGTGGAAAACGCGGGCGAATATAATCCCAGCGCATTTCTGGTGGAATGCGGACAGGGCGTTCTGCCGGGCGGAAATGCCAAAACATGGAACTGGGGGGAAGTCCGGGAATTCGGAGAAACCCGGCCCCTGGTACTGGCGGGCGGTCTTTCACCGGACAATATTGTCCGGGCGGTCGCTGCAAGTCAGCCGGACGCGGTGGATCTGAGTTCCGCGCTGGAATCCGTCCCCGGTCAGAAAGATATGGAAAAAGTCCGCACTTTTCTGCACAATCTTTCCCAATCCAAAGTATATAGAGAAACAAGGAGAATATTTTCATGACAGATATGAAACTATCCGGAATCTATCCGGATGCAAACGGTCATTTCGGCCCCTTTGGCGGACGTTATGTGGGGGAAACTCTCATGCCCGCCCTGCTGGAACTGGAGCAGGCTTATCTGAAATACCTGCCGGACAGGACTTTTCAGCAGGAACTCAGTGATCTGCTCAAATACTATACCGGCCGTCCCACTCCGCTTTTCCATGCAAAACGCCTCAGCGAATATCTGGGAGGGGCTGCCATCTATCTGAAACGGGAAGACCTGACCCATACGGGCGCGCATAAAATCAACAATACTTTGGGACAGGCAGTGCTCGCCAAATATATGGGAAAGAAAAAGGTGATCGCGGAAACCGGGGCCGGTCAGCACGGAGTGGCCACGGCCACGGTGGCGGCCCTCTTCGGCATGGAATGCAAGGTTTTCATGGGCACGGAGGATGTGCGCCGTCAGGCCCCCAATGTCCGCAGAATGGAACTGCTGGGAGCCGAGGTGGTTCCCGTATCTTCAGGAACCGGAACCCTGAAGGATGCCATGAACGAGGCTTTGCGCTACTGGGTGGGCGCGGTGCAGGATACCTTTTATATTATCGGTTCCGTGGCCGGTCCCCATCCCTATCCGGCAATGGTACGGGATTTCCAGAAAATCATCGGCGAGGAATGCCGGGAGCAGATATTGGAAATGGCCGGAAGACTGCCGGATATGCTCATCGCGTGCGTGGGCGGCGGCAGCAATGCAATGGGGCTGTTTTATCCCTTCCGCCATGATGAAAAAATCGAAATCGTGGGTGTGGAAGCCGAGGGAAAAGGCATTGCCAGCGGCAAACATGCGGCCACGCTGGGAGCGGGAAAAGTAGGCGTACTGCACGGGTCCAAATCCTATGTCCTTCAGGATGAGGACGGCCAGATCACAGAAGCCCATTCCATTTCCGCAGGACTGGACTACCCCGGCGTAGGCCCGGAACATTCCCTGTTCAAAGATGTGGGGCGGGCAAGGTACGAATCCATCACAGACGATCAGGCCATGAACGCATTCAAAACCTTATGCCTTCAGGAAGGCATTATCCCCGCGCTGGAAAGTTCCCATGCCCTGGCCCGGACCATGATCGAAGCCCCGAAAATGGGCAAAGACAAAATCATCATCGTCAATCTATCGGGTCGTGGAGATAAGGATCTGGGGATTGTAAGCGAATATGAAAACAGAAAGTAGGGTGGGCAAAAGCGCAGCGTTGCCCACCATTGCAGGTGGGCACAAAAAGCAGTGCCCACCCTACCGGAGAAACAGGAGATGAAAACATAATGAACCGCATACAAAAGCAATTTGAAATATTAAAGCAAAAGAAGGAAAAAGCCCTGGTGGGTTTTGTATCCGCGGGTGATCCGGATATGGAAAGCTCCCTGAAAATCGTAAAGGCCATGTGCGACGCGGGGCTGGATGTGCTGGAACTGGGCATTCCCTTTTCCGATCCCACATCCGACGGCCCGGTCATCCAACGATCTTCCGCACGGGCATTGGCAAAAGGCACCAGCCTGAAAAAAGTGATGGAAATGACCGGAGAAATCCGTAAACATACGGACATCCCCATCATTCTTTTCAGCTATTATAACCCCATCCTTGCTTACGGAAATGCCGAATTCTACCGGGATGCCCTCAAAGCCGGGGCCGACGGCCTGCTGGTGGTGGATCTTCCGCCCGAAGAAGCAGATGAGATGCTGTCCCAATGGGAAGGGAAAAAACTGGATTTCATCCGGCTGGTGGCCCCCACCACACCGAAAGAGCGGATGAAAAGAATTGCGGAGGAATACTCCGGCTTCCTCTACCTTGTCTCCAAAGTCGGTGTCACCGGCAGCGCGGGACTGGATACAGGAGAAGTCGGAACCCATACAGCAGCCCTGCGCTCCGTTACCGGCCTGCCCGTCTGCGTAGGCTTCGGCATCTCCACACCGGAACAGGTGGCCGCCGTGGCTTCCGTAGCCGACGGCGTGGTCATCGGCAGTGCCTTTGAAAAACTCATTGAGGAAAATATGGAAAACCCGGAACTGGTCTCCATGATGGGGGAACGGGTGCGGGGGTATAAGGCGGCGACACTCATCTAAATATAATCGTTCCCACGCTCCCGCGTGGGAACGCAAAATCCGGGTTAATCCCTTCATCCCGTGAATCCCGGTTCAGACAGCAAAAAAATCCGTGGTGGAAAACAGGTCCGTGTGACTGCAGGCAGTGCCCGTGTGCATATCTGTTCTCATGGGAAAAAACGGTTTGTAACTGCGTTGAAATA
>JAABRU010000156.1 GCA_011390755.1 Desulfobacteraceae bacterium | reverse complement strand
AATGTCGTGTCTGCGTGTGCCGGGCACTGCGCGATGCCTATATTTTTCTGCGCAATACCGAACACCGCCTGCAGGAATATTCCGATGCCCAGACCCATGCACTGCCCGCGGATAACACAGGACGGGAACGCCTGGCACTGTCCATGGGTTTTCATGACTGGGAATCCTATGCTGCCGCGCTTGCACAGCACCGGAGCGCAGTACACACGCATTTCAGCAATCTGCTCAATCCTGAAGAAGAGGGCCGGACGCAGGAAAATGATGCCGTTTCTGCCTGTAAAGAAATCTGGCAGCATTTTTCCAAAGCAGCGGATAATCCGGATTTACTGCCGGATATGCTGAACCGGGCAGGATTTGATGAGGCGGGAAAAATTGCCGGAATGCTGCGCGCTTTTGCCGGTGATCTGTCGGCACGGGGGCTGAGCACTGAAGGTCGGAAAAGAATTGACCGCCTGATTCCCCGGCTGCTGGAAAAAATCGGGAAATGCGAACAGCCGGATATTGTGCTGGATCGGATTCTGAATCTCATTTCCTCCATCCGGCAGCGTACCAGTTATGTTTCCCTGCTACTGGAAAATCCCGCCACCCAGGCGCATCTGATCCGTCTGGCCGATGCCAGCGCATGGATAATGACCTTTCTGTCCGGACATCCGGTGCTGCTGGACGAACTGCTGGACCCCCGCACCCTTTACACACCGCCGGACAGGGAGGAGCTTCGCGCGGATATCCGCCGACGCATGGAACGCTGTGATGCCGATGATTTGGAAAAGCAGATGGATGAACTGCGGATTTTCCGGCAAATCAATGTATTGCGGGTAGCGGCCGCGGATATCAGTGACTCCATGCCGCTGATGCGCGTCAGCGATTATCTCTCAGACATTGCGGAAACCGTGCTGAGGGAGGTACTGGATATTTCCTGGAATCACCTGGTGAAACGTCACGGCAGACCCGAATGCCGTCATGAAAATTCCTGCACAGACAGAGGATTTGTCATGATAGCTTACGGAAAACTGGGCGGGCTGGAACTGGGATACGGTTCGGATCTGGATATGGTTTTTCTCCATGCAGGCACAGACGGATATACAATGGCGAACGGAGATTCCAAAATAAAAACAATTGACAATGCCACTTTTTTTGCCCGCCTGGGGCAACGGGTGCTGCATATCCTTTCCACCCATACCACCGCAGGAAAACTTTACGAAGCCGATATGCGTCTGCGTCCCAGCGGCAGTTCCGGCATACTGGTATCCTCTGTTGAAGGTTTCCGTATCTATCAACTGCAGAAAGCCTGGACCTGGGAAAAACAGGCACTGGTCCGTGCCCGGCCCATTGCCGGTGATCCGGGGCTGGCAGAATATTTTGAGGAAATCCGGAAGGAAATCCTGTCCGAAAAACGGGAAGAAACAAAACTCCGCAGCGAAATCCGGGACATGCGGGAGCGCATGAAAAAAGAACTGCTGAAAACACCGGCTGATCTTTTTGATCTGAAGCAGGGGGAAGGCGGAATCGTGGATATTGAATTCCTTGTGCAGTATCTGGTACTCCTTCATGCCCGCAGGTATCCGGAAATACTGACATGGACAGATAATGTCCGCCAGATCAGCAGTCTGACGGATGCCGGTATCATAAATGAAATCACAGCCTATTTTCTCCGCAAAGCCTATCTGATTTTCCGCTCCGCAGGGCATAAACTCAGCCTGAGAGAAAAAGAGGCCATTGTACCGGCAGAACTCTTCCGGGAACTGCGGATACAGGTGGAAAAAATATGGAAACAGTATATGAATTCATAAATCAGTTTTATTCCTTTAATTGACATTCAGTATATGCTATATTATTTTTCCCATTTTGAAATAATATGATATTGCACTGCTCTCCCGCACAGGAGAAAAAAGGAAAAAGGTGTATGAACCATCCGACTTTGCTGTTTATCCCCATCGGCATTATACTGAATCTTTCAGGGGCCTTTATCAATTCAAGCCTGAAACTGCCCCTGTTTCTCGACAGCATCGGAACCATTCTGGCTGCTGTTACACTGGGACCCTGGCCGGGGGCAGCCACCGGTTTTCTCTCCAACCTGATCATCGGTATTGTCCATACCCCGGTATCCATCCCCTTCGGGATTGTCAATGCACTTATCGGTTTCACCGCCGGATACCTGAGCCGGAAAAGAGGATTTGAAGACAGTCTGACACCCCTGATAACTGCGCTGATTCTTGCCCTTGCCTGTCCGGTAACTGCAACCCCCATTGCAGTGTATCTTTTCGGCGGTGTAACCGGCGGGGATATTGATACTTACGTCGCAGTACTGATGGAATCGGGAAATCAGATTTTTTCCAGTGCTTTTCTGGTGCGCATTTTTTCCAATCTGGCAGACAAGCTGCTCAGTGTGTATATGGTCATGTTTCTGATCCGTCTGCTGCCGCCCGTCTGGAAAGGAAATGCGGCCCGGAAAGAGACCACTTACACGGAAATTCCAGCGGAAACAGAATGAAAACCCTTTTATTTCTGCTTTGTCTTATATTTCCGCTTTTCACCTGCAGCGCGCAGGAATTCCCCGAAGAGCAGCAGATTTCCGATGTTCCGGAGATGCTGCTTATTGCCGGGTTTGCAGATCGTCCGCCCCTGGAATTTATCAATACACAGGGACAGCCGGACGGCATACTGCCCGATATATGGTCATTATGGTCCGAAAAGAGCGGAATCCCCATCCGCTATCAGCTCTTTTCTCCGGAAAATGCCCGGCAGAAGGTGCTGGGCGGCAGGTTTCATATTCTTTCGGCAGTTTCTCCCGCCAAAGAAAATACAGGAAATTTTATTTATTCATCCCCTTATTATCAATTTGAAATCCGTATTTTCACCCTGAACAGTGAGCGCAGTATCCGCACTGCGGATGATCTCAGCCCCCTGATACTGGGTATTGTGCAGAACAGTCCCGAAGAAAAGTACCTGAAAACGCAGATGCCCTTTTTGGGACTTCGCCTTTTTCCCGATACGGATCAGATGGTCGCAGCCCTGGCTGCCGAAGAAATCCGTGCCGCAGCCGGGGAAACCCATGAAATGCTTTTTTTTATGGGACGGCATGCAGCGGGCGGAAAAATCCGTTATCTTGCCGATCCCCTGATTTCCCTGGATATCTGCGCGGCGGTGACTCCCCCCAATGCAAAACTGGCCCCCCTGATTGACAGGGGATTTGCAGAGATGGGAGCAGAAAATACAGAGTTTATTACCCGAAGACACAGCGGTATTTCCATCGGTCACCGCATTCCCTGGCATCTTTTCAGCATCGGCATTCTTCTGCTCATACTCATCGTCTCGGCTCTGGGATTCTGGATATGGAACGAGCAGCTGCGCAGAAAAGTGGATTCTGCCACAGCCGATCTCCGGGAAAAACAGCAGCAGCTTCTGGATTCACAGACGGCCCTGCGCAAAAGCCAGAATAAATACAAACATCTGTACAGAGAAACCCATAATGAAAGGGAATTATACCGTTCTCTGCTCAGTTCCTCGGCAGATGCCATCATTATAAAAAATCTGGCAGGTGAAATTATTTATGTGAACCCGGCTTTCAGCAAACTTTTCGGCCGGAGTCTGGAAGAAATGCGGGGAGCTGATCCCCCTTTTATACCCGAAGAAGAAGCAGAAGAGCATGAGCGGATGCTGCAGAATATTCTGGATAAAAATATTTCCTGCCAGGGCATGTATGCAAAACGCATCACCAAAGACAATCAGTCTGTCGAGGTGAGCATCAGTGCCTCCCGTTATAATGACCATGAGGAAAAACCCGCGGGAATCCTGATCATTCTGCGGGATATGTCAGAAACCAGGAAACTGGAAACCCGTCTCCGCCAGGCCCAGAAAATGGAGGCCATCGGCACACTGGCCGGGGGAATTGCCCATGATTTCAACAATATTCTCTCTGCCATTATGGGGTATACCGAAATTGCCCGCCGGAATGTTCCCGCATCCGGCAAGGCTGCGGACTGCATGGATAAAGTGCTTACAGCCGGCAACAGGGCAGGGGAACTGATTCGGCAGATTCTCTCTTTCAGCCGTCAGGAAAAAGGGCCCCTGCGTCCCATTCTGCTGGTTCCCATTATCCGCGAGGTGCTGAATCTGATCCGGGCCTCTTTGCCCGCAACGATCCGCATAGAATATGATTTTGAAGCCGATTTGAAATATATCCGGGGTGATCCCGTGGAAATCCACCAGATTCTCATGAACCTTTGCAGCAATGCCCGACATGCCATGCGGGAAAAAGGCGGTGTACTGCGGATAAGTGTGGATACCGTGGACATCAGCCCCGATTCTTCCGATGCCTATGCTGCGCCGCATCCGGGAATATACCAGCAGCTGCGGGTATCGGATACGGGCCACGGCATAGAAGAAGCCATTTTGGAACGGATTTTCGATCCCTATTTTACCACAAAATCCAAAGAAGAGGGAAGCGGTATCGGTTTATCCGTTGTCCACAGCATCATAGAACGGTATAAAGGCAGTATTACAGTTACAAGTGAGCCGGAAAAAGGAACGGATTTCTGTATCCTTTTGCCCCAGACGGATTCTGAACCGGAAGAAGAAAATGAGGAAAAGAAAGATTTCCGCAATACCGGCACGGAGCATATTCTTCTCGTGGATGATGAGCAGTTTCTTACCGACATCGGAAAAGAAATACTTTCAGGCATGGGATACCGGGTAACAGCTGTCAATGACAGCAGGGAGGCTTTGGAGATGTTTTCCCGGTCCCCGGATCATTTTGATGTTATCGTAACAGATATGACCATGCCGGAAATGACCGGGATCCAGTTGGCAAAAGCTGTTTTCCGTATCCGGCCGGGCATTCCCCTGATACTCTGCACCGGCTACAGTGAATCTGCAACGGCCCATATGGCAGAAGAAACAGGAATTCAGGATTACTTTATAAAACCGCTTAATTATTTCGATTTGGCCAGGGCTGTCCGTAAACTGTGCCATAAAAGCAGGTGAATAAATATTTCACCGCAGAAACGCAAAGAGTGCAAAGAAAAATAAAAAAACTTTGCGTCCTCTGTGCCTTTGCGATGAAAAATTTCCGGTAATGTCTGATAAATCTTTGGAGGCTGTATTATGAATAATGATCTTAAGGGACTCAGAAAAAGATAATTCCCCCGGTTCGTCCCGTCAGCAGAGACGAAACAAAGGTTTGGCATATTTCTGCCGGACAGTTTCAGAGGGTTTATTTTTTGCCGAGTACCTAATCTTGATGTTCTCGTAAAAAGTTGGAAAATCAGGTTTTGATACGCATTAAAACTTTGATTTTATTAATAGTGATTTTTGAAATTTGGACTTTTTACCGATTCATCAATCTTATCCAAGTTAAACAGTCTGCCGGAGGAACTGAAGCAGGAGGTTTTGGATTTTGTAGAGAATCTTACTGCAAAATATCAAAAGTAAATTTTCTCGTTCCCACGCTCCGCGTCCCGTGTGATAAGGACGCGGAGTGTCCAGTCTGCATTCCCACGCTAAGCGTCAATGCCATTAAGTTAAGACTCCCCTCCCCTGGGGGAGGGGCAGGGGAGGGTGAAAACTGTTTTTAATTACAGATATTTGTTTCCCCCCTTTCCTAACCCCTCCCACCGGGGGCAATGCTGTTGACTTAAGGTCGGAGGAGTGCCGAACTTACAGTCTGGCAGGCTGAAATAATTCAGAAAAAGACGTGCTAAACTGTAAGTTCGGCACTCCGGTTTTTCTTAAGGCAGCAGCATTGCCCACCGGGGAAGGGGATTTTTGGCTTACCTTAATGCCATTGACGCGGAGCGTGGGAACGAGTGGGAGCCTGGGAACAAGGAAAGCCACTAGGGGGCGTTGGGTCACAGGCCATACATTTTGTCAGGGAATGCATATGAAAGAAGCAGACAGGACACTGAAATCTGGGATGGATACAGCTGTGCGCCTTCTGGCCCGGCGGAACCATGCCGCAGATGAACTTCGTAAAAAACTCCGGCAGCGGGGGTTTTCCGCAGATATCACTGTGAATGTCATCCGGGAATGTGAGCGACTGCATTATATTGATGATGAAGAAACCGCCCGTCTTTATTTTCGGGAACTGCAAAGGAAAGGCTGCGGTCCGATGCGTATTCGCCGGGATATGAAACAGAAAGGACTGTGGAACAGCAGTGCAGAGTTGCTGATGCGGGAATATGCGGAAAGTCCCGCAGAAAAGCAGAATGCGCAGGAAGTGTTTGAAAAAAAGAAAGCCGCTTTTTTACGGGAAAAAGACAGAGGAAAACGGAAGGAAAAAATCTTCCGTTTTCTCTATGCCAGGGGATTTTCAAAAAAGATTATTTCCGAACTGATTCGGAAAAATCCATGTGAATGATTTATCGGGAAAACAGTTTTATTTGCTGCTTTTATCCATTTCTTCAATCATTTTCCGGGTGGCATCCCTTCCCCGGTTTACATGTTCGTCATAATCTTTTCCGCCTTCCGCATCATCATATGCCTGTTCTTCCTGCTGAAAATCCAGCAGGGGAATATCCACAATATCAAAATGGTTCAGTGCGAAAGCAATACTGAAAACGACCACAATCAGCATAATTATTTTTCCCATACAATTTACCTCCTGTTTATTCTGTTTTTGTTGACGGGTTGAAAAGGTTGATTTCTCTCTGCAGGGGCGTACTGCATAGGCCCCGAAGCCGCCCATGCCGGGCCTGTGCAGTACGCCCCTGCAGTCAGATATTTAATGCATCAGCCTTTTTGACCCACAACCCAATAGTGTTTAAGAAAACAGATTTGTAGTTTCATGCAGGCCGGGGTGAGGAACGACCCCCAACAGATTCAGGATGACGGGGTTCCTTCCTCACCAACCCGGCATAATTATCTTAGACACTATATCTTAAACCGCAATACTTCAAGAAAAAATAACGCAGAGCGAAGCGGTGCAGAAGGGAAAAGGGAGGAGGGAAGAGGGAGCAGCAGCGACCGGAACCCTGTTTCATCCGGGTTCACCTGATTGAGTCAGGTCATAGTTTGCTTATCGGAAAGTCCACTTATAGTGCCATGCAGATGAACTGATACCGAAAACAGATGTTCTGAATCAGTATTTTCAGACATATGCGGATTCGGAGAAAGTATTCATTCATCTGCATACATCTGTCCTGAATTATTCATAAACACAGTTTTTGCTGTAAATTCGGGAAGTGTCAGAAAACAGAGTTTTTTTGCCATTTTTATGAATCCATTTATTTATCAATGAGATACTGCGTTATTGGTAAAATTTATGTAGGAGTTACGCAGTTGAAATATAATCGGCTGTTTTTATTGACTGTCAATTTTTTAGGCACATAATAAATTCAATTGGTTAAAATTCAACTGCGTAACTCCTAATTTATGAATAATGCAGGCTTATAGTCTGAATTATTCATAAATCAGTTTTTTACAGTAAATACAGGAAGACACAGAAAACTGCGTTTTCAGCCGTGTTTTGGTATACTGATCCAATTTTGATGGATTCGTAAAAAGTCCGGAAATCAGGTTTTGATACATATTAACACTCTGATTTTATTGATAACGATTTTTGAAATTTGGACTTTTTACCGATTCATCAATTTTGGTTTTTCCAAAAACAGACACAAAATCTTATAACATGTCCGCCAAACAGTTACGGTTGACAGTTGAAGCAAATTTCGTGCCTGAAAAAACCTAAATTGGAATAGTATATAAGCAAATTAAGCAGCAGCTTATCTGCTATGGGCTAAAAGGTATGAATAATGCAGGTCAATGTCATTGACGTAAGACTCCCCTCCCCTGACGGAGGGGCAGGGGGAGGGTGAAAAGGGTCTTTAATTACAGTCCGCTGCCTCCCCCTCCCCTGACCCCTCCCACCGGGGGAGGGGAATACTCTGCTTACGTCAATGACATTGTAATGCAGGTTATGACACTGCAATTTTTTTTATCTCATTCCGGATATTTTTTTTCGGCAGTATTTTTTCTATGGCAGCGCGTATCACAGACAGATATTCGGGGGTTTCAATTTTGCGGCCGTCAAAATCGGTTACATAAAAAACATCCACGGCCTGTTCCGCCTTGGTGGAGATTTGTGCGCTGCGGATATCCAGACGGCAGTGGAACAGGGCATCGGTGAGGCGGAAGAGCAGGCCCGGGCTGTCTTTTGTGAAGACCTCGATAATGGTAAATATCCTGGAAGTGCGGTTGTCCACATGGACACTGTTTTGAATATATCTGGCTGCGGACCCGGAAAAATCATCCCCGGCAATCCGTTCCCCCACGGTCTTCATAATATCGAGTTTTCCTGCCAGCGCGGCCCGCAGTTCCTTTTCAGCCCTTGCCCATCTTTCATCCTCAAAGATGGGGTCCGGAGGCGGTGTGACCTGAAAAATACTCAGCACGGTATGATTACGCCAGGAATATGTCCGGGCTTCCAGTATATGGATGCGGTTACCGGCAAAAATACCGGCAATTTTGGAAAAACAGCCGGGTATGTCTTTGCCGCACACAGTTACCGAGCGATGACCGCTTTCTTCATTCCGCCTGATCTTCCATATAAAGTTTTTTTCCCCCAACTGCCGGTACATGCGGATATGTTCCCGGATATCCGGAAGCGATGTATGATTCAGATAGCGGGGCGACATACATGTCAGCAGGAACCCGGTTTCCGTTTTTTCAGTCGCATCCGTGTTCCGGAGAATCTGCTGCGTTTTTTTCTGCACATCTGCAAATAAATTTCCGGCAACTATGTCTGTAAATTCGCCGTTTTCCAGAATGTGCATGATTTTCAGAAACAGTTCCCGCAGCAGCACCGCTGTCCATTCATTCCAGGCATTGGGGCCGGTGGCAATATGGTCGGCCACCGTAAGCAGCCAGAGCATCTGCAGTTTCCGGACATCCCGGATTTTCCGGGCGCAGTGCAGCAGAATTTCCTGATCTTCAATATCCCGCCGGGTGGCCGTGTGGAAAAGTAAAAGATGCTCCCGCACCAGAAAGGAAACCGTGCCCGCGATTTTTTTATCATAACCCATTGCAGGCATCCGCTTTTCTGCAATTTCCGCTCCCGCTGCAGCATGTGTTTTTTCGGAAACCCCTTTGCCGATATCGTGGAAAAGGGCTGCCCACAGGAGTACGTTTTTATCCGGCAAATCATGATAGATCCCTGCGCAGAGGCTGTCATCACTTTTGTCTTCAGAGCTCCCGAATGATTTGATGACCTGAACTGTCTGCAGCAGATGTCTGTCCACAGGATAAATATGATAGCTGTTATATTCAATCCGGTTTTCCACCGCTTTCAGTTCCGGAATCAGGCGGGTCAGCAATCCCGTATTATAGAGAGAAGCAAGAACACTGAAGGCTTTGGGAGAACGCAGCAGCAGGATACGTTCCAGAATTTCCGGAGCCTCATTACCGGAGCGGAAAAAATGATCCGCAAGATAGGAAAATTCCCGCACCAGCCGCAGGGCTTCCGCACCGGGGGGAATTTGCAGAACCGCGCTTTCTTCAAAAATTTTCAGCAGCAGCAAAGGATTTTTCAGAATATGTTCGGGCGAGACAAAAGCCAGCATTTCTTTGCGCACCTCCAGACCTTCCGCGGATGTTTTCCTCTGTTTTCCGTAATTCAGGCGGAAGGGTTTCCTGCTTTTTCCGACTTCATAAAAAAATATCAGATGCTGCTGCTTGATTCTTTCCATATGCCCCTGCAGCTCTCCCAGAAATATTTCCACGGCCGGCTGCTCCTCCTGCTCCCGGTATTGAAACAGATCCGCGAGGCGCAGCTGATTTTCAAAATGAAGCTGATCATATTTTCTGCGGCAAAGAAGATGAAGACCGCTTCTGGCATTCCGGATAAAAGCGAGGGATGCCATAAAATCCTGATATTCCCCATGGGATAAATAACCTTCGTATTCCAAATCCCTGGGGGTGTTCAGATTGAATCTGACCTGGGCAAGCCAGTGCATACTGTGATAATCCCGCAGCCCCCCCGGCCCTTCTTTGAGATTGGGTTCCAGCAGATACGCGGAATTTCCGAAATATTCATGGCGTTTCCGGTTGCTTTTGCACATCCATTCTACAATTTTGTTGGATTTGCGGAAAACAATTTTTTCCCGTACCTGGGTTGCCAGTTCTGAATACAGCAGGGACATGCCGCAGATAAAACGGGCATCCAGAAGGGAAGTCAGCACCTCAAAATCTTTGCCTGCCAGGCGTATGCAGTCCCGCAGGGAGCGGGTGGCATGGCCGACATCCATGCCGATATCCCAGAGGGGATATACAATTTCCCGGATCAGGGCTTCGGCTTTCGGCGGTACATCTTTTTTAAACAGAAAAAGAATATCCACATCCGAGTGCAGACACTGTTCCTGCCGCCCGTAGCCTCCCAGCGCAATGATGGCGTATGGATTTTTAGCGATTTCCATGCCCGGGCCGACCATGCTTTTTTCAAAACTTTCCCGGAAATAATCATCCAGCAGACGGGTATTCTGTTCCATAAAATCCGCGGGCTGATCCGAAATAAAATCGGAAATCAGTGTTTCTCTTCTTTGCCGCAGTGTTGCTGCGGCCTTTTCACGGGCATCTCTGATGTTTATTTCCGGCATATTATCCCCTGCATTTTTTCTGTCCTGTATTTCAGTTCCGGCTAGTGTTTTTTTATAAATGAAGCAAGGGATGTGCCAGAAATACTATAGTTTTGCATTTTTTTATAACCATTTGATTTTATTTTAACCACGAAAGACACGAAAAACTACCGGAAAATATTTATATACTATTGTTTTTTTAAAATATTTTTTCCGTGTATTTTGTGTATTTCGTGGTTTCCTGTAAAAAAATGCAAAAGTACAGAGAAATAATAAACGGGTATTTCTGATAAATTCTGATAAAGCCGTAAAAAGGTAAAAACCCGTCGCTCCGGTGAAAGGAGGAGTCCGGAACTTCCTGTAATTACAGAATTACAGCCCTCACCGGAATGAGGCGGAATCAGAATTCCGGATTTTTTGCAGAATCAGCATTTTTTATGCAGATACATTTTCCGGATTCCCGGCATGGTTTGCAAAAGTGCCGGAAATCCGGATGAACGGGCAGACCGCATTTTTTTACAGAGAATATTCTGCGCCCGAAGACCTGTCCGGGACAGGAAGGAAATTTTAGCGGAAAAAAACAGACAATATTGTATTATATGGCAGAATATTATAACATTTTTGTTTTGTAAATAAACAGCAGCTTCAGTCACCGCATATTTTAGAGACTGTCTGAAACCTAAATTGAGCGATTCTCAGATCAGAACAGGATTTCCGGTCTGAAATATCACAGTTCCTGCTTTTTCCGGGAAACTTACAGTTTGATGAATCGGTAAAAAGTTCCAATTTCAAAAATCGCTATTAATAAAATCAGAGAGTTAATATGTATCAAAACCTGATTTTCGGACTTTTTACGAATCCATCATTTTTCGCTCCGGTAACTTTTGAGTATCCTGCAGCTGCCTGATTTTTGGTTGCGGCCCCGATAGGTGGCAACTTGGGTTATCTTAAACACTATAACATCAAATCTTCGGCGTAATCGTATATATATTCTTGACAAAAATTTGTATCCATGCAATAGCCTAACGACCGGACGGTAAGTAATATGCAAAATACAGATGGCAAGGGATACAGAGGTTCAGAAAAATTATTTCACTGTGTGCCCCGCATTACACGGGCAATTTCGTTTTTTGATAATCCATCCGATCTCCGGCAACACTGCAGAGACGCGCAGCCCTGCGTCGCTCTGCCCGGAGAATCCGGTTTCGGCACCTGCGGGGGCAGGTCTTGTGGAATTTATTTTCTGAAGGTCTGTATCTGCCGGATTCCGTTAAAAAATTATAATTTCAGAAGGGAGAAAAAGATGGACAGATTATTATGGCAGCCTTCGGAAGAGCAGATCAGAAACAGCAATATGTACAAATTCATGCAGAATGTAAATCAGAAATACAGTCAGAATTTCAGTAATTATGAGGAATTGTGGAAATGGTCTGTGGATAATATCGGTGATTTCTGGGCGGAAATGTGGGATTATGCCGACATTATCGCATCGGAACCTTTTACTGAAGTCATAGATGATCCCGGAAAAATGCCGGGAACAAAGTGGTTTCAGGGAGCAAAACTCAATTTTGCCCAAAACCTGCTCCGTTTCCGGGATGATCGGCCTGCCCTGATTTTTCGCGGGGAAGATAAAATCCGGCGGCAGCTGAGTTATGAAGAACTGTACAGGGAAGTGGCAAAAGTGGCCAAATCCCTCCGGGACATGGGTACAGAGGCCGGGGACCGGGTGGTAGGATTTATGCCCAATATGCCCGAATCCATTATCGCCATGCTGGCCGCCAGCAGTCTGGGGGCCATATGGTCTTCCTGTTCCCCGGATTTCGGGATAAAAGGCGTGCTGGACCGTTTCGGCCAGATCCGGCCCAAAGTGCTGTTTACGGCCAACGGTTATTATTTCAAAGGCAAAGACCTGGACAGCCTGAAACGCATCGGCAATATCCTCAAAAGTATTGACAGTGTGGAAAAAGTGGTGGTGATTCCCTATACACAGGAAAAACCGGACATTTCCGGGATTCCCAATGCCGTGTTCTACGATGATTTCAAATCTTCAAAAGCCGATCCGGAACTGCCTTTTGCACAACTGCCCTTTGACCATCCCCTCTATATTATGTATTCATCCGGAACAACTGGCCTGCCCAAATGCATGGTGCAGGGAGCCGGGGGCATCCTGATTCATCAGATGAAAGAGCATCTGCTGCATACAGACCTGAAACGGGAAGACAATATTTTTTATTTCACCACCTGCGGCTGGATGATGTGGAACTGGCTCACCTGCGCGCTTTCTGTGGGAGCAACCCTGATTCTTTATGACGGCAATCCTTTCCAGCCCGGCCCCGAGGCCCTGTGGCAGATGGCGCAGGATGAAAAAATAACGGTATTCGGCACCAGTGCCGGATACATCGCCGCCCTGATGAATTCCGGTCTGCGGCCCAATGAGAAATTTGACCTGTCTTCCCTGCGGGCATTGCTGTCCACCGGCTCTCCTTTGTCCATTGAAGGTTTTGAATTCGTATATGATGCGGTAAAAAAGGATCTGCAGCTGGCCTCCATTTCCGGTGGCACGGATATCAACGGCTGTTTTGCCCTGGGCAATCCCATGGCCCCGGTTTATGCCGGAGAGCTGCAGTGCCGCGGCCTGGGTATGAAAGTGGAGGCCTTTGATGAAACCGGGAAACCCGTTTACGGAAGACAGGGGGAACTGGTCTGTTCCGCGCCATCTCCTTCCATGCCCATTTATTTCTGGGATGATCCGGACGGAAAAAAATACCACAATGCCTATTTTGATGTCTATCCCAATGTCTGGCGGCACGGGGATTATATTGAAATCAATGAAAGAGGCGGTGTTACCATTTACGGCAGATCCGATGCCACACTCAATCCCGGAGGTGTCCGTATCGGCACTGCGGAAATATACCGCCAGGTGGAACAGCTGGATGAAATTGAAGACAGTCTGGTGGTCGGTCAGGAATGGAAAAACGATGTGCGGGTGATTCTTTTTGTGAAAATGCTGCCCGGATTTGAACTGACAGAAGCCGTGAAAAAGAAAATCCGGGACACTGTGCGCAGCAATGCTTCTCCCCGTCATGTTCCTGCCAAAATCATTGCCGTGCCCGATGTACCCTATACCCTGAACATGAAAAAAGTGGAACTCGCGGTCAAAAAAACCATACAGGGCCAGGCCGTGCTGAACAAAGACGCGTTGAAAAATCCGGAAGTGCTGGATTTTTATGCGGGAATAAAGGAACTGCGGGAGGACTGAAAAAAGAGAGCGTAATTTTTTTGCCCGACAGTCATAAACTCTGAGGAAATCCCCCTTTGAAAAAGGGGGATTTTTTTTACTGTCTGAAAATCAAACTGCATCCCCCTTTACAAAAAGGGGGTATAAAAATGTATGCAGATTAGTCGTTTAAATGTTCACGGAACCCGGGGCTGTCCGGATACATGCAGGGGCAGGCAGTTATTTTTCTTCCAGCAGTTTCATGGCCCGGTTTACGATATTTTCTTTGGTAAAACCGAATTTCTCCAGCAGCAGGCCGCCCGGTGCGGATGCGCCGAAATGATCTATGCCGATGATGGCATCACTGCGGCCGGTGAATTTTTCCCAGCCCATGGGAATTCCGGCTTCCACGGCCATGCGGATTTTCACATCCTTCGGCAGTACGGATTCTTTGTAGGCCGCATCTGTTTTTTCATACAGTTCCCAGCTTGGCATACTGACCATACGGGCTTTGACACCCTTTGCTGTGAGTTCCTCCGCGGCTGCCATTGTGACATGCACTTCGGCCCCGGTGGAGATGAGGATGATGTCCGGAGTTCCCCCGCAGTCAGAGAGAACATAGCCGCCTTTGGCCAGGTTTTCCGCAGGCGCATATTTTTTTCTGTCCAGGATGGGCAGATTTTGGCGGCTCAGGAGCAGGGCCGTGGGGCTGTCCTTTGATTCCAGGGCCACACGCCATGCCTGCGCGGTTTCCGTGGCATCCGCGGGGCGGATGACCGTAAGTCCGGGAATGGCCCGGAGACTGGCCGCATGTTCCACGGGCTGGTGGGTGGGGCCGTCTTCGCCTACAGCCACACTGTCATGGGTGAAGACATAAATCACCGGCAGTTTCATGAGTGCGGCCAGGCGCAGGGTGGAGCGCATATAATCCGCAAAGACCAGGAAGGTGCCGCCGTAGGGACGGATGCCTTTGTGCAGGATCATGCCGTTCATGATGGCGCCCATGGCATGTTCCCGGACACCGAAGTGGAAATTTCTGCCTTCATAGGCATTTTTCTGAAAAACCGGAGTTCCGTTAAGCCAGGTTTTATTGGAAGGGGCCAGGTCTGCGGAACCGCCCATGAGTTCAGGCACTTTTGCCGCAATCGCGTTGAGCACTTTGCCGGAAGCCGACCGGGTGGCAACGGGTTTTTCTTCGGGGGAAAATGCAGGAATCTCCGCATCCCAGTCTTTGGGCAGTTCTCCGCTCATCAGGCGTTTCCATTCCGCGGCCAGATCCGGGTATGCTTCCGCATAAACGGTAAATTTTTTCTGCCACTGCATTTCGGCTTCTTTTCCGATTTCCGCACAGTTTCGGCAGCGGTTCATGGATTCTTCGGGAACGCAGAAGCATTCATCTTCCGGGCATCCCAGATTTTTCTTGGTCAGGCGGATTTCCTCATCCCCCAGGGGTTCCCCGTGTGCGGAGGATTTGCCCTGTTTATTGGGGCTTCCGTAGGCAATCTGGGTCTGCACAATAATCAGGGAAGGTTTTTCTGTTTCGGCTTTGGCGGCTTCCAGGGCTTTGAGCAGGGCATCAATATCATTGCCGTCCGCGACTTTCTGCACATGCCAGTTGCAGGCCTCAAAGCGCAGCCCCACATTTTCCGTAAAGGTAATGTCCGTGGAACCTTCAATGGAAATCTCATTGTCATCGTACATGCAGATGAGTTTTCCCAGACCCAGGTGACCGGCCAGGGATACGGCCTCATAGGCCACACCTTCCATCAGGTCTCCGTCCCCGCACATGACATAGGTATAATGATCCACAATCTCATGACCTTCCCGGTTAAAACGGGCGGCCAGATTCCGTTCTGCTATGGCCATGCCCACGGCATTGGCAACGCCCTGTCCCAGGGGGCCGGTCGTGGTTTCCACACCGGGGGTGTGACCGTATTCCGGATGTCCCGGTGTTCTGCTGCCCCACTGGCGGAAATTCCGGATGTCGTCAAGACTGAGATCATATCCGGTAAGATGCAGCAGGCTGTAGAGCAGCATGGAGGCATGTCCGCCGGAAAGCACAAAACGGTCCCGGTCCGGCCATTGGGGATTTGCGGGATTGTGTTTCATCACGCGGGTCCACAAAGCATAGGCGGCCGGGGCCATGCCCATGGGCGCGCCCGGATGACCGGAATTGGCTTTCTGGATGGCATCCATGGCAAGGGTGCGGATGGTGTTGATGCATTGGGTATCGTCTGCCATGCGGCAGTCGTCGGTTTTCTGGGTCATTCGTTTTTTTTCTCCTTTGTTTTTTATATGAAAGTCTCCGGAGTGCAAAAAATAAGCGAAGCGGTTTTTTGCATATTACCGGTGACTTTCATGCTTCGTTGTGACCGTCAGTCATGGCCGTTTATATGAAATACTTACTATTTCATTTTTATCATAAAATATTTTTCTGTATCCGTGTTAATAAATAATCTCAACATCATAGTCTTTAAATTTTCCATCAGCAGTGACTATCGGGATTTTCATAATCATGGCTGTTGCAATAATCAGACGGTCACAGGGATCATTATGAAAAAAAGGCAGTTCGTTGGCTTTTATACTGATATTCAGGTCAATGGGAATCACTGTCAGATCATGATGATTCAGAACGGTTTCAAACCATTTTTGAGGCGCGACCGGCAGTTCAAGCTTTCCTTTTTTGCTTTTCAGACAGATTTCAAATGCTGTGATTGCCGAAATATAAACAATCGGGGCCAGTTCGATTGTTCTCAATACCGAAGATTTCAGTCCGCTGCCCTGCGCAAGCCACAACAGGGCACAGGTATCCAGGAGCAGCATCAGACTTCCTCCGGCCATTCATCCTGCGTCAATGCTTCTGTCGGATCATAACGGATACTGATTCGGCTCATCAGCGGGTGCGATGTAATACGCTTTGCAGCTTTCCGAGATCGGAAGAGCG
>JAABRU010000155.1 GCA_011390755.1 Desulfobacteraceae bacterium | reverse complement strand
CATTGACGTAAGACTCCCCTCCCCTGAGGGAGGGGCAGGGGGAGGGTGAAAAGCGGTTTTAATTACAGTCCGCTGCTTCCCCCTCCCACCGGGGGAGGGGAATATTCTGCTTACGTCAATGACATTGCACCCCAACCTGCAGAAAACCCAAAACTATTTTCTTAAAGTCTGTATATTGATGAAGCGGTAAAAAGTCGTTTTTCCAGAATTCAACCTTAGTAAAATCAGCATATTAAGCTGATGAAACCCCCGGATTTCGGACTTTTTACATATTCATCATATTTCATTTTTATCACTTCTCTGCCGCCCTTCGGCGGTCCCGGAGAACACCATTGGCAGATCGGGGGAGCAGTATTTTCTGAAAAACTGTAAGGTCAATAGTTCGGTAAAAAATTTTGGACTGAATAATTTCAGAAAGTTATGAGCCCCGGATAAAATATCCGGATATAATGATTTCAGGCGGTTACATTTTTACCGTCTGTAAATCGGAAAAAATTACCGAACCATTGCAAGGCGATTTCCTGAAAAAAATGCAGCAGAGGAGTGCCGGACCTAAAAGACTTCGGCGGGCACGGCCGGGCTGTTTGGCAGTGTCTGACATCTGACAGCCCGGTCACAGACTTTCCGTCTGTGACTCCTCCGGAATCGCTGCATTTATATTGGAAATCGCCTAATATCCGCTTTTTCCCAAAAAATGCTCTGAAATACTTATAACATTATTCTTTGTTTAAGAAAAGGAATTTCACGGATGCATCAGAAATTCCCGAACTCCTTATGATAAAAACTTGAAAAAATCATTAGAAGAATATATATTAAAAAACCGAATCGGCATATAAAATATTTTCCGGCATTTTTTCCGGAAAATATTTCATGGTGTTATTCGGCAAATAAAGCAACCGGACTGTCAGCAGAATTTCTTTGCACCGTAACGCGGACACGGCATCCTGCCGCTTCCGGGGTGTAAACATAAATGAATTTTTCTGACAGACCGGTATCCCGTCTGCATAACAATTTTTTAGCAAAAAATGAAAGGAGCAATGAATGGCGGAAAGACTGCAGGTTTACAAATGCAAGGCATGCGGAAATATTGTTGAAGTGCTGGTCGGAGGAGAGGGGGAACTGGTATGCTGCGGCGATCCCATGGTTCTTATGACGGAAAACACCGTGGATGCGGCCAAAGAAAAACACGTTCCGGTCATCGAAAAGGTGGACGGAGGTGTGAAAGTATCCGTGGGATCGGTGGCGCATCCCATGGAAGAAAAGCACTATATTCAGTGGATTGAAATTATTGCAGATGGCAGAACCTATCGGCAGTATCTCAATCCGGGAGATGCTCCCGAAACTGTATTCAAAGTCGAAGCCGCTCAGATAACGGCCAGGGAATATTGTAATCTCCACGGTCTGTGGAAAGCATAAACCTCATCCTCGGTGGACAGGGAGCCGGAGAAAAACCGGGTGATATTCCCTGTTCACTGATAACTGTCCACTGATAACTGAATAAGGAGATGCTATGACCGCCTGGAAATGTCAGAAATGCGGATATACCCTGGAGGCAGCTGCTCCCCCTGAAGAATGCCCTTCCTGCAAAAAAAAATGTGAATTTGTCAATAATACATGCTATACACCTGACTGCTCTCAGGAAGGTATTGACAAACGCATAAAATAAAGGAGAAAATGAATGCCCAGTGTACTCATTGTATATGCAAGCAGGACAAAAGAAACAGAAAAAATTGCCCAGCTGATCGGTGAAGGTATCCGGATTTCCGGAATGGAGGCTTTTGTAAAAGATGTAAAGGAAATAAAAACAGAAAGCGATCTGCAGGGTTATGATGCGCTGGTTTTCGGTTCGGCCACTTACCACGGCGGGATGCTGGACAAAATGAAAACCATGCTGTTTCTGGCCGAAAAGGCCGGTCTTGAGGGAAAGGTCGGCGGAGCCTTCGGTGCTTTCGGATGGAGCGGTGAAGCCCCCGTACGGATTTTTGATACCATGAAAAATATTTTTAAGATGAATATGGTCGGAGATGCCCTGATGCTCAAATCAGCATCTCTCGGTGGCGGCATTTCCATGGCCCAGGAATATGGGAAAAAAATTGCAAAAAAACTGGGTTGACAGGCCGAATCTGCCGCAGGTGAAAGAAGATGCCGCAGCGGCGGCGGCTGTCTGCGAAAAGAACCGAGCAGAAATAATGATACCGGTTCCGAATATTAACTTTTATTTTCAAGGAGGAAAAAAATGACAACCACCCCCCAGCATTGTCCCGGATTTCAGGAATTCAAATCCCTGAAGACTTTTTCCTGCAAATGTCCTGAATGCGGTGAGGAAAAAGAAATTTTTTCCGATGAATTTGACAAACCGCATACATGCGGAAAATGCGGAAAAGAGATTGATTTCACCCAGTGCAGACTGGAAGGAAGCACCTGATTGAAAATGTTGAATGCTTAATGTTGAATGTTTAATGATTACAGTCAGCAGCATTCCGATATTTTCAAACTTCGTTGTGAATGTAATTTATGGCCGTTTATGAAAAAACAAACCGTTTGCGTTCAAAACAGATGTACCCGATAATAAGGGAGGCCGGAGTCCCGGATATTTCCGACCGGGATTCCGGTTTCTTTTATGCCGGAAAGGGGGGATCAGGAGCCGGACGGTTTTTTTGATACAGGGCTCCGCTGTCGGAATCCTTTTTTTATTAACCGTATAAATGTTTTGTAAGGAGAGATTATGGATGTTGTGCTGCTTTCGCGCCTGCAATTCGCTGCTGCCACCATGTTCCATTTTCTGTTTGTTCCGCTGACACTGGGCTTATCCGTTCTTATCGCATATATGGAGACCCGGTATGTACAGACAGAGGATGAGACATACCTGCGTATGACAAAGTTCTGGGGTAAACTTTTTCTCATCAACTTTGCCCTGGGGGTGGTCACCGGTATTACCCTGGAATTTCAGTTCGGAACCAACTGGTCCCGATATTCCGAGTTTGTAGGCGATATCTTCGGTTCTTTACTGGCCATTGAGGCCACCACTTCCTTCTTTCTGGAATCCACACTTATCGGTGTCTGGGTCTTCGGATGGAAAAAACTGTCCAAAAAAGCCCATGCGGCCTGCATGTGGCTCATTGCCATAGCCGGAAATCTTTCGGCGGTCTGGATACTCATTGCCAACGGCTGGATGCAGCATCCGGTCGGTTTTGATATCCGCAACGGCAGGGCAGAACTGGTTGACTTCCGGGCAGTTGTCACCAACAGTTTTGCCTGGCTGGAATTTCTGCATGTGGTCGCGGGTGCCTTTGTTCTGGGTGCTTTTTTTGTCATGGGCATCAGTGCATGGCATCTGCTGAAAAAGCAGAATACGGATTTTTTCACCCGTTCTTTCAGAATCGCCCTGCCCTTCGGACTGGCTGCGGCTCTCTTTGTTTCTGTCGTAGGGGATTTTCACGGTGCCCATGTGGCAGAAGTGCAGCCGGAAAAGCTGGCGGCCATGGAGGCCCATTGGGAAACAAAAACCAATGTGCCTTTTTATCTGCTGGTGGTTCCCGACGAGAAAAATGAGACGAACCTTCTGGAAATGATTGAAATTCCGGGTCTGCTCAGCTTTCTGGTCACCGGGGATGTCAACGGTGAGGTCAGGGGGCTGAAGGAATTTCCCAAAGAGGACCGCCCCCCGGTGCTGATTACCTTTACGGCTTTCCGGATCATGGTGGCCCTGGGCACCTATTTTATCATCATCACCCTGATCGGTCTGTTTCTGAGAAAAAATCTGGCGGACAGTCCCATTTATCTTCAGGTCATGCTCTGCTCCATCCCCCTGCCCTATATTGCCAATCTGGCCGGATGGATTGTGGCGGAAGTGGGACGGCAGCCCTGGATTGTTTATAAAATCATGAGAACAGCCGATGCGGCTTCCCCCATTGCCGCTTCCCAGGTGGGCATATCCCTGGTGGCATTTATTCTGGTATATGGTCTTCTGGGGGCTGTGGGATTCTGGCTCATTGCCAGAAATGCAGCTAAAGGACCTGAAACCGCTAACCTGGCAGTGAATTAAGGGGAGGTGATACAATGGAATTACAGATTACCTGGTTTTTTCTGTGGGGACTGCTCTGGGCTGTTTTTTTCATGACAGACGGTTTTGATTTCGGCATTGGTACGCTTCTTCCTTTTATGGCGAAAAATGATAAGGAAAAGCGGACAATGATTGCCGCAATGGGGCCTTTCTGGGACGGGAATGAGGTATGGCTCATTGCTGCCGGAGGCGTGACATTTGCTGCCTTCCCGATATTGTATGCCACCATGTTTTCCTCCCTGTACGCGGCCCTGATGCTGATTCTTTTTGCCCTGATCCTGCGCGGTGTGGCAATGGAATTCCGCAGCAAGGTGGAAAATGACAGTTGGCGCGGTATATGGGATATGTGCATCTTTATCGGCAGTGCGGCCCCGGCTGTTCTGTTCGGCGTGGCATTTGCCAATATCTTCAAAGGATTTCCCATTGATGCCAACGGCTATCACGGAACCCTGCTGGGACTTCTCAACGGATACGGACTGCTGGGCGGCATACTGTTCCTTTTTCTCTTTCTGGAGCACGGTGCCTTATGGCTGTGCATTAAAACCGAAGGGGAACTGCAGGCACGGGCTTACCGCTTTGCCAACGGAGTATGGTGGGTGATGCTGACGGTTGCCCTCCTTTTCCTGATTGCCACCAAATATGAAACCCGTCTTTATGACAACTATTATGCCAATCCGGTACTCTTCCTGCTGCTCATCGTCAATGTGGCGGCCTTTGTGCAGACCAAGTTCTTTCTGATGAAAAAGGCATATTTTACGGCCTGGTTTTCTTCGGCCCTGGCCATTGTCTGCTGTATTTTCTTCGGCATCATCGGACTGTTCCCGACGGTATTCCCGTCCAGCATTGATGATGCCTACAGCCTGACGGCCTTTAATTCATCCTCCAGCCCGCTGACCCTGAAGATAATGCTCGCAGTGGTCCTGATTTTCGTTCCGCTGGTTATTGCATACCAGACATGGGCCTATTTTCTGTTCAAAGACAAGGTCAGCAAAGAGGATCTGGAAGAGGCCTACTAAAGGACTTTATCAAAATAAGAATTGTAGGGTGGGCACGGTTTTTTGTGCCCACCCTACAGAAAGCATAATTGTCCGGAAAAAAACTTCAGACAGCAGGAAGGAATGTAAATGAAAAACAGGAAAATCATCCCTGCCATCATCGGGATATTGTGTATTGCAGTATTGGCCATTGCCGAACAGAACAAAGGTGCGGAAAAAATTGTGCTGCACGGAGGCAATACAGGAGATGTGTCTTTCCCCCATCTTCAGCACCAGAATGTGCTGGCAGACTGTAACCTCTGCCATGATCTGTTTCCCCAGGAAGCCGGAGTGATTGATAAAATGAAAGCCGGGGATAAACTGAAAAGCAAACAGGTCATGAATACCAAGTGTTTGAAATGTCACAGGGAAAAGAAAAAGGAAGGTGTGAAGACCGGGCCTACCTCCTGTAGCGTCTGCCATCAGAAATAGGAAGATAAAAAAGGATATACATCATGCTGGTACTCGGATTACAGGGCAGCCCCCGCAAAAAGGGAAATACGGAATTTCTGCTGGAACTCTTTATGGCAGAGGCGGCAAAACTCGGCGCGCAGACCCATATTACGGATGTCTGCAAAAAGCATATTGAACCCTGCAAAGAGTTTACCACCTGTGAAAAAAAAGGTTTCTGCCCCATAAAGGATGACATGGACCCGGAAATCTATCCCCTGCTCCGCAGGGCCGACGTGGTGGTTCCGGCTTCCCCCGTGTTTTTTTATAATGTAACCGCCCAGTTAAAGGCCCTGATTGACCGGAGCCAGACCCTGTGGGCCAGAAAATACCGCCTGAATCTGATTGATCCCCGCCGGAAAATGCGGCGGGGCTTTATGCTCTCCCAGGGAGCCACCAAAGGAAAAAATCTTTTTGTGGGAATTGATCTCACTGCAAAATATTTTTTCGACGCGGTGGGCGCAAAGGATGAAGGCAGTCTGTATTACTGGCAGATTGAGCACCGGGGGGATATGGAAAAACATCCCACTGTCCGGGAGGATGTAAAGGCGGCCGTTGCAAAACTGCTGGCTCCTTTTCTGGGTCGGAAGAAAGTCCTCTTCGCGTGCAGGGAAAATGCCTGCCGCAGCCAGATGGCCGGGGCCTTTGCCCAGGTTCTTGCGGGAGACCGGCTGGATGTGACCATCGGCGGCAGCGAACCTGCGGCACAGGTGAATCCGCTCATGAAGACCGTGATGGCCGAAAAGGGCATTGATATGGAATTCATCATTCCGCAATCCATCGAAAAGGCCATAGAAGGCGGAAATCCCGAATACATTATCACCATGGGCTGCGGTGAGGCCTGCCCCTTTGTGCCGGGCGCTCAGAAAGCAGACTGGGCCCTGCCGGATCCCGCAGGGAAAGATATTGATTTCATGCGGAAAGTCCGGGATGAGATTGAGGAAAAAGTAAAGGCATTTATCCAAACCGTATAATTCGGTATTACCGGAGACAGGAAAATAAGCAAACGGTGACTGGTAACTGACAACTGAAAAAAGGAGGATATTATGAAAAAATATGTATGTTCCATCTGCGGCTATGTCTATGACCCGGAACAGGGCGATCCGGATAACGGTGTGAATCCCGGAACCTCTTTTGAAGATGTTCCCGATGATTGGGAATGCCCCATCTGCGGCGCGGGGAAGGATGATTTTGAAGAGGAGGAATAATAAATCCGCCGTTTTTAAATCCATCCCCTCTCTTGAATCCTTACAGATCGTATGCAATACGCCCTTACAGAGCTTTTCCGTCAACTCAAGAGCGGAGGAGTTCCGAACTGAAAGTTTGGGATACTGAAATGATTCAAAAAAAACAGTGCCAAACTTTCCGTTTGGCAGTACCCTGAAGTCTTAACCTGACGGCAATGCCCCTTACAGGGGGGGACGGACTTTCAAAGTGGTGTACTGCTGACATTGCATATTTTTTAATAAAAAACCCTTTTCCCGATGATAAACCGGGAAAAGGGTTTTTATTTGAAACCCACATTTCGCCTGCCTTTGTAACACTTTGAAAACGAAACTGAATTTTTCAATATTTCTTTGAATACCCAAAAAAATTAGTGTCCTGCCCTTATTGAAAAGCCTTATCCGCCGGGCTTTTGCAAATGATTCAGAAAATTATCCGATCTGTTTCAGAATCAGTGCATTAACAAACGGACGCAGGGTCTTTTCAATTATCACAGGACACAATCCAAAAAAACCGGATTTAATAAATTCAGATTTGTTGGAGCGCAAAGAGCGAAATGCGGGTTGAAAAGCACAGATTATCAGAAATAAAATTTTGCACCTATTCTTTTTTCAAAGAATATTTATCAATAATAACATCATAGTAGGCTCTTTCGGAAACTGTCCCCCACCCCCCGATCTGCTTTTTGAATTTCTTGAATGCCTCATGTACTTTCTGGGACATGGGATCTTTTGCGGCTTCTTCTTCCAGTGTCTCTTCAGACAGTTTCCGCAGGTCTTCCAGCAGGGCATCGGGAAACTGCACCAGATTCACATTGTGTTTGGTGATCAGCTCTTCCAGGGCTGCACCGTTGCCGGACTCGAATTCACAAAGACTCCAGAGGTTGGTTTCCATGGCAACCGCATCAATGGCCGCCTGCAGGTCTTTGGGCAGTTCCTCGTAGGCTTTTTTATTGAAAATGACTTCCAGACAGGTGCCGGGTTCATGCCATCCGGGATAATAGTAATACTGTGCGGCCTTGTAAAAACCCATCCGCAGGTCATGCAGGGGGCCGACCCATTCGGTGGCATCAATTACCCCGCGTTCCAGGGATGTAAAAATTTCACCTGCCGGAAGCAGTGTTACCGCACAACCGGCTTTGGCAACCACTTTGCCGCCCAGACCGGGGATACGCATTTTCAGCCCCCTGAAGTCTTCAATGCTCTTCATCTCTTTGCGGAACCAGCCGCCCATCTGCACACCTGTATTGCCCTGGGGCCGGGGAATGATATTAAAGGGGGCATAGACTTCCTCCCAGAGTTTCAGTCCGCCGCCGCTGTAAAACCATGCATTGATTCCCTGGGGATTAAGCCCGAAAGGAACGGAGGAAAACCACTGCCCGGCCGGCACTTTGCCTGCCCAGTAATAGGAGGCTCCGCTGCCGCATTCCACTGTACCTCCGGAAACCGCATCAAAGACCCCCAGGGGCGGAACCAGTTCGCCTCCGGCAAATACCTGAATTTTGATCCGTCCGCCCGTTACCTCTTCCAGACGTTTGGCAAATCTTTCTGCTCCGATCTGCAATACCGGAAGTCCGGGGGGCCAGGTTGTGACCATTTTCCACCGGTAGGTTTTTTCTTTGGCCAGAACAGCAGGTACCGATACGGCAGTTCCTGCAACCGCAGCAGCGGCCACACCTGTTTTTTTCAGAAAATCACGTCGTTCCATTCGGATTCCTTTCATTTTGTTGATGAATGTAACATATATAATTATGCTTCCGGACAATTAACAGATTTATCCGCCGAAAACCACTTTGGGCAGCCAGGTGGCCAGTTCGGGAAAAAAGACAATAATCAGCAGACCGATTAACTGGAAAATCACAAAGGGAATGATTCCCCGGTAAATATGACCGGTCGTTATTTCCGGCGGGGTTACGGCTTTCAGGTAAAAAAGGGAAAATCCGAAAGGCGGTGTCATAAAAGAAGTCTGGAGATTGACCGCAATGAGAATGCAGAACCAGACCGGGTCAAAACCGAATTCCAGCATAATGGGAGCCAGCACCGGCACATGGATAAAAGTGATTTCAATAAAATCCAGAAAAAAACCGATGACAAAAATCAGACCCATAACAATGGCCAGCACCACCCATCTGCTGTGGTCTTCGGCAATTCCCCCCAAAAATTCCCGCACCAGTCCGTCCCCGCCCAGCCCCCGGAATACCAGACCGAAGGCCGCAGCGCCCACCAGAATAATAAAAACCATGCAGGTAAGCTGCATGGTGGAATCCATCACATCCTGCAGAATTTTCATGCTGAATTTGCGGTTGGCAACGGTCAGCACCGTTGCGCCCACCGCCCCCACGGCAGCGGCTTCTGTGGGAGAGGCTATTCCCCAGAAAATGGAACCCAGTACTGCAATCATCAGGAAAAGGGGCGGGAACAGCGCGACCATTATCCGTTTAAAAAGTTCCCCCCGCCCCATGGCATCCAGTTCGGACTGGGGAATCGCCGGTGCCCATTCCGGCTTCAGCCAGGCGGCCAGCATAATATACAGGATATATAAACAGACCAGCACCATGCCGGGAAAAACCGCTCCCATGAAGAGGTCTCCCACAGGGACTCCGACAATATCACCGATAAGCACCAGTACAATGCTGGGCGGAATAATCTGCCCCAGCGTTCCCGAAGCCGATACGGTTCCCGTGGCCAGTTCTTTCCGGTACCCCCATTTGAGCATGGTCGGCACGGCCAGCAGTCCCATCGTTACCACTGTGGCACCCACAATACCGGTGGAGGCCCCCAGCAATGCCCCCACAATGACCACCGAAACTGCCAGTCCGCCCCGGATACGTCCGAAAACCATTCCCATTGTATCCAGCAGTTCTTCTGCCAGTCCGGATCGTTCCAGCATTACCCCCATAAAAACAAAAAGCGGCACGGCCAGCAGGGTGACATTGGTCATCACTCCCCATATACGCAGGGGCAGCAGGTTGAAAAAATCCCAGCCGAATCCGATCAGCCCGAAGCAGAGCGCGGTTCCGAGAAGGGTAAAGGTGACCGGGAAACCGGCCATCAGCAGAACTGTCAGTGCCAGAAACATCCATCCGGGCAGATATTCCATCAGTTTTCCTCCCCGATATGTTTTGCTGTACAGACATCATGGGCAGGGGCTGCTTCTTTGCCGATGATAGTAAGAAAACTCCTGATTCCCAGAGAAATGCCCTGCAGCAAAAGCAGAACAAAACCGGCGGGGATACATGCCTTGACAAGATAACGGTAGGGGATGCCTCCCGGATCCGGTGAACCTTCCAGCACAGACCAGGCATTATAGACAAATTTATCAGAAGTTGCAATAATCAGGTAGCATCCGGGAATAAGGAAGAATATCACACCGATAAGATTGATCCATGCTCTGGGTTTGGCCCCCAGCCGCTGGTAAATAATATCCACCCGCACATGGCCGTCTTTCAGCAGGGTGTATCCGGCTCCCATAAGGAAAATAAAGGAAAAAAGATGCCACTCCATTTCCTGTATAAAAACATAGCTGGTTTTAAAGGCATAACGCATAACCACATCTGTAAAAACAACCAGCACAACAAGAAAGGTGGCCCAGGATACGCCCCTGCCCACCCATGAATTGAAGGAGTCAATCACCATACAGACTGCCCGGCAGATTTCACTGAAACTATTATCTGAAATCCATTTTATAAACTCAACGGCTAATTTAATGATGAATATACCCGGAATCGCAAGAACGATGATTCCAATTAAAAATTTCATTGCCCCTCCCCGGTGATTTCCGGTCTGTGTAAATAAAAAAACAGCAGCATCTGTTTATCGCTGCAGTCATAAATCCTGTTTACAGTCCCCTTTTGAATCCAACGCCGTTGACCTGTAGTGTTTAAGAAAACAGATTTGGGGTTTCATGCAGGTTGAGGTAAGGAACGAACTCCAACAGATTCAGGATGTTGGGGTTCACTGCGTTCACCCCGGCCTGCCCAAAATAATTATCATTAACACTATAGTACACCACTTTTTACATCCGTCCCCCTGCTGACTCCTTACAGGGCGGATGCAGTATGCCCTTACGGTTTTCGCAGCAATGCCGTTCCGTTAAGAAAAAGGCATTTTTGGAAAGCCCTGAAAGGGCGCATGGGAAAATGCTTCCGGTATATAATTCGTCATTTTAGGGTTTATGATTTTTTTGTCCTGTATTCTCAGATATTTGGCATGAGCTGTATCAATCCGCCCCTCCGGGGCTTTTTGCTTAACTTAATGGCATTTTGATTTTTAATTAAGCGTTTTTCTCCTTTTTGTAAAGGGGAAAAGTGGTGTGGCTTTTTTTTAAAGAAAACGGCACTGATTATAATTCATGATTTTTAAAAACACAAATCAATTTAATACTATTTTGTCAGATTCCGGTTTTTTATTCGGAACATGTCGGCGCAAACCTTGTGTTCGCCCATTCGGACGGGTGGCAGTGGGTCAAATCCCCTGATCCAAAATATGATGCGGATTGCTGCCGCCGTCAAAACTGCTCATCGCTCCGAAGGTGGCGTTGACTCCCGAAGGCGGTTCCGGCAAAGGGGAAAAATCATAAACGGAACTGTCAGCAGACACTTCTCACGGAATTTCCAAACCGAGAATCAGCATGTCGTCATTGAGTTTGTATTCGGAAATACCGCTGAAATGATCTTCAATACTGCTGATGATCTGTTCCAAAGGCAGTCCGGCATTTTTTTGAATGAGCAGACTCAGACCGTTTTCTGTCAGATACTGTTTTTCCCCGCTTTCGCTGTCCACACTGTAGGCATTTATCAGACCGTCTGTGTAAAGAAAAAACCGATCCCCCGGTGTCAGGGAAAAATCCGCTGTGCCGAAAACAACTTCCTCATGCAGTCCCAGCACATCCCCCTCCAGAAAAATCGCTTCGGCTTCTCCTGTTCCGGCAGGGATGCGAAGCAGGGGCGGATGGGCAGCGGATACAATTTCCGCCTTCCGGTTTTTTGTATCCAGACGCAGAAACAGGGCCGTTACCATCCGTTCATTTTTTCCATTGTCCCGAAGCTGGCGGTTGAGTATTTGAAAGAAAGTATGTCCGTCGTTGCCGGTGCGGCAGTTTTCTTCAAAAAATGCTTTCAGCAGCACTGTGTGATAGGAAGCCCCCATATCATGCCCGGCCACATCCGCAATAAAAATATCGCAGCCGCGATCTGTGGGGCGCATGTCCAGAAAATCGCCGCCCAGTTCCCAAAAGGGTTTATGCCGGTAAACAGCCGTGAATCCGTCCCGGATATTGCCGGTCTGAATCAGGTTTTTATAGCTTTCCACAGCCGAATTTACCTGAGTCCGCAGTTTTTCAAAGTGCATCCGGTAGGATTCCATCTCCAGGCTGATTTCCGACTTTTCTTTTTCAATTTCCTTTTCTCTTTCAAAACGCTTTTTTTCCTGCATTTCCAGAACCGATTTCACCCTTGCGGTAATATCGTCGGGCTCAAAGGGTTTGTCTATATATTCAGAGCAGCCCTTGCGCATCAGCTCAATGAGCATTTCCTTGTCTCCGAAACCGGTCATTACCAGAACAGGAATCCGGATATCCCGGGCGCTGAGTGCATCAATCAGTTCCATTCCGGTTAATAAAGGCATCTGAATATCCGTCACCAGCAAATCCGGTTCTTTTCCCTGCTGCATCATTTCTTCAATCATTTCCAGGGCTGCCTGGCCGTCTTCGGCCACACTGACTTCGTATCCGGCCATCTGAAGTATCATCTTCAGACTCATGCGGTTAAAATGTTCATCTTCTGCAATAAGTATATGTTTTTTCATTTATTTTTCCTCTTTATGCAGTATTTCTCCGACCAATTGTAAAAACTCCCGGAGATGGTTTTTTTTGAAATAAATATGAGGGAACCCCATCCGGATAATTTCCTGCGTCTCCGGAGAATCGGGCAATTCGGTGCTTATAATAACTTTCATATCTGCCAATGTTTCATCTTCCCGGATTTTCCTGCAGATCTTCACTCCGTCCGTTTCCGGCATATGAATATTGAGCACCAGCAGGTCCGGCTGATCCCTTCCCAGCAGGATGCAGGTTTCCGCAGCGTCGGCGGCCTCCTGCACTTTATATCCCCCCTTTTTCCGCAGGGACAGGGCAAGCAGTTCACGGAAGAGCGGTTCATCACCGGCCACCAGGATTCGGACCGGCGGTTTTCGGACTTCAAGGGGAAGGGATACGGTGAATACACTGCCTTTCCCTTCACTGCTTTCCGCACTGATTTTTCCGCCGTGCTCCTGCACGATACTGGCAGATACAGACAAACCCAGTCCGGTTCCCCCGGCATGACGGCGGGTGGTAAAAAAAGGATCGGTAATCCGCTGCATATCCTTTTTTGAAATACCGATGCCCTCATCGGTCACCTGCACCCTGATTTCTCCGTTTTTCGGGCAGAAGGTTGTGGAAATACGGATGGATTCTTCCCGGTTCCGGAGAGACTGGCAGGCATTCCGGATCAGGTGAATGAATACCTGTTCCAGTTTCTGAAAATTCCCCTGTATTTCAGGCAGATTTTCGTCAAAGTCGGTGATGAAACGGTTTGTGCTTTTCCGAAGCAGGTTTTTTGACAGGCGGACAGCATTAACGGCCGCCCGGTTGACATCCACTTTTTCAATTCTGTTTTCCGTATTGGTTCGGGCAAATTCTTTCAGTTCCTGCACAATACGGCGAATACGTTCGGAACCTTCGGAAATGCCGTTCAGAAGAAAAGGGATGTTTTTCCGCATTTCCGAATAAGGTCCGCCCCCGGCATCAAAATCTCCTTTCCGTTCATAATAATCATCCAGAACAGGGAGGATACTTTTCCATATTTTGTGCAGCATCGGTGTATTCATCATAATAAAATTATTCGGATTATTGATTTCATGCGCGATACCGGTCACCAGAATGCCCAGTGAAATCAACTTGTCTGCCTGTATGAGCTGCCGGCGCTGCATATCTCTTTCTCTTTCCGCTTTTTTTCTTTCCCGGATTTCCCTGCGCAGTCTTTCATTCTGTGCTTCCAGCTCATACTGTTTTTCTGCAATGTCCCGCAGGAGCCGCCCTTTTTCCATTCCCTGCTCCAGCGCAATTTCCAGTTCTTCCGCGCGGAAAGGCTTTTGCAGATAATTGAAAGCACCGTACTGCATGGCCGCTACAGATGTTTTCAGATCGCCGTAGCCGGTAATCACCATAATCTGAATATCCGGATACAGCTCCCTGACTCTTTTCATCAGTTCAATACCGCCCATACCCGGCATGTGAATATCCGTTATCAGGAGATCGATCTTCTCGCTGCGGAGAATTTCCAGGGCTTCTTCACCCGAACCTGCTGAAAAGACAAGATAGGAAAGTCTTTCCACCAATCCGGTCAGTGTTGCCACCACCGGGGGATCATCGTCTGTTACAAGAATGCGCCCTTTTATCTTCATTTCTCCCCCTTTTTTGGGATAACGGGATAAAAATGATGATCCCGTAAACGTCTGCATTTCAGGTTTTCCGTCATTCCGGCGGCAGTCGGAATCCGGTACTTTCAGCCGGTTTTGGCCGGAGTGAGGGATTTCCTGCTTTTTAGCAGTTCATCAAAAACGGTTTTCGGAAAAAAAACCGGTTTCCCCTTTCCCGCCCGGCCGGATGCGGTACTGCCGGAGTTTATAACGCAGGGTTCTGGGGCTGATTTTCAGCATTTCCGCAGCCATGTCACGGTCTCCTCCCGTATGTTCCAATGCCCTGATAATGGCTTTGCCTTCGGCTTCTTTTCGCACTTCCGCCAGTTCCCTGATGTCCTGCAGAGAAGAAACATTCAGATTATCCAGAAAATCCGGGGGGAGATTTCGGTAGCGGATGCAATCCCCTTCATTCAGAATAAAAATCCTTTCCACCAGATTTTTCAGTTCTCTGACATTTCCCGGCCATTCATACTGTAAAAATATATCAGTCACTTCCTGTGTGACAGCGGGTTTTGTTTTTTTATAGGTCAGTTCAAACTGTTCCAGAAAATGCTCCACCATTTTGGGAATGGCTTTTTTTCTTTCCCGCAGGGGCGGCAGATATACCGGAACTACCTGCAGGCGGTAAAAAAGATCTTCCCGGAAACGTTCCCGGCGGATTTCCTCTTTCAAATCTTTGTTTGTTGCGGAAATAATCCGGATATCCACTTCAATCGTTTCATTTCCCCCGATTCTTGTAAAACGGAAATCCTCCAGTACCCGTAAAAAATCCACCTGGTTCTGCAAAGGCAGTTCGGAAACCTCATCCAGAAAAAGAGTGCCTTTGTCCGCAAGTTCCAGACTTCCCTCCTTCCGGTCAATGGCCCCGGTAAAAGCCCCTTTTTCATGCCCGAAAAGTTTGTCTTCAAACATCAGACCGGAAAGAACCCCGCAGTTGATAGGCACAAAGGGATTGGCGGCCCTGGGGCTTAGCATGTGGATAATTTTGGCCAGCATTTCTTTGCCTGTGCCGCTTTCCCCCAGCAGGAGAATATTGACATCATATCTGGCCACCTGGCTGATGATTTCCATGACCGAAATCATGGAATCGCATTCCAGAATAAACTCCAGTGTGATAGATTTTTGATAATACTGTTTTTTCGGATATTTGAATTTCATAATACTGTATCTGCCTTCCTGTCCGGATATTCCTTTTTTTAATAACAGGAGGGAAGGCACATAGCAACCGAAAATATGCGGAAAAAAAACAGAAGGGCAGTACTTTCGGCAGACAGGGGATAATCAGTAAATCGAAAAATTTTCCCCGGATACGGTTTTATACTCAAAAATGACACCTGTCTGACATTGATTCAGGCAAAATCAAATAAATTTAAATGGTTAAAACCAATACTTTTGTTCAGTAAAAAATGGCGGCTTTATATTTTATCAGCTTCAGCTTATTGAAATTACAAATGCCAAGTTTCCAAAATGACATCAGGGTGTCGTTTTTGAGTTTATAGATATATGCAGATGAACGGATACCGAAATTTTGATGAATCGGTAAAAAATCCAAATTTCAAAAATCGCTATTAATAAAATCAGAGTGTTAATATGTATCAAAACCTGATTTCCGGACTTTTTACGAGACCATCAAATTTTAGCTTAACAGCCTGAATTTGAGAATTTCAAAACCCATGACGGGTATCAGTTCACCTGCAAAGGGCTATAGCCTAAATTGAGCGGTTCTCAGACCTGAAAATGATTTCCGGCCTTAAATATCAGGGGCTCAGCGGTTTCCGGCTCTTCACCCGCCGGGTGAAAAGCGTAAAACAGGCAAAGTTTTGCTTACCGGACATTCAGCCGGTTTATCAGAAAAAAACCGCTCAATTTAGGTACAGGACTGTTCCGGAGTGCAGAAATGATATTTTTGCACGGCCCCGGCTCCCGGTTGCCCCGTGCAGAAATACAGTTTCTGCACTCCTCCGGAAACTTTTCGTTCTGCTGATAATGCAGTGAAAAATTTCTTCTGTCAGAATGTTTGCAGATTTTAAAAATCAGTGTTATAAACGGTATTGACCCTAAGGCGATTTCCGAACATGAATGTAACGTCCTGAAGGAGTCACAGACGGAAAGTCTGTGCGCGGACTGTCATCTGCCGGACACTGCCAAACTTTCAGTTCGGCACTCCATTGGTATTATCTTTTTCGGAAATCACCTAATTTTCTGATTTTTCGTTCCGGCAACTTTCGCTTATCCTGTAACTGCCTGATTTTTGACTGCTGCCCCGCCATGCGGCAACGTAGAACCTATCCGAAAACCTCCGAAACAGATTTTTAAACCCGGTGGAAGCAGGGGGTTAAAACACCGGAAAACAGGTTTTCGGACAGAGTCTCAGTTTATAAATCAATAGTTCGGTAAAAAATTTCGGTTTTAATAATTTCAGAAGGTTATAAATCCCTGTCTGAAAATTTGCATGTAATGATTTCAGAAAGTTACATTTTTACAGCCCGGAAATCAGAAATATTACC
>JAABRU010000042.1 GCA_011390755.1 Desulfobacteraceae bacterium | reverse complement strand
GGCGCAGACTCCATTTTTCAATGTTTTCGGAGTCTGCGGATTCAATCTTTTCCTTCACCTGCTGCGGCAGTGTGCCGAAACGCTTTTCCATCATTTTCAGGAGAATTCGAATCTGCTGCTGCAATCCCTGCTGCAATCCCTGCTGTAATCCCTGATGAACGTATTTATCAATAAAAGTCTGCATAATATCCTCCCCTATGTCCGTTTTACCGAGAATTTCCTTCACATCCTCTTCTCCGAAAGAACCTGTGGCCCGCACCAGGTAACGGAGCAGGACTTCCAGCATTTCCAGAGCCGTATTCCGGTCAGCGACCTGGCGGAAGAGCGAAAGAATTTCCGGGAGTTTTTCCCGCAGGTCGGGCCGGAACACATATTTGGCCGTCAGCAGCACCATGCGACTGAAAATCCGTCCCCGGATTTCCTCATCGGGCAGATGGGAAATATCAAAGATGTGATAATCGAATTCCGGGATGTATCTTTTCAGGGCCGGGTTTTCTCCCCCGTCCACAAGACTCCGGAAATTTCCGGGTATATTCCATTCCGATCTGCCGTGGTACAGCAGCATGGGCAGTACCGGCGGCAGTTTCTGCGCATTTTTATTCTGTTTGAGATACAGTTCCCATAATTTCACAATATAGCGCAGCAGCTGGAAGGCCGTGAGTCTGTCCGGGTAACTTTTGTGCTCGAACAGCAGGTACAGGAACAGCTCCGCACCGGCAAAGCGCACGGTATAGAGAATATCGGAAAAATGCTCCCGCAGTTCCCTGTCCACAAAACTGTCCTTGCGGATGCGCAGGGTGCGGAGATCCGTCTGTTTCCGTATATCCTCCGGAAGATAGGTCTCCAGAAAACCCTGCGCCACATCCCTGCGACCGAAGGTTTCCCGGAAGAATTTATCGTGGATGCCGGGGAACTGTTCTGTTCCGCTATGATTTTCCTGTTCCATCAGTTCAGACTCACCACTTCTTCCGGCCTCTGGGCACTGAGCAGACGCAGACTCCATTTTTCAATGTTTTCGGAATCTGCGGATTCGATTTTTTCCTTTACCTGCTGCGGCAGTGTGCCGAAACGCTTTTCCATCATTTTCATCAGGAGTTGAATCTGTCCCTGCTCTCTGCCCTGATGAATGTATTTATCAATAAAAGTCTGCATAATACCCTCCCCCATATCGGTTTTACTGAGAATTTCCTGCACATCCTTTTCCCCGAAAGAACCGGTGGCCCGCACCACATAGCGGAGCAGGATTTCCAGCATTTCCAGTGCGGTGTCCCGGTCGGCCACCTCCCGGAAGAGTGAAAGAATTTCCGGAAGTTTTTCCCGCAGATCGGGCCGGAACACATATTTGGCCGTCAGCAGCACCATGCGGCTGAAAATCCGCCCCCGGATTTCCTCATCGGGCAGATGGGAAATATCGAAGATGTGATATTCAAACTCCGGGATGTATCTTTTCAGGGCCGGGTTTTCTCCCCCGTCCACAAGACTCCGGAAATTTCCGGGTATATTCCATTCCGTTCTGCCGTGGTACAGCAGCATGGGCAGCACGGGCGGCAGTTTCTGTGCATTTTTATTCTGTTTGAGATACAGTTCCCACAGTTTCACAATATAGCGCAGCAGCTGGAAGGCCGTGAGCATGTCCGGGTAACTTTTGTGTTCAAACAGCAGGTACAGGAACAGCTCCGCACCGGCAAAGCGCACGGTGTAAAGAATGTCGGAAAAATGCTCCCGCAGTTCTTTGTCAACAAAACTGTCCTTGCGGATGCGCAGGGTGCGGAGATCGGTCTGCTTCCGTATATCCTCCGGAAGATAGGTCTCCAGAAAACCCTGCGCAATATCACGCCGCCCGAAGGTCTCCCGGAAGAATCTGTCGTGGACATTGGTGATCTGTTCCATATCATCCTTTCCTATAAACGGCCATGAGCCATAACTCACAACGATACATGAATGTCCTTGAAAAAATGCAAAAAACCGCTTCGCTCTATTTTTGCACTCCGGAGACTTTCCTATAAACGACCATGACCACGGGGTCACACCAAAAAATGAAAGTCTTAATGGAGTGCGAAAATAGAGGTCGGAGGGCCGGTTTTTCGCAAGCGGGGCAAAAAACCGCTTCTCTCTATTTTTGCACTCCGGAGACTTTCCTATAAAAAATAATACCGGAAATATTATTTCCCATACATCTCTTTCACTTTTTCCCTGTCCACGGCTCCGTCTGCTTTGACCGGAAGTTCTGCCACAAACTCCGCATACTGCGGTTTTTTATAGCGGGCAATGCGTTCTGCCACAAATTCCCCCAGTTCCTTCAGGGTCAACGACTCCCCTTCTTTCAGGACGCAGACGGCCTTGATGCCTTCCCCGAATTTAGGGTCGGGAACACCGATAACGGAAACGGCTTTTACAGCCGGATGTTCCAGAATAACAGCTTCCACTTCTGCGGGATATACATTTTCCCCGCCGGGTTTGATAAGTTCTTTTTCCGGTTTCCGCCCCTTGAACCACAGATAACCGTCTTCATCCAGTACGCCCGTATCCCCGGTATGATGCCAGTCCTTCCGGAAGGTATGACGGTTTTTTTCTTCCTGCTGATAAAAGCCCTGAAAAACCAGGGGCCCCTGTACGGTAATTTCTCCGACTTCCCCCCGCTGTACTTCATTTTCATTTTCATCCACAATTTTCACTTTTGTCAGAAATCCCGGTTTTCCCGCGGAACCGGCTTTTTCCAGAGCCGGGGAGAATGTCACCAGACCGGAGGTTTCCGTCTGGCCGTAGAGAATCCAGAAGGTGGCCCCGGTTTTTTCTTCAAAAATGCGGATCTGATCCGGGCCGTCCAGTCCCAGCACATGACGCAGGGAGGAAATATCATATGTACCGGCATCCGCTGCTTCGCAAAGGCGGGAAAGCATGGGCGGAAAACTTCCCCATATACTGATCTTTTCGGCCTGTGTCAGTTCCAGACACTGTTTTTCATCAAATTTGGGCATCAGCACATTTTTTCCGCCCATATGCAGGGTGGCCATGGCCAGATTCAGGCCGGTAATATGGAACAGGGGAAGCATGTTGAGATAAGTTTCGTCACCGCGCAGTCCCATTGTGGCCGCGGTCTGCATATTTCCGTAAACCACATTTCCGTGACTCAGCACCGCTCCCCCGGGTCTGCCGTCCACGGCTGCCGTATAAATCAGGCAGAAGGGATCATCCGCGGATATTTGGGGGAAATCCGCCTGTTTTTCTCCGGAATATTTACGGAGCCCCTTTATTTCTCCGAAACCGGATGTCCCCATTGTGCAGATACGGATCTCCGGAAAATTCTGTTTTGCGGTTTCCCGGATACGTTTTTCCTGTGCCTCATCTGTCAGGAGAAGGGCAGGTCTGCAGTCTTTGAGAATAAATTCAATCTCCGGATCGGAAAGCCGCCAGTTAATGGGAACCGCAATGGCACCCAGGGCTGCAGCGGCACCGAAGAGCAGAAAAAAATCCGGATGATTGTGCGCCAGAACTGCCAACCGGTCTCCTTTCCCTATTCCGGCATCTGCCAGACGGTATGCCAGTTTCTCTGTTTCTTCCAGCAAACCGGCAAAATTTATCCGCTGCGAACCGGATACCAGCGCGGTTTTGCTGCTGCTGTGCAGCGCATTTCTCTGATAGATATCATAAATTGTAAAATTACGCATAAAATCATTCCTCCGAATGTCTGTTGATTATTTTTGCTGTGAATCCGGTCTGTATTTTCGGATTATTGTCTTCCGGATTATTGCTCTTTTACTGCTCAATTTTCATATGATCGTTCAAGCCCAGTTCCCGGAGGGCGGCTTTGATTTCCTCTGTCTGCTGCTCATCCAATGCATTTTGGGGGATGGCTTCAAAGTTCACATTGATTTTCAGACTTCCGTTTTTCACAAATTTTGTCAGGACTTTGGTATAGAGATTCATCCATTTCAGGGGTTCCACTTCCCCGGACCAGGACAGACGGGCAGGCGGCATTTGAATATTCTCTGACGGAACCGGATCAAAATCTTTGATACCTTCTGCCACAGAATCTTCCCTAACAGAGACGGATGCGGAGGCCGTAATATTGCCGGACTGTGCCTTTACGGTAAAATGCCCCATGTCCGCATCACTGTGAAAAACTCCCCTGTCATCAATTGTTCCGCCCGTTGCTGTCCAAACCGCGTTTTGAATATCAAAATCCCGCTGAAACTGATCCAGTCCTCTTACAGTGAAAGTCTGCTTCTGTCCCGGTTTCAGGTCAGTATGGGAGGGGGAAATTATCATTTTGGCAAGTTCCGGGGGTTTGATGTGTTTTTCCGCTTCTTCCGCTGTGATAATAAAGAGATCTTCCGATATGTCAATATCTCCCGCTTTTATTTCTTTTTTATAGTAAAAGGGAAAATATTCACCGCCGGCGGTTTTTCCGGCACAGGCCAGATGTCCTTCTTTCACACCGCGGGCGATCATATCTTTCACCGCATCCGCATTGAGTAAACGGGGAAACAGGGGAGAGGCATAAAAGGCATCCCGGACCGACCGGGTACTCCACTCGGTAAATGCCGGGGGCCAGTTCCGGATCAGAAAACGGGGACTGACCGACTTCTGCACCTCATCGGTCTGCTGCAAATGCAGGAGAATCAGTTTACATACGGATTCAGCCGAACTGGAAGTGGGCATTCCCAGATCAATATGACGCAGGGAATTGTCTTTATCCAGCAGAAAGAGATTTTTATAACTGCGCCATACGGCCTCTTTCAGATTTCCGGCTGCTTTTTCCAGATGGACTTTCAACTGGCGCTGCCGGGTGTCATCCAGTTTGAGATTTTCATCGGCTATATCCTTCCAGGCGATGAGACTGCGGGCTTCTTCTTTTAATAAAAAAGAGGATTCTGCCACAACCCATATCAGGGCACTTTTATAGGTGCGGGCCGATTTGCCGTGTTCCCTGCTCATGGATTCAATGAGCTGTTTCACACCGTTATCATCCTGAAGGGAACGCTCCGGGGACAGGATGACAAAGGTGATGACGGCTTTGTCGGCAATCTGGCTGCTTTTTTCCGGAAAAAATACCCGGTCAATGCCCCGGGTGGGCGGAAAAACCTTTTGTATATTTTCCCGGATGAGTTCTTCCATGACCTGATCTTTCACATTGGCCTTGCGGTCTGCAAATCGTTTATTGAGGTTTTCCTTCAGGGTAAAGCGGTAGCGGTTTTTTTCTGCTGTGAGATAATAACAGGCATCAGTGAGGGCATCCAGGGCCGTTTCCACGTTGCCGATATCCGTAAAGGGATTTCCCACGGCCATACGGATTTCCGGAACGCTTGCATACTGCCGGGTGTGGCTTTGGCCGCCGTTGGACTCGAAAAAGATAAGGGACGCGACTTTCTGATGCAGTCTGCTTTTTTTTATGCTTTCGACTGCCTCGGCATCCAGCCGCACCGCGTGGGATTCCTTTCTGCCGCAGATGTCCGTGGTCAATGCGCCTTCCAGTCTGGATTCCCCCAGTTGTTCAAAAACAGCGGCCCGGAAGTTTTCATCTTCCAAAGGAGCGGAACCGGGGCAGATCAGCGGGTCTTTCAGGTTTCCGGTAAATCCTTTCTGATAGGCATCGGCCACCCACAGGGCCAGTAAGCGCAGTATGCCCCTGGTCTGCTGAAAACGGGGAAGTTCCTGCCATTTTCTCTCAAATACCGAAAGCACCATGGGGTGAAAGGGATATGTGGCCCGGAAAGCGTCTCCGGCATTGTCGGCAAACCAGTTGGGAACCTGCTGCCGGTGTTCGGATACCCAGTCGGCGTATTCATTGCAGACCCTTTCGGCTTCTCTGGGTAATAACACACGGCCATTGCTGCCCTGCAAGCGGAGATCCCATTCAAAAAGGCGGCGCCGGATGATTTCGGAGGTTTCCGATTCTGCGGAAATAATCATGGCTTTGCCCAGGCGATCCAGTAGTTTCTTGAATCGTTCATAATCGGATCGGTCTTCGGCCGTCATTTCCAGTTCCGATGCCGGAACCGAGGCCACCAGCACGGCATTGTCCCTTCCCCGGACGGTTTCGGACAGGTTCTGGATAAAATTGTAAAACTGTCCGGCAAGACCGCTTTTCCGGTTCCGGCTGATATAATTCATCAGTTCGTCCAGGAGGATCAGGCAGGGTCTGTTTTGGGGCAGAAATTTACGGATCACATCTCCGGCCGGGGCAATCATCTGTTTTTCATGTTCTTCCACCATCCGGAACCCCTCTTCCCCGGAAAGCTGGTAGGCAATTTCCCCCCAGGGGGTTTTCCGCAGCGGTGTTCCGTCCCCTCCCCTGCCGTGGACAGAGTCAAATTCCGACCCCACAAATACGGCGGTTTCGGCCTGGGGGATTCCTGCAATTCCGGCTTTTTCTTTGATCCGGGATACCCCCGGCCAGTTTTCCGCAGCCGTCCCGTTTTTTGCCAGATGGTATAATAGGGTCAGGGCATGGGTTTTGCCGCCGCCGAACTGGGTGGCCATATTGAAAACAGACGATGTTCCGGTTTTTTCACCGCTTAAACGCCGGACAACTTCGGAGGATAAGGCCAGCAGGTTCCGGGTGAGATAGGTCCGTTCCAGAAAGCGTTCCGGGTTCTGATAATCTTCCTGCGCGCTGCCGTCTCTGACCTGATCCAGATGAACGGCAAATTCGGAGGCATCCAGGGGCCTGCCGTCCCTGAGATCTTCTCTGGGGGTGACGATTTTATACCAGGGTTTTAATGCGGTCATATCCATCTCCGTATTTTTCAGAAAAATATTACAGTCCCAACCCTTTTTTTCTTGCCAGTACGCCGTCCACCCATCTTTTTTCTTCGGTTCCGGACGGATACAGGGCGGAAAGGGACTGGGCCAGCCGCCAGAACAGGGGATTGCGGCCCATGCCGTCTTCCACCAGGAAGCGTTTCATGGCCTCGCCCCGTCCGGCCCCGAAAAGGATCATGCTTTGGTGCAGCTGATCCAGTACGGTTTTTCCGGTTTTGGCAAGCAGGTCTTTTATTTTTTCATCCGATTCTTTTTCCACTGTGTCAAAGAGGGTCATCTGTTTGGATGTTTTTTTCTTTGCTTTTGCGGGATTTGTGCTTTCTTTTCCGAAGAGGTACCGGGTGCGGGAAGAGGCGGAAAGCAGGGTGGCCGTGGCCCCTTTGCTCTGTACCAGGTGAGTCAGGTTTTCCAGGTGAATGCCCAGCCCCTGGGCGATTTTCCGGGCCGCGTCATATTCCAGATTATAACCGCTCAGGCGGACGGCTTTTCCCTGATCGTCTTTGTTTTCGGCTCCGTTCTTTGCTGAGGTGCGGAGTGTCCAGAGCCACATGGCCGTAAGTCGGGCATCTTCTTCAAATCCCGAAGAATCGGCTCCTTCAAATATCATGCCCAGGGCCTCATGGGATACGGCAGCCCAGACCTGTACGAGATATTCCTTGAGTTCCACTTTTTCGCCGCTGGCTTTTTCCACAGCGGAATATTTGGAATAGATTTCCAATGCCGGGCCAAGACAGGCAAAAATGGCATCGGCTCCCACTATGCCTTCTTCGGCCAGGCGGGGGAGCCAGTCGTGGATGCGTTTGGGGAGTTCGGAGAGGACGTCGCGCCAGTCGCCGATGTTGTCGGAATTATCGGATTTGTTGCGGGGACGGCAGACGAGATGGACAGAGGATGCCAGCGCAGCCGAATTCATTGCCCGTAAACGGGAACCCATTTCTGTGTCAATGGGCCAGGAACCTGTCATTGTCCATCCGGCATCCACCATAGCCTGCAACTGGGCTTCCCATCCGCTGGTGGATTTGTGGGCAAATACAACAATACCGATACCGTCAGAGGAAAGAATTCTGCGTCCTTCCTCCATTGCTTTCTGCATTTTATTTTCAAAATATGTCCGGTCTTTTCCCTTTATTTCATCAACGATACATTCCTCATCCTTTGGGGATAAATTGTTTACTGTTCCAAGTGGAAAGTTTTTACCCAGACTCCTTTGTAACCAGGGAATAAAAAAATCTGATAAATCGGCGTATGGTACAGAATCATAATAAGGCGGATCAGTAAAAAAACAGTTAGCACTCTCATCAGGCAGGGAATGGTTGATTGCATCTGATTGCTCAACATGACCATCCTGAATTTTTGATTTGCATAAGAAAAGAATTGCTTTGCTGATCCAATCAATAAAAGTATCAATAGAACCTGAAGAATCTGCTAATGTATTGGATTCTGCAAAATCCCATACTATGGGAATCGCCTGTCTGGCAAACAGAGCCTTAATATATTCTCCTGCTGTTAACCATCTGGATAAAGAACATCCATAATCTGCAATTTTATCAATGATAAATGATATTAAAATTCTAACTGCAATATCCAATTCCTGATTGATTTTGTTAAGCCGATTTTTCTCAATTATCTGGACAAGGGTAGTTAAAGCCAATGCCTGTCGGGGAGTAAATAGATCACAAAATTGTTCCATTCCATAATTCCGTTGGGAGAACGCACGGCCCGCACCACTTCCGCCGCCCATTGGTGTCGGTTCATCCGGCACTAAACTCAGTTCCCCTGTATGTTCCTGCTTCCGCCGTTCCAGTTCTTCTTCTGCTTTTTTCAGGGCTTCAAAATCTGCCTGATTCGGCAGTCTGTAAAATCTTCCTTTTTCTTTCTCTCTTGTTGTCACCACGCAAAACAGCCGGGCATCCGCTGCACCGCCTTTTCTTGGTTTAAACTGTTTCCGCACAGAAGCCACCGGGGTTGTAAAACCGCAGCAGGGGCAAGTGGCAGAGCCGCGGTGGACGGTTCCGTCTTTGGCATCATCTGTTTTGACATTTTCGATAATTTCAAAATCCACCCGCTTCTGATCCGGCTTGGGGATAATGCGGAGAGCCACAGAACGCGTCTTTTTCTTTGCCAGCCAGAGGGATCGCATCAGCGGCACTTCCGCGCCGCATCCCGGCCCTTCGCACTGAACGGTTCTGGCCCATAAATAGGCGATAGGTGTAGCTCCGTCCGGGTCTTTGGGATAAAATTCCGCCAATTCTTTTTCGGCTTCCTGCTTAATCCGATGCCCCCATTTTTTCACCTCATCCGCCAGCTTTTTTCCGTATTTGGGGATGTATTCCAGCACCACTTTGTTGAGCAGAACCGCCACCGGATTCAGATCAGAAGCAAAAGCATCTGCCCCCACCCGCAGGGCTTCCAGGGGAATGGAACCGCCACCGGCAAAGGGATCAACCACCATCGGCCTTGTCCCCGGTATTCCGCCGAAAGATTCATGGGCCGATTGGGTCAGTGCCCGGCTGACTTCCAGGTATTCCTTTACGGTTGAATTGTCCCAATTGGCAAAATCCGCAATAAAATCCAGCAGGGCCTTCCGGAGTTCCATATTGTCATCCAGTTTCCCCCTGTCTTTGGATACGGCAATAAAGCGTCTGCTGCTTTCATCACTCATCAGGTCAAGATGCTTTTCGGCCCATAGGCCCATGAGATTTTTTGCAGTCTGACGGAATTCACCGGGGCAGAGTTCATCAGCCGGATCCGGCCATAATGACGCACACAGCACCGCACGGCAGGCCGCCAAAGGCCGTCTGGCCCACCAGATATGCAAAGTGGAGATATGACCATGCCGGATGCTTTTTTCCCTTCGGGCATGTTCGGAAATTCTTTTTATGGGCAGATCAACTTCGATTAATCTTTTGGGATAAGTGGTCATTGTATGGTCATTACTCCGATAATTGAATGGTATGTTCCCGGTAATTCACTGTCATGGTAAAGCAGCGTAAAACATCATTGCCGATAAAACCGTCTATTCCCAGTTCTTCCCGAATATCTCCGAATTCTATCTCAATATCTTTCAATTCTTTTCCGTCAATCATCAGTTTGTCTGTTACCTGACTGACCACTTCCTGAATTCCGCCGCCGATCCCGCACAATCGTTTAATTTTGGAAGGTTTATGATAACTAAATTCCACCAGATCCATATCCATAGGACTTACGCAGTTGAAATATAATCTGCTGTTTTTATTGACTGTCAATTTTTAAGGCACATAATAAATTCAAACAGTTAAAATTCAACTGCGTAAGTCCTAATCCAGTGCCGTACTTGCAGAACCTGTATCCAAAATACATTGATCCGCTTTTATGGTTTTTCCTTCATATTCCAATTCACAGGAAATCCAGATCAGACCGTGCTTCCATTCAAATTTCATCGGACAATCCCTTTGTAGGGTATGTTTTCAATAATGAATTCATCGGAAGTGGAAGGCAGAGAAAACAAAACATTTTTTCCCATTTTTCGGTATTGTCTGTAATACTTTCTGATATCATTGCCGTTATCGCTGATTTCCAAAACAGTACCTTCGATAACTTTTGATCGGGTTTCCGAAATTTTTTCTTCAACAATATCCCCGATAAGCACAAATTTGTCCGGAAAAGATTTTTTGATTTCAGACCATTTCATATCAACCTCTTTGCAGTTTATCTGTAATCTTCTATTTTTCTTCAAATTCTAATCTATTCATCCAATAGCCCGGCTTTCTTTGTAAATGGGCAATTGCTATGATTCGGATATGATCCGGTTCAATGGTGTATATAACGCAATATGGAAATTTGGGAAGCAGACAACGTCTGAATGGATGATGGTACAAACGGTACATTAACGGAACTTCTCTGATTCGTTTGATATACAATTCAACCATCAAACGAAAGCGTTTTCCCAAACCACGACTACAGTCTTCATAATATGCAACTGCATCCAAAAATTCAGATTCTGCTTCAGGAGCAAAAATTACCGGAGTCATTTCAATATCTCATCAGCTTTTGCAAAAACTTCCTGAGCGGGAATACCGGGACTGTTACCTGATTTATATTCGTCATACCTTCTTTCCGCTTCGGCTATCCATGCTTCATCAATATCATTCAAAGAATTATCATACAGAGAACTCAATAAGCGATCCGCCAGAAACGCACGTTCCTGAACAGAAAGCCGGGATATATCATTTTCTATCTTTTTCAACAGTTCAGACATTCTATTATCTCCTTATCTATTCATTCTTTATCTCAGAAGCAATGATTTCTTCGGCCCCCACATGATAATGTGCAACCGTAACCACCGGTTTCCAGTTCAGTTCCGCGGGATTGCGGATAATATGGATTTCCGGTTTCTCCGCACAGTTGAACACCACATAGAGCCAGTAATCCTCTTTCAGTCTTTCGGCTGTTTTAAACTCATTGCTGCTGAGAGCCACCTCTCCGGTTCCGGCACGTCCCTTGACCTCAATAAAACGGACGCCGACGGATGTTTGGGGATCTTCGGAATGGGGTTTTCTGGAAATCAGATCAAAACCCCGGTTTTCCTCTTCCACACTTTGCACTTTCCATCCCCGTTTCTCTTCATATTCCATTACCGCCCGAATGGCAATCTTTTCGATTTCCGGATCATTGACCATTTTCTTTCCGGAAGAAGTATTCCTCTCCGGGTGCGGCAGCACCCATGCACTGCCGATATGCTGCATATTGCTGATGGTGCAGTTTTCCTCCTGAATCAGGCGGCTTCTCCGGCTTTCCAGACGGTTATTGAGTTCATCCAGTTTATCTTCCAGAATTCTGATCCGACCCTCCAGTCCCTGTTCCGATGAACCGGCCTCTTTCTGCATCTGCAGTTCGGCAAACTGAATCTGCACCCGGTCAATAATCGCCGTCAGGCTGATGTGCATATGCCGGGATATGGTACGGATTTCTTTTTCCCGCTGTTTTTTCACCTCTTCCAGCAGGGGAAGCAGGGCCTGCTCATACAGGGTTCTTTCCAGTTCTTCTTTCGCGGGAAGAGAAATATTTTCCGGAATGGCGGTTCCGGGCGGTGCAATGCACAAATCCAGGAATATGGCCGGTTGACGGATGCTGATAAAACCGTCGGCAGTGATCTGAAGCACCAGCATCCTTTTGTGCAGCACATTGCCCAGACCGTCCCGGATTTCAGCCGTGAAGACTTCCATCAGCACCGGTTCTGTCTGCTGCAAATGATAAAATACGGCCCCTTTCCGCAGATCCTCCTGCACATTTTCCTGTACACAGAGTCTTACACTTTCAAACAGGGGATGCCCCGGCGTAACCCATTCCGAAACCGGGTCACGTTCAAAAATTTTCCTGTCAAAAACGATTTTTCTGTATTCTTTCCCCAGTCTGCCATACTGCTGTTCCAGCCGGTTCCCGAAAGGATGCAGCAGGCGGGGGATTCTGCCGATGCGGTACACATGACTGTCCGGCCCGGTTTTTCCGGGGGAGATACCGGCAATGGGGGCCGCACTGACAAAATAATCCTCAATGGCCTCCGGAACCAGACGCCTTTCTTTGGCTTCTTCGGATTTGCCCATAATGGCCGAAAGATTCAGTTCCTTCTTTGCCAGACCTTCCAGGGTGGATTCGGTGATCTCCCGCAGCCTTTCCGTATCCACCTGCCGGACAATGCGGTCTTTGATGACATCTTCCGTAAGATTGCGGGCATACATCTCCCGGAGCATCCGTTCCAACTGGTTGGCCGGAAAAACATCCCCCAGTACATTGAATACCTTTCCGGTGCGATCCGGGTCCAGATCATCCTCTATCTGAAGGATGCGCTCAAAGAGTTTTTCCAGCACCCGGCCTTCACGGGTATTGGTGGATACAAAGTTGGTAATCAGGCAGTCTTTTTCCTGACCGTAGCGGTGAATCCGCCCCATACGCTGTTCCAGCCGGTTCGGGTTCCAGGGGATGTCGTAATTAATCATGAACCAGCAGAACTGAAGGTTGATCCCTTCCCCCGCGGCCTCGGTTGCCACCAGTACCTGGCAGTCCTCTTTGAATTCCCGTTCCGCATAAATACGGGTTCCGGGTGTATCCCGATCCCCGATTTTCATGCCCCCGTGAATCTGGGTGACATTCAGCCCCCATTCCCGCAGTTTACCCAGGGGACGACCGGCGCTGCCGTCACCGACCAGATAATCCAGGGTGTCTTTATGTTCTGTAAATATCAGCAGTTTCAGGTCAGAATCGGCAAAAACCCCTTTTTCGCTCATCACTTTTTTCAGTTGGGACAGCTTGCTTTCCACTTCCCGCTTTTCCAGTGATCTGGCGGTTTCCACCAGTTTTCCCAGTTCCATGATTTCTTCCCGCAGGGCATCGGGATCAACGGAGGCCACAATATTTTCCAGTTCCTGCAGGAGACCTGCCTGCATTTCTTCGGGCAGATCATCAAAATCACCGGGCACTTTTTTACGGATCTGCTCCTGCCGGTATGCCTCCGGGTTTTCCAGAATCTTCTCCCGCCCGGCCTTCATGCGTTCCAGGGTGCGCCGCACCGCGTAGATGCTGGATGCAAAACGCCGCTGGAGCATGGCCATGGTAAAACCGATGGCACGCCCGCGGGCCGAATCATCCTGTGCGGCCTTGAAGGACTGATCGTTCACATATTCTGTCAGCCGGTCGTACAGTTCCAGTTCATCATCATCTATCTGAAAACTGACCGTTCGCACATTTCTTCTGGTAAAGAGATTTTTGGATTCACCGGTATCCGGGTCGGGAAATGTTACCAGGACATCCTTTACCCGGCGCAGGTAAAATGGGGCTTCCCGTTCTTCAATGGCCTTTTGCAGGCTTTGCACATCCCCGTAAACATCCTTATCCAGCAGCTTCAGAAAAAGGCTGAAGTTATCCGGGTCGCCTTTATGGGGTGTGGCCGTCATGAGCAGAAAATGATCCGTCATTCCCGAAAGGCTTTCCCCCAACTGATAGGCCAGGGTTTTCTTTTCCTCACTGTAGGCACTCATTTTGTGGGCCTCATCCACAATAATCAGATCCCAGTGACTTCTTTTCAGGCTTTCCCGCGCATCTTCGATTCGGGAAATCCAGGAAACCGAAGTGATGAGCTGGTTGGATTCCTGCCAGGGATTTGAACCGTAATTGGCACGGAGCACATCACTGCGGATTACCTGGAAATGTTCGCGGAATTTATCCCGGAGTTCCCGCTGCCACTGAAAGGAGAGATTGGCCGGAGTGACGATGAGAATGCGCTGAATCAGCCCGCGCACCTTGAGTTCTTTTATCAGCAGACCGGCCATGATGGTTTTTCCGGCCCCCGGATCATCGGCCAGCAGAAAACGGATGCGGGGCAGTTTTAAAAAATAATCATACACGGCTTCCAACTGGTGCGGCAGCGGATCAACCCTTGCAATGGAAAGGCTGAAATAGGGATCATACTCATAGGCCAGGGCCAGGCGCATGGATTCAATGCCAAGCCGGAATTTAAAGGGATCACCGTCAAAAGGCTTTTTTTCAGAAGATATGCTGAGCTGTTCCACCTGCTCCCGTGACAGAACCGGCTGATGGACCCTGCCGGAATTCAGACCTTCCCCGATGATTTTGACAGAATCTCCCATGAGGATTGCGGTAATGACCCGGACAGGTTCCGGGAAGACGGAAGATATGATGATTTGCCCCGCTTTGACTGATATATTCATTCATCATTCCTTATTAACCTGAATTATTCACAAATCCGTTTTTTGCAGTAAATAGCAGGAAGACACAAAAAACTGCGTTTTGCAGCCGTATTTTCGTATAAGCAAATTAATCAGCAGTTTATCTGCCAGGGACTAAAACGTGTGAATAATGCAGGTTAAGGGACTCGGCAAAAAATAAATCCGCTGAAACTGTCTGACAGAAAAATACAGCCACCTGTTTATTCTCTGCCGCCGGGATGAATCGGGGGAATTATCTTTTTCCGGGTCCCTAAAGTGAAATATTAAAATCAACAGTCCGGTAATTTTTTCTGATTTCCTGGCTGTAAAAATGTAACCCTCTGAAATCATAAAATGAGAATTTTCAGGCAGGGGTTTATAACCTTCTGAAATTATTAAAACCGAAATTTTTTACCGAACTATTGAAAATGACTTTGTCACAAAAATAGTGCTCTGTTTCATTTAAAATTGCAGGTCGGGTTAGCGAAGCGTAACCCGGCATTCGGATGTTCTGCTCCGAAATACCTGCACAATTTTAAGTAAAACAATGCAATAGTATGCCTTGATGATACCGAATCTGTCATTATGATTATATCTTCCATTCCGGATGTTTTCCTGATCGGGCCGTTTTATTTGCTGTCAGCAGATCGGAAAGTTTCCGCACTCCGGGACAGTCGTAAAACCGTATCCGGGGGAAACTTTTCGATCTGCTGATTGTCAAATGAACCCGGACAATTGCACAGAAGTCTATTAAGGTGATTTCCTGAAAAAAATGTAGCGAAGGAGTGCCAAACTGAAAGTTTGGCAGTGTCTGGCAGTCCGGTTACAGACTTTCCGTTTAAGACTCCTGCGGAAGCGCTACATTCATATTTGGAAATCGTCTAAAATCTTTATTTATCCCCGCACAATATATTTTTCAAGTCTGAAAAGTATCCCCTTCCGGATAATCGTTTTGCGCGGGGTATCGGTCGGAGATGTATGTAAGTGCCGTTGTTTCACTGCTGTCATCACAAAAGATTATCTGAAAGCCTGTTGCTCTGTCAGGGCTAAAAATCAGGGTTGGGCATCGCATAATTTATTTACACAATTATAAATATAAATCCGTTTACCCTAAAATTGATGAATCGGTAAAAAGTCCAAATTTCAAAAATCGCTATTAATAAAATCAGAGAGTTAATATGTATCAAAACCTGATTTTCGGACTTTTTACGAGACCATCAAAATTAAGTTCTGACAAAGCACTATTGCTCTGTTTCACTTACAATTGCAGGTCGGGTTGGCGAAGCATAAGCCGGCATCAGGATGCTTTTCCCGAAATACATACACAATTTTAAATGAAACAGTGCATTATAGTACATGCGTATATTTTCGGCCGGCAGCACTGTCAGTTTGTTATTCCCTGAAGTCCGTATTTCAAAAACAAAGTAATGGAAAGTGCTTGACAGATAAATCCGCATCGTATAAGCAGTAAAAATAAATTACGGCTCAAGCCCGCCCGTGGAGAAAATATCAAAAAAAATCTTCTGCTTCACACAAAAAATCCATTTTTCCCAGTATTTTCAATGAAGCCGCTCTGTACAGCCGCTTTGCAACTGTGCAAGGTGTACGGAGTGAGTATTACCCTGCTTCTCCGGGTGATTCCGTTTTTCAGCATACAGATTTTTACACACCTTCCTGCTGCAGCCGTCCTGAGAAATCATAATTGTTTGAAAATCAGTGAAAGGTAAATCCGGCCGGTTTTCGGATAATCATTGCGGAATGAGCTGTTCCTGCCGGGGACGGATATTTTTGATAAACTTTTAATGAATAGGATTATACGCATGAACATTACAGAACTGAAAGAAATGAAGATCAGCGAACTGAACCGTCTGGCAAAAGATTTTAAAATTGACGGGGCGGCCGGTATGCGCAAACAGGAACTGATATTTGCCCTGCTTCAGGCCCAGATTGAAAAAAACGGACTGATCTACGGTGAGGGAACCCTGGAGATACTGCCGGACGGATTCGGTTTTCTGCGCTCTTCCAGTTATAATTATCTGCCGGGGCCCGATGATATTTATGTATCCCCTTCCCAGATCCGCCGTTTCAACCTTCGCACCGGGGATACCGTATCCGGTCAGATCCGCCAGCCCAAGGAAACCGAACGCTATTTTGCCCTGTTGAAGGTGGAGGCCATCAATTATGAAGATCCGGAAATTGCCAGGGAAAAAATTCTTTTTGACAATCTGACCCCCCTGCATCCCAATGAAAAGATGAACCTGGAATACAAACCGGAAAATTATTCCACCCGGATTATTGATCTCATGACACCCATCGGTTTCGGCCAGCGCGGGCTGATTGTGTCCCCTCCCCGCTCCGGCAAAACCATGCTTCTGCAGTTTATTGCCAACAGTATTTCTTCCAATCACAGTGATGCGGAACTGATTGTGCTGCTTATTGATGAACGCCCCGAAGAAGTCACCGATATGGAACGCTCGGTCAACGGGGAAGTGGTCAGTTCCACTTTTGACGAACCCGCGGAACGCCATGTGCAGGTGGCGGAAATGGTGATTGATAAAGCCAAACGCCTGGTGGAACATAAAAAAAATGTGGTTATTCTTTTAGACAGTATTACCCGCCTGGCCCGTGCCTATAACTCTGTGGTTCCCCCCAGCGGCAAAATTCTTTCCGGCGGTGTGGATTCCAATGCCCTGCAGCGACCCAAACGTTTTTTCGGTGCGGCCAGAAATATTGAGGATGGCGGCAGTCTGACCATTATTGCCACGGCTCTCATTGATACAGGCAGCCGTATGGATGAAGTGATTTTTGAGGAATTCAAGGGAACCGGCAATATGGAACTGCAGCTGGATCGCCGCCTGGCGGACAAACGGATTTTTCCTGCCATTGATATTAAAAAATCCGGAACCCGGAAAGAGGAACTGCTGCTGGATCAGGATACCCTGAACCGGGTCTGGATTCTGAGAAAACTGCTTTCTTCACTGAATCCGGTAGACAGTCTTGAATTTTTACTTGAAAAAATGAACGGAACAGGTAATAATAGAGAGTTTTTGGAAGCCATGAACGGATAAAAAATATCAGGAGGTTGAAAATATTATGAAAAAAGACATTCATCCCGAATACGCGCAGACGACCGTAAAGTGCGCGTGCGGAAATGTAATGGAAACCGCTTCGACCAAACAGGATATATCTGTGGAAATCTGTTCCCAGTGCCATCCTTTTTTTACAGGGAAGCAGAAACTGGTGGATACGGCCGGAAGAATTGAGCGTTTCCGCAGAAAATACGAGAAATTTCATCAGATGCAGAAAGCGGCCGGAAACTGAGGAAAAAACGGATGGGACGCTTTCTGACGGCAGTGTCCGGCACGGACGGCACACAGATATGACGGATTCTCTATATTCTTATGTTTGATAAACTTCAGGGTGTTGAAAAACGTTTTTCGGAACTGGAAAGCCTGCTGGGAAATCCGGATGTGGTCAAAGACCGGGAACTGTACCGGAATTATGCGCGTGAACACGCCGAACTGAATAAGATAGTCAGTGTTTTCAGAACCTGCAGACAGGTGATGGAAGAGCTGGAGGGCAGTACGGAACTGCTGCGAGATGCGGATCCGGAGATCAAAGAGCTGGCAAGGCAGGAAGTGGAAACACTCGGCAGGAAAAAAGAAGAACTGGAAACCGAACTGAAAAAACTGCTGATGCCCAAAGACCCCAATGATGATAAAAACGTCATTCTGGAAATCCGGGCAGGAACCGGAGGCGATGAAGCCGCACTTTTTGCCGGAGATCTCTTCCGTATGTACAGCCGTTATTCGGAAAACAAAGGCTGGAAAGTCGAAATCATGACCCATCATCCGACCGGCACAGGCGGACTGAAGGAAGTGATTGCCATGATTCACGGCAAAGGTGCTTTCAGCCGCATGAAATATGAAAGCGGAACCCACCGGGTGCAGCGGGTGCCGGAAACCGAAACCCAGGGCAGAATTCATACATCGGCTGTGACAGTGGCGGTGCTTCCCGAAGCCGAGGATGTGGAACTGCACATTGATTCCGGTGAACTGAAAGTGGATGTTTACCGCTCCACCGGTCCGGGGGGACAGTCTGTCAATACCACGGATTCTGCTGTCCGCATTACTCATATCCCCACGGGCCTTGTCGTCACCTGCCAGGATGAAAAATCCCAGCTGAAAAACAAGAACAAAGCCATGAAGGTGCTGCGCGCCCGCCTGATGGACCGCATTGTGCGGGAACAGCAGGAAAAACGTTCGGAAGAGCGGAAAAGCCAGATCGGTTCCGGCGACAGAAGCGGAAGAATCCGTACTTATAATTTCCCCCAGGGACGGGTTACAGACCACCGTATCGGCCTGACCCTTTACCGCCTTGAGAGTGTTCTTCAGGGGGATACGGATGAAATTATTGACGGACTGATAACCTTTTATCAGACGCAGGCACTTCAGCATGCAGAAACAGACGGAAAAGGGGGAAGTCCCCTGGACCATCCGTAAAATCCTCCGGTGGACAACTTCCTGGTTTGCATCCCGAAATATTGAAAATCCGAGGGCATCGGCAGAAATTCTGCTGGCCTTTGTGCTGGATCTGCGCCGGATAGATCTGTATCTCCGCCATGACCAGCCCCTGACGGACGGGGAACGGGCGGCATTCAGAAAAGTTGTCCGGCGCAGGATACAGCATGAACCGGTGGCATATATTGTGGGGCAGAAAGATTTCTGGTCTGTGGAACTTTATGTGGATCCATCGGTACTGATTCCGCGGCCGGAAACCGAACGCCTGGTAGAGACAGCCCTCGGCCTGCTCGGAAAGCGGGATGAAGGAAAGATATGCCGGATTCTGGAGCTGGGAACCGGATCCGGGGCTGTGATTGTGTCTTTGGCGGCCGAACAGCCCGCAAACTGCTTTTTTGCTTCGGATCTGTCTTTGGCTGCCCTGACAACAGCCCGGAAAAATGCCGTCCGCAACAAAGCCGGGGGGAAGATTCTGTTTTTCTGCGGCAGCTGGTTTGCACCGCTTGCAGGAAAGGACAGGTCGGCCGGATTTGATCTGATTATATCCAATCCGCCCTATATTCCGACATCGGAAATCGGAAAACTGCAGCCGGAAATCTGCCGGTATGAACCGGTGCATGCCCTGGACGGCGGAAAAGACGGACTGGATGAGATCCGGAATATTCTTTTGGATGCGCCGGAATATCTGAATGAAAAAGGCAGCCTGCTTGTGGAAATCGGCTCCGGGCAGAAAGATGCCGTGCTGTATCTGGCAGAAAAGAGCGGCTGTTATGAAGCAATCGCCTGCATAAAGGATTACGGCGGAAAAGACCGGCTTGTGCAGATGCAAAAGAAATCTGTATAAATGCGGGTGCCTTTTCCGAATCTGAGTAGGACTTACGCAGTTGAAATATAATCGGCTGTTTTTATTGACTGTCAATTTTGATGAATCGGTAACAAGTCCAGATTTCAAAAATCGCTATTAATAAAATCAGAGAGTTAATATGTATTATAACCTGATTTTCGGATTTTTTACGAGATCATCAGTTTTAGGCATATAATAAATTCAAATAGTTAAAATCCATCTGCCTAAGTCCTGCTGAGATCGGAAAGACTGATTTCCGGGTTTTTCGTAATGATAACCCGTGCTGCCGCCTGCCGGGACGGTGACTGAATGCGGGAGCATCAAAAATGACTTGCGGTAAATGAGATAATGTGTTAATTTACTCCGATTTTTTTAAAGACACACGTTTCCGGACCCGGAACCGGGTGATTTTTCCGGCAGTAGCGGAAAAGTTGGAATCCGGGGCAGACGGAAGCGGCGGACAAAACCGAATGAAGGGAGAGTATCAGTAAAATGGCTCATGTTACAATGAAAGAACTGCTGGAAGCAGGTGTTCACTTCGGTCATCAGACCCGAAGATGGAATCCGAAAATGAAACCGTATATTTTCGGGGCAAGAAACGGCATTTATATTGTGGATCTGCAAAAAACGGTGCGGATGTTCAAAACCGCATATAATTTTGTTGTGGACACAGTGGCCGCGGGCCGTTCCGTACTTTTTGTCGGAACCAAAAAACAGGCGCGGGATTCGGTATATGAAGAAGCAAACCGCTGCGGGATGTTTTATGTGCATAACCGCTGGCTGGGGGGAATGCTTACCAATTTCCAGACCATTAAAAAAAGTATTGACCGTCTCAATTATCTCAATGAGCTGCGCGAGGATGAGACCATCAACCTCTATACCAAAAAAGAGCGTCTGAAACTGGAAAAAGAACGTGTAAAACTGGACAGCAACCTGGGCGGTATCCGCCTGATGACCCGTCTGCCGGGAGCCATGTTTGTCATTGACCCGAAAAATGAAGTCATTGCCGTCCGTGAGGCCCGGCGTCTCAAAATTCCTGTTATTGCTGTGGTGGACACCAACTGTGATCCGGATGATATTGACTATCCCATTCCCGGAAATGATGATGCCATCCGGGCGATCCGTCTGCTGACGTCCCGTGTTGCCGAGGCCTGTGCGGAAGGAAAAGAGCAGCTGAAAGAAAGAGAACAGGCCGAAGCGGACAAGGATCTGGAAGAAGAGGAATCGGAAATCACTTCCGCCAGCGCGGATCTGAAACCGGGGGAACGGAAGATTATTTCCGACGGTTCCGACGGACCGGTTGTGGAAATCATCAAACGGAGTACATCCGAAGAAAGTGAAACAGAAGAAAATACAGAAGCATAATCAGGGAGAAATATAAAATGGCAGCAGTCACAGCAGCAATGGTGAAAGAGCTTCGGGAAAAAACCGGAGCCGGGATGATGGATTGTAAAGAGGCACTTGCGGAATGCGGAGCCGACCTGGAAAAAGCAATTGATTTTTTAAGAAAAAAAGGTCTGGCTACCGCGCAGAAACGCTCCGGCAGAGCCACCAGTCAGGGGCTGATTGAGTCTTATATCCATATGGGTGGTAAAATCGGCGTACTGGTTGAAGTGAACTGTGAAACCGATTTTGTGGCAAAAACAGATGATTTTAAGGAATTTGTCCGGAATATCGCCATGCACATCGCGGCTACCGGTCCGGCGGGTGTTGCACCGGAGGATGTTCCGGAAGATGTCATCAGCCGCGAAAGAGAAATCTACAAAGCACAGGCACTGGAATCCGGCAAACCTGAAAATATAGTGGATAAAATTATTCAGGGCAAACTGGATAAATTTATCAAAGAATCCTGCCTGCTGAACCAGTCCTATGTCAAAAATCCGGATATGAGCATCACAGATTATCTGAACGAAGTGATTGGAAAAACCGGAGAGAATATCTCCATTAAACGTTTTGCCCGCTTCCAACTGGGAGACTGATTTTGCCTGTACCCAAATACAGAAGAATGCTGTTAAAACTGAGCGGAGAGGCCCTGATGGGGGATCAGGGCTTCGGTATTTCCCCGGATACCATTAAATATGTGGCCGGGGAAATCCGCTCTGTGGCCGAACTGGGGGTCCAGCTGGCTGTTGTGGTCGGCGGCGGGAATATTTTCCGCGGGATTGCCGCCAGTTCTTTCGGAATGGACCGGGCATCGGCCGATCATATGGGAATGCTGGCAACAGTGATTAACAGCCTTGCCCTGCAGGATGCCCTGGAGAAAAGCGGTGTGCAGACCCGTGTGCAGACGGCCATTTCCATGCATGAAGTGGCCGAACCCTATATTCTGCGCCGGGCTGTGCGGCATCTGGAAAAGGGCCGGGTGGTGATATTTGCCGCCGGTACCGGAAACCCCTATTTTACAACGGATACGGCCGCTGTTCTCCGGGGCCAGGAAATCCACGCGGAAATTCTGCTGAAGGCCACAAAAGTGAAAGGGCTTTACAGCGAAGATCCCGTGAGCAACAAAGATGCGGAATTTATCCCGAATATAAAATATATGGAAGTACTGGAACGTCAGCTCCGTGTAATGGATATGACCGCGATTTCCCTGGCAATGGACAATAACCTGCCGCTGATGGTTTTTGATCTGAACGAAGCCGGAGGTATGCGGGAAGTGGCCTGCGGAGAAACTGTCGGGTCCCTGATCAGTAACTGAAACGGATTTTATTCCGGTTTTCAGAACTCATTTTACAGACCGCCGAATAAGAACAGTATGGAAAGGGATATATTATGATTCAGGAAACTTTTGAAGAAACCCGCGAGCGGATGGAGAAATCTCTTGCATCCCTGGAAAAAGAACTGAAACGGGTCCGAACCGGAAGGGCCTCTCTGGCACTGCTGGACGGGGTAAGGGTGGACTATTACGGAACCCCCACACCCTTAAACCAGATGGCCTCTCTCTCGGTTCCCGAAAGCAGACAGATTGCCATTCAGCCCTGGGATGTTTCGGTGATTAAGGATATTGAAAAGGCCATATTGAAAACCAGCCTGGGACTGACCCCGACCAACGACGGAAAACTCATACGCATCAATATTCCGCCCCTGACAGAAGACCGCCGTAAAGAACTGGTGAAACTGGTCAGCAAAATGGGGGAAGACTGCAAAATTGCCATCCGGAATATCCGCCGGGACACCAATGAACTGATTAAGGGGTTTAAAAAAGACGGAGATATTGCGGAAGACAACGCTTTCAAAGCCCAGGATGAAGTACAGAAAATCACAGATGATTTCATAAACCGCGTCAGTGAAATCTGCAAAGAAAAAGAAAAGGAAATCCTTGAATTCTGATACTTCGGCAGCAGCGAAAAAGGGGGCTGACCCCGCCCGGCTTCCGGCACACATTGCCGTCATTATGGATGGGAACGGACGGTGGGCACGGAAACGGCTGATGAACCGTGTCCGCGGACATGAACAGGGGGCCGATGTGGTGCGGGAAATCGTCCGGACCTGCCGTAAACTGGGTATCGGGGTGCTGACCCTTTATGCTTTTTCTACGGAAAACTGGCAGCGCCCCAAAACGGAAGTCAGGGCACTGATGCTGATTCTGAAGAAATTTCTCAAATCCGAACAGCAGGAAATGAGAGATAACAATATCCGTTTTCATGTCATCGGCCAAATCAGCAAACTGCCGGAAGATGTACAGGCCGCAATTTCGGAAACCAAAAGCCTGACCGCGGATAACAGCGGGATGATTCTCAACCTTGCCCTCAGTTACGGCAGCAGGTCGGAAATCTGCTGCATGGTGCAGGAAATTGCCAGGAAAGTCAAAGAAGGGCGGATTTCCCCCGGGGATATCAGCGAAGAACTCATATCGGATCATCTCTTTACCGCGGGAATGCCTGATCCGGATTTACTGATCCGCAGCAGCGGGGAAATGCGTATCAGCAATTTTCTTTTATGGCAGATTGCTTATTCCGAGATTTATGTTACAGATACCCTGTGGCCGGATTTTTCCGGGGAAGAACTTATCCGCATTATCAAAGAATATCAAAAGCGGGAACGCAGATTCGGGAAAGTGCCGCAGTCTTCCGAATAATGCTGACAGGGCATGCTGCCCTGTCAGCGCTGATGACCCCTGAGAGACAGATTTCTGAAAATCGCTGTTAATATACCATCCGTATATGAACAGTGTTCCGTCAGTATCACTGTACAGGACAAAATGTATTTACGATTTTAAAAAATGTTTAATATCAAACAGCTAATCTGTGCCATTACGCGGAAGATATAATATTGCAGCCACGAATTACACAGATTTCACGAATTACGGTTTGTGCCGCCTGGCTTACATAACCCAACAAGCAGGCCGGCAGCCACGAATTACACGAACTACGGTTTGCGCGATTCGTGCAGATTCGTGTCATTCGTGGCTGATTTTAATAATAATCAGTATGTTGTTTTTTTATCCTGTACAGTGCGTCAATATTGGGATGACGGAATCCGGTTTGACCGTGTAAATCTGCGGTGCAGTTTTTCAGTTCGGATTTTTTCTCAAAGGGGATGTTACATTACAGGCATATTGCATACGCCCCAGCGACTTCGGTCAGCAGCATTGCTGCTAAGGGGAAAAAAAACCTTAGGGCGGGGAGTACTGCCTCCCACCGGGGGAGACAATTATTTTGCCTAAGGAAACAGCATTTTATCACCGGGAAATATAATGCATTTACAACGATGGATCACCGGTCTGACGGCCCTTCCTTTTCTGATTTTTCTGATTTATAAAGGCGGCACAGCTTTTGCTGTTTTTATTGCCCTTGTCTGTCTGCTGAGTCTTGGCGAATACTTCCGGATTTTGGAGGGGGGACAGACAAAAGGTCTGCTGGCATTCCTGCCCCTGTTCAGTATGCTCAGCGGTATGCTGACGATTCTGGCTGTACATACATTCACCGGAGAAATCATTCTCTGCATTGCCGCCTTTTATTTTATCATCTGCGCTTTCTATTCCCTGACCCGTTTTAAAGAGAATCCCGCGGTTCTGTCCAAAGCGGCCGCGGCCGTCCAGGGATATGTGTACATTCCGGTATTCCTTTCATTTGCCATCCTCATCCGCAGCGGAAGCAACGGAATGCTCTGGTTTTTTATGCTGCTGGCGCTGATTTTTGCCGGGGATATCGGCGCGTTTTATGCAGGAACTTACTGGGGAAAACACAAACTCTGCCCTTCTGTGAGTCCGGGGAAAACCCTGGAAGGTTCCGCAGGCGGGCTGTTTGCCAATGTTGCCGTGGGAGCCGTCATTAAAATCTTCTTTTTATCGGGTATTCCCTGGGGAAGCTGCATTATTTTCTTTCTCTGCCTGGGAATTGCCGGGCAGGTTGGGGATCTGTTTGAATCCCAGTTTAAACGGGTGGCCGGTGTGAAAGATTCGGGTGTAATTCTGCCGGGACACGGCGGGATTCTGGACAGGATTGACGCGCTGCTCTTTGCCCTGCCGATTGCTTTTTTCTTTAAAAAATATATCCTCTGGGTATAACCCGCATTTTGCTCTTTACGCTCAACAATCTGAATTTACTGAATCCGATTCTTTGGGCATGTAAAAAAACTTGAAAAATTCAGTTTAATTTTCAACCTGTTACAAAAACTGGCGAAATGCGGGTATAAGAGACCCGGAAAAAGATAATTCCCCCGGTGAATCCCGGCCGCAGAGAATAAACGGCTGGCAGCATTTTTCTGTCAGCCGGATGCAGAGGGTTTAGGGCCCCGGTAAGAAATAAATCCTCCGGAAATATCCTGCGGATAAACAGAAACTGTGCATTCCGTCCCCTGATCAGATGAAACGGGGGAGTTATTTTTTGCTGAGTGCCTTATTCTTTGCCGAATCCCTGATCAGGGCGGCGGTGAAGCAGCAGTCCGGCAAAAAAGGCCCTGAATCATTTCTGCCGGATATTATACCACACCTTCCGGCATGGGCGCGATTTTTTCCCCTCCGAGTATATAGCCCCCGTCAAGGCGCAGCACAGCCCCGGTCATATACGGCGCATCATGCAGGAGAAAGCGGACGGCTTTTACCGCGTCTGCTGTCCTGCCGGTTCTTTGCAGAAGAATATGGTCAAGCAGTGCCTGCTTCTGTTCTTCACTGAGCAGCCCCCAGCCTCTGGTCTTTTCCGCATGACGGGTTTCAAAAAATCCCAGCATAATTTCATTGACCCGCACTTCGGGCGCGCCCAGTCTTGCCCAGGTTTCAGTCAGCAGGGAAATGCCCCGGTTGGCTGCGGCATATCCCTCGTTGAAGATATGGGAAGCCGGGCCGCTGCGTCCGCATATCCCGGCAACAGAAGAAAAATTGATAACAGATCCCTCACCGGATGCTTTTAAATGGGGCAGTGCGGCCTCAAAAAGCCACTGTTTTGCCCGCAGGGTGGTTTCCTGCTCCAAATCCCACTGCTGCCGGGTATAAGGACCGTGAACCGCGGGCCAGCCACCCCGCTCTATATTATTGATGAGAATATCCAGTCTGCCGAACCGCTCCGTAATCTGACGGATCAGCCCGGGGACGGCCTCAGTGTCCCGCAGGTCTGTCCGCAGGATGATATGCTCTGCCCCGGTGTCTGCAAAGGCCTGTTTCATTTCATCCAGGCTTTCTTCCCAGTCAAAATAATTCAGTGCCAGGCGCATTCCCTCATCTGCCAGTGCCAGCCCGATCTCTCTGCCAATCCCTTTGATGGCACCGGGGACCAGTGCAACTTTGCCTTTGTGTTTCATAATGATAAGATTATCACCTGTAAATCTGTCATTCGGAGTACTTTTTTTCGGCTCAGGAAAGAATTAAGGCGATTTCCGAATATCTATACTTTTGCACTTTTTGAATTATAAGCTGATTTTAGATGATAACCTACTGAAATTATTGATACAGAAAAATTGAGGTCAATTTTTTAATTACAATATAATCAGTAACTTATGAAAAAGTGCAAAAGTATAGCCAGTATGAATGTACCGAATCTGAAGGAATCACAGACGGAAAGACTGTGAGCGGGTCTGTCATCCGCCGGACACTGCCGGACTTTCAGTTCGGCACTCCTCCGGTATCATCTTTTCCGGAAATCATCTACGTCCGCCCCCCGAAAATTGCATATTTTACCCAGCGGATGCCCAGTTTCAGCAGGGCAGTATCATCGCTTTCCGCTGCCCGCAGTTCTTCCGGAGTGACATCCGACTTTTCCAGGAGACGGTTCTGAAAAACCTGCGTCCGGAAATTATCCAGATCATAAAGGGCCGTATGGAAAATATGCCTTTCCCTAAAATCCAGGGGGGCCGGATGCAGACTGTTTTTCAAAGCAATAATTTCCACCATCAGATCATTCATTTCATTGCAGACAGCGATTCCCTCCTGTTCAACCCATTCCCGGACTGTCTGCCTGTGATTTTCCATGTGTCCTTTGCAGTGTTCTTCCTGCAGAAGCACATACTGCTCTGATATCCGTCCGGTTTCCCTGGAACGGGATACCAGGCGGGCCAGGGGATAGGTCCGGCAGGAGGAAGGACGGTTTTCATACACCCGGCAACCCTCCGGCCCGACAAAGGGGCATTTCATATCCTCATTGGGATCAAGGCGTAAAATGACAACCGGCAGTCCGGTTTCCGGGCCGGTGTGCTGTGTGCAGTATTTTTCCAGAAATTCAGCAGAACCCAGTTTCAGATGATTTTTCAGGCAGAGAATGTCATAAGGTGTCAGAAACTGGCTGATATCCCGGCAGCATTCATTAAAACAGGATACGGACGGTGTACAGGAAAAACTGAAACTGTCATCGGCTGAAAGAGGGATCACTTCATATTCTTCCGGGGTATTTTCCATTCATCAATCTCCATCGTTGTTATAGTGCTCTGTTTCATTTAAAAATGCAGGTCCGGTTAGCGAAGCATAACCCGGCATTCGATGTTCTGCTCCGAAATACCTGCACAGTTTTAAGTGAAATAATGCAGTGGTTTCAATGCCGTTTCCCCTGGGCAGAAAGTTCCCCTGCCCTGCTGCAGGGTAAGGCTGCTGACTTAATATGAAAATCCCCCCGGCCTGTGGGACAGTGCTGCTGCCTTAAGACTCCCCTCCCTCAGGAGCAATGCTGTTGCCTTAAGGTACTCGGCAAAAAATAAACCCTCTGAAACTGTCCGGCAGAAACATGCCAAACCTTTGTTTCGTCTCTGCTGACGGGGCGAACCGGGGGAATTATCTTTTTCTGAGTCCCTAAGGTCGGAGGAGTGTCAGACTTACAGTTTGACATGCAGAAATTATACAGAAAAAGACGTGCTAAACTGTAAGTTCAGCACTCCGGTTTTGCTTAAGGCAACAGTATTGCCCTCAGGCAGGGGGAAAACTGTTTTTATTTTCAGTCTGCTGCTTTCTCCCCCTCCCCTGCCGGGGGAGGAGAAAAATGCGTAAGGAAACAGCATTGGCCCCTGTGGGAGGGGAGTCTGCCTTTCTCCCTGCTACGGAAAAAAATGCGGAAATGCAGAGAGGAGACATCTTTCTGCAAAAGCGGAAGAAATGTGGCTCCGGCTTTCATTTCTGCAGTACCGGAGTCCTGGCCGGATTTTTTTATCAGTTTCTGTTTTTCAGAATCTGTCCCGCATTTTTTTGTAAACTCAGAAAAATTAATCCGGAACAGGAATTTGTCAACGGGAAAATACATTTACTGCCGCAAATAATCACATATGCCGATTCTGCTGTACTGCCGGAAATTTTTATGGGAATTACTCTGATTATGAAGATTTTTTTTTGCATAATAAATCGGAAAAACCAAAAAATATTGACATCTGTAATAAAGGGTGTTAGGGGAATTCCGGCAGAATAAACCGCATACCCGAAAAAAGAATATCCTGATTTTTTTGTCGAAAATGACATATCTCTTATTACTGCTGTTGCTGCGGGATATGAAAAATGCCATTTTCAGAAAAAATGTACTGAACCATAAAAAAGTATTTACTTCGTTCCGCTTATGGTGTAAAATGTTCTCTTTAAAGATAAGACAGTAACTGATTTTATATATTGGAAGGGCATTAACAGTCGGGAAAAGTTTTCCGGCTGAAATTTACGAAGGGAGGCGCTTCGGTCAGATCTGCCCGCAGGTGACTCTGGCGTAAGTGTAAACCTTTAATTCTACTAATGTTATGAGGAGGTATTGTAAATGCCGAGTTTTGTAATTCAGGAAAAATGTGACGGTTGTAAAGGTGGAGACAAAACAGCTTGTATGTACATCTGCCCGAATGACCTGATGGTTCTGGATCCCAACGCAATGAAAGCCTATAATCAGGAGCCGGATCAGTGCTGGGAATGCTTTTCCTGCGTAAAGATCTGCCCCACCCAGGCAATTGAAGTAAGAGGATATGCAGACTTTGTACCGCTGGGAAGCAGCATCATGCCGATGATGGGTACAGAGGATGTTATGTGGACATGTAAGTTCAGAAACGGACTTATCAAACGCTTTAAATTCCCCATTCGTACTACTCCTGAAGGCCAGGCAAATGCTTATGCTGATCTGCAGGGTAAAGATCTTGACAGTGAACTGCTCTCCACTGAAGAGGCAGATGGCTACACTCTGAAAAAACCGATTGCTACCGTGTAACCCGGTTTTGCGTTGCATATCTGTAGATAACTGAACAATCGGAAAATTAAAATCTGTAATATAAATTGAAGATATATTAAGGAGGTATGGAGTATGGCATTACCGAACAAACCTTTGGGAGAACTTAAAGCTGTCAGAGATCCGGAAGTTGACGAGCGTGAGGTTGACATTCTTATCGTTGGTGGTGGTATGGCTGCCTGCGGTACAGCATTTGAAATTAAAAAATGGGCAGGCGACAAGAAAATTCTGCTTTGTGACAAAGCAGCTATGGAGCGCAGTGGTGCTGTTGCCCAGGGTCTTTCCGCTATCAATACATATATTGGCAGCAATACCCCTGATGACTATGTGCGCATGGTCCGCAATGACCTGATGGGTCTGGTTCGCGAAGACCTTATCTTTGATCTTGGAAACCACGTTGATGATTCTGTCCACCTGTTTGAAGAATGGGGTCTGCCGGTATGGAAAAAAACCGAAGACGGTAAAAACCTGGACGGTAAAAAGGGTCTGAAACAGGGCACCCTGAAAGCCGGAGCCACTCCTGTCCGCACAGGTAAATGGCAGATCATGATCAACGGCGAATCTTACAAAAGAATCGTTGCCGAAGCCGCAAAACTTGCTCTTGGCGAAGACAATATTATTGAACGCTGCTTTATCGTTGAACTTCTTCTTGATGCAAATGAAGAAAACCGTATTGCCGGTGCTGTAGGTTTTTCCGTTCGTGAAAATAAAGTTTACATCATCAAAGCCAAAACCATGATGGTTGCATGCGGCGGAGCTGTTAATATTTATCAGCCCCGTTCAGTCGGTGAAGGTAAAGGCCGTGCATGGTATCCTGTATGGAACGCAGGTTCCACCTATACAATGTGTATGAAAGTTGGTGCTGAACTTTCCATGATGGAAAACCGTTTCACCCCGGCCCGTTTTAAAGACGGTTACGGCCCGGTCGGTGCATGGTTCCTCCTGTTCAAAGCCAAAGCTCTTAACGGTCTGGGTGAAAATTTTGCAGCCAGTGATGCAGCCAAGGCAGAACTTGAAAAATATGCTCCTTACGGAACAGCGGCAATCACACCGACCTGTCTGCGTAACCATCTGATGCTGTTTGAAATGAAAGAAGGCCGCGGTCCTATCCTTATGGATACCGTTACTGCCCTGGCAACACTTGGCGAGACCATGGACAAGAAAGAACTCAAGCATCTGGAATCAGAAGCATGGGAAGATTTCCTTGACATGACCTGCGGCCAGGCCAACCTGTGGTGTGCCCAGAACTGTGAGCCTGAAAAGAAAAATTCGGAAATTATGCCCACCGAACCCTACCTGCTGGGCTCCCACTCCGGCTGTTGCGGTCTGTGGACATCCGGCCCTGATTTTGACTGGGTTCCCGAAGCATACAAAATCAAATACAAAGACAAAGTTTACAACCGCATGACAACTGTCAACGGTCTGTTTACTTCTGGCGATGGTGTCGGCTGTTCCGGTCATAAATTCTCTTCAGGCTCACATGCCGAAGGACGTATGGCAGCCAAATCCATGGCAAGATTTGTCCGTGACAATGCAGACTTTGTTCCCACACTGAAACAGACCAAGGAAGAACTTGTTGACCTGGTTTACAAACCTGTCCGCACCTTCCTGGATAACTGCGAATACACCACCGCAGTTAATATTAACCCCTATTACATCAAACCGGAAGGTATGATGTACCGCCTCATGAAAGCAACCCATGAATATGGTGCGGGTACAGCCACATTCTATCAGACAAGCAGCAAAATGCTTGAGGTTGTTATGGATCTCCTTGCAACCATGCGCGAAGACTGTGAAAAAATGGCAGCCGGTGATCTTCATGAACTCATGAGAGCATGGGAAATTGAGCATCGTATCTGGACAGTTGAATCTCATCTGCGCCACATTCAGTACCGTAAAGAAACCCGTTACCCCGGTTTCTATTATCAGGCTGACTATCCGGGCCAGGATGATGAAAACTGGTTCTGCTTTGTGAACTCCAAGTTTGATCCTGCCAAAAAAGAATGGGATGTATTTAAGAAAGAATATATCAAGATCATCCCTGATTAATTGATGCGGGGAACGGAATGATTCTGTATTCCGGATTCCCATAATCAATAAAATAAATAACCTCCGGGTGTCCGTTGACATCCGGAGGTTTTTATTACGATCAGGTGTTAGGTGTTATGTGTCAGGTGTCAGGAGTATGATGTTTCAAAAGAAAAATTTCACACTGCAGGTTTCCGGAAAGATATTGGGCGTTCGGTGATATTCTAAAGGCTTCCACTTTCCGTATGTTCCGCATCCTGTCTGCGCAACTGCAATATGACTGTCTTTTTTGTTTTTTTCCTGCCTTGTGGAATTTATTTTCTGAAAAAATCATACAATAAACAAACTGACACCTGACACCTAACACCTAACACGGTGCCATTATGATGGAAAGTCAGAAAATGAAACGATATAATCAATCAAAATTTATGATGCACGGAGGGATAGCATGACAGTAGACAAACAAGCCCCTGCCAGCGGAAGCATTATGGTTGTCGGAGGTGGGATCAGCGGCCTGACCACGGCCCTCGAAGCTGCCGAAGTGGGGTACGAGGTGTTTTTGGTCGAAAAAAATCCTTACTTGGGCGGAAGGGTAGCACAGCTTAACCAGTATTTCCCCAAGCTATGTCCTCCTACCTGCGGGCTCGAAATCAATTTCAGGCGAATCAAAGACAATCCGAATATCAAAGTTTTTACGCTGGCCGAGGTGGAGAAAGTTGACGGAAGTGCCGGGAATTATGAAGTAAGCGTAAAACTCAATCCCAGATATGTCAATGCCGCCTGCACCTGCTGCGGCGAATGCGCCAAAGTATGTGAAACAGAAGTTCCCAATGATTTCAATTTCGGTATGGACAGAATCAAAGGGGCAGCCCTGCCGCATGAAATGGCATTTCCGGCGCGTTATGTCCTTTCTCCCCGCATTATCGGAACCGAAGATGCCAGAAAATGCAAGGAGGCCTGTAAATACGATGCCATTGAACTGGACATGGAAGCCAAAACAATTACGCTGAATGTCGGTTCTGTGGTATGGGCCACCGGATGGGAACCCTATGATGCCAACCGGATTGACAATCTGGGCTTCGGCAGATACCAGAACATTATTACCAATATGATGATGGAGCGTCTGGCGGCTCCCAACGGTCCCACAGGCGGAAAGATACTGCGTCCTTCTGATGATCATGCCCCGCAAAGCATTGCGTTTGTGCAGTGTGCCGGTTCCAGAGATGAAAATCATCTGCCGTACTGTTCCTATATCTGCTGCATGGCCTCTTTAAAGCAGGCCACCTATATCCGGGCATTATATCCGGATGCCAAAATATATATTTTCTATATTGATCTCCGGGCTCCGGGGCAGAGATACGAGAAGTTTTACAATAAAATCAAAGAAGACGAAAATGTTTTCTTCATCAAAGGCAAAGTCGCGGAAGTCAGCGAAGACCCGGAAAGCAAGAATATCACTGTTGTAGCAGAAAATGCCGTGACCGGTGAAAAGATTCATCAGACTGTGGATCTGGCCGTACTCGCTACCGGTATGCAGCCAACTGCAGCCAATGTCAGGCTGCCTGCGGATCTGAAATATACGGAAGACGGGTTCATTATCAATGATTTTGAAAAAGGCGGCATGTTCGGTGCAGGATGCGCCAACAAACCGGCGGATGTGGTTTCGTCAAACCAGAATGCTACCGGTATGGCCCTGAAAGCGATTCAAACCATTGCGAAAAGATAACAGTGATCAATAAAAATATGTTTCAGGATCACTGAAATCAGGAGGATATCCATGGATAAAAAATACGGTGTGTATATTTGCACAGGTTGCGGAATCGGGGAGGCCCTGGATGTAAAAGCATTGTGTGATGTGCCCGAGGAAGAAGGACTTCCCGTCAAAACACATTCCTGCTACTGTGGAAAAGAAGGTCTGGAAGAGATTAAAAAGGATGTTGCGGACGGAGCCAATACACTGGTGATAGCCGCATGTTCCCGCCGGGTCAATTTTGATATATTCAAATTTGAGGGCTGCGCGGTGGATCGCGTCAATATCCGTGAAGGCGTGGTCTGGTCTCATCCCCGTTCGGAATTTCCGGCGCTGACCGAAGAAGAAAAAGAAGATGAGGATAATTTCGACCGTGTACAGATGATGGCCGAAGATTATATTCGCATGGGAATGGCGCGGGTGGAAAAAATCAAACTGCCCGAAGCCTATAAACTGGATAATTTTTCCAACCGGATCCTGGTTATCGGCGGCGGTGTAACCGGTCTTTCCGCAGCCATTGATGCAGCCAAAGTGGGATATGATGTCACGATTGTGGAAAAAGAGTCCTATCTGGGCGGATATGCGGCCAAAGTCCGCAAGCAGACCCCGGTGGGAATGCCCTATGACAGCCTGATCCCCTCCGTGGTGCAGTCAAAAATAGATGAGATGGAGAAATATCCCGGCATAACAGTAAAAACCAATACGGTTGTTGCCCGTATTGCCGGGCAGCCGGGTGATTTTACCGTCACCCTGAAAAAACCGGGGGATAAAATCGAATTTGATGTTCCCTATCCGCTGCCTCCGGAAATGAAAGTGGATGAAAAAGGGAATGAACTGGATGCGGAAAAACAGCATGAACTCTACCTGGAATACAATAAAGGCAGAGTTGACATTCTGAAGACCGATCCCGCGGGAGAAAAATTCGGTGCGGTCATTCTGGCGGCAGGCTGGCGTCCCTACAAACCGGCAGCGGGTGAATTTGCCCATCTCGGATTCGGAGAGTCTCCGGATGTGATCACCAACCATCAGTTTGAAGAAATGGCTGCCAAAGGCCCGGTGCTTTGCCCGTCCGACGGCCGTCCTGCCAAATCCGTTGTATTCATTCAGAGTCCGGGTGGTGATGCAGGCGATTCCGACTTCAGTTATGCCGGTGCGGTTACCAGCATGGTGGCCCTGAAACAGGCCAAATATGTGCGGGAAGATTATGAAGACGGGAAATCCTATGTCTTCTACCAGCATATGCGCACCCCCGGTCTGAATGAAAATTTTTATAAAAGTGTGCAGCAGGATCCTGGCATTTTCCTGACCAAAGGGGAAGTGACTGCTGTCTCCAAAAACGGCAGTGGGCTGATAATTGAGGCCGATAATACCCTGCTGGGAGAAAAAATTCAGGTCAAAGCCGATATGGTTGTGCTGGGAACCGGCATGGTTCCGGCAACTGCTGATGATCCGGTGGTGAATCTTGCCTACCGTCAGGGGCCGGCCTTCAGGGATATCGGTCTGTTTGAGGGATACTGTGATTCCAACTTTATCTGTTTTCCCTATGAAACACAGAGAACCGGTATCTATGCCGCAGGCGCTGTCCGCCGCAGCATGACCATTGAGGAATCCATGGAAGATGCTGCCGGTGCTGCGCTCAAGGCTATCCAGTGTGTGGAATGCTCCAACCGCGGTGTGGCCGTGCATCCCCGTTCCGGCGATATGACCTTTCCGGATTTCTTTTTCCAGCGGTGCACCCAGTGCAAACGCTGCACAGATGAATGTCCTTTCGGGGCTTTGGATGATGACGAAAAAGGAACACCCAAACCCAACCCGACCCGGTGCCGACGCTGCGGTACCTGCATGGGAGCCTGTCCCGAACGTATCATCGGTTTCGCGGATTACAATATTGACAGCATCGGTTCCATGGTCAAATCGGTAAAGGTTCCTTCGGAAGATGACTATTCCGAACCGCCTTTCCGGATTCTGGGACTGGTATGTGAAAATGATGCATTCCCGGCTCTGGACATTGCGGCACTGAAAGGGCTGTCCTATTCTGCGGATGTCCGCCTGATTCCGGTTCGCTGCCTGGGTTCTGTCAACGTTATCTGGATCAAAGACGCTCTGTCACAGGGGATGGACGGTGTATTTCTCCTGGGATGCAAACACGGGGATGACTACCAGTGCCACTTTGTGAAAGGAAGTGAGCTGGCCGAGATCCGGATGAAAAAAATCGGTGACGCGCTGGCCAGCCTGGCTTTGGAAGAGGAACGTGTGGCACAGTTTGAAATTGCCATTGACGAATATGACAAAGTGCCGCAGATCATCAACGAATTCGTGGAATCCGTTGAAGCACTTGGCCCGAACCCGTTCAAAGGCTTCTAATTATCAGTGAACAGAAGTCAGTCCTCACTAGGCAGTAAACAGTGATCCGGCAGGAATGATTTTTGAAAATTCATATACCGGATCACTGGAAACTGATAATTGATAACTGATAAAAGGAGATGAGTAAGATGACAGAAAGATATATGGTGGAGCCCGATGTCGGATTTATCAATGAGGTAATCGGGCTTGGGGGACAAGACCTGAAGAAATGCTATCAGTGCGCTACCTGTGCGGTGGCCTGTCCGATTTCTCCGGATAACAAACCTTTCCCCAGAAAAGAGATGATTGCCGCATCATGGGGTCTGAAAGACAAACTGGTGGGAAATGCCGACATATGGCTCTGCCATAACTGCGGCGACTGCTCAACCCTGTGTCCCAGAGGGGCAAAACCGGGAGATGTGCTGGCGGCTGTCCGCTCCTATGCCATTCAGGAGTATGCCCGGCCCAAAAAACTGGCAGATATGATCAATAACCCCAAAAAACTTCCCGTCCTCATGGCTATCCCCGTTGTGCTGTTCCTGGTTATCGGGCTGATGGCCAAACTTTTCGGCCTGCACTGGCTGGATATTACGCCCAACGGAGACAGCATTGTACATGCCAAATTTATCCACTCAACCCTGGTGGATGTGGTAATGATTCCGACTTTCTTCTTTTCCATCGGTGTATTTGCGCTGGGACTCAGGCGTTTTATGGCCGATATTCATAAAGATGCGCTCATTTGCGGAAAAACCGATAAGGAAAAAATTGATCCCAAAGGATTTGTGGAAGCCCTTGTAAAGGTGATCCCGACCGTTCTGCAGCATAAAAAGTTTACCGAATGCGGTGAGAATGCCGAAAGGGCCACATCACATATGATGGTTTTCTTCGGATTTCTGGGTCTTTTTATTGTGACCAATATTTTCTTTGTGGTCATGTACGGTTTCGGAATCCACGGCCCCTATTCCCAGCTGAATCCGGTGAAATGGCTGGGTAATATTGCCGGTGTATCCCTGATTATCGGGGCTGCCCTGATGATTAAAGACCGCATTACCAAAGATGATCAGGTTTCTGCTTACAAAGACTGGTTTATTGTTGTCCTGGCACTGGCTTTGGGCCTGACCGGTATGCTGACCCAGATGACCCGTATCGGCGGGGCTGCCTGCATGTCCTACAGCATTTATCTGCTGCATCTGATCTGCATCTGGACTTTCTTCATCAGTCTGCCTTTCTCCAAATTCGCTCATATCATTTACCGGACCGTTGCGATGGCATATATGGAGTACAGCGGCAGAAAATAGATTCTGAAAACAAAGATTGATGTATATGTAAAAAGTCCGAAATCCGGGTATTTCAGCAGTTTAACATGCTGATTTTACTAAGGCTGAATTCTGGAAAAATGACTTTTTACCGGTTCATCAGGATTGTTTGTAAAAAAAAGGAAAGGCAGGAAACTGTCTTTCCTTTTTTTATGCTGAATTTTTGCGCATGATAATGCTGGACGGCTATTGTATCGTCAAGGTTAAAATGAGAGGGGTATCCGAAACATCGGAGGAAAACCGCAGTGGGGTACTGCACTCACAGCGAAGCATGAAAGCTGCACGGAGTGCGAAAATGAAGGCGGAGGCCGGTTTTTCGCAGACACTTTCATATAAATGGCCATGACGGGACGGTCACAACGAAGCATGAAAGTTTCCTGGCTCCGCACGGGAACGCATCCTCCGGAAGGCTCCGCCTCCGGCAGTGTGTGAGGCAGAGCCTGGGAACGAGTAATAACGGTGCGTTACGCTTCGCTAACGCACCCTGGGGTGAAGGAATTTCATATAAACGGCCATGAGTCATGACTCACAACGAAGCATGAAAGAAAATTGGTATGACCAATTTTGATGATCTCGTAAAAAGTCAAAAAATCAGGTTTTGACACACGTTAATATGCTGATTTTATTAACAGCGATTTTCAGAAATCTGACTTTTTACGAGATCATCAATTTTAACTCTCAGAAATTATTTTAATTTCTGAGAGTTTCATATAAACCTCCATGATTTACATTCACAGCGATGCATAAAAACAGAGGTGGGCGCAGGGTGCGTTAGTCGCCAGCCTAAACGCACCGGAATTTGGAACTTTACGGTGCGTTACGCTTCGCTCCCCCCCTATACTGTTCACCGGCATAAACTGCGCTTTCTGAAAAGTCCCGGAATCCGGGGACAGTCTGAAATAATTCCGTATCACCGGCAGATTTCAGCATACGGAAAAGGGAGCCTGAAATTCAGAAGTTCAGTTTGTTCCGGTGCTGAGTATAGGTATCAGGGAGGGGGGGGTTGGCAGAGAAACGGGAACAGCGGTTTTGCCGGGCTGACAGATTTTCCGACTTTCCGCTCCCTCATTCCAGGGGCATTTTTTTCCCGGTGGTTCCGGTATACCCCTTGAAATATTTCAGAAATTCTGAATCCGTGGAAAGTATCAGCGAACTGTTTTCCGTCAGGGCAGTGGCATAAATATCCAGGGTCTGAACAAAAGAATAGAATTCCGGATCCAGTCCGAAAGATTCGGCAAAGATGGCTGTTGCTTCGGCATCCGCCTTACCTTTGATTTCCTGGGCTGTTTTATATGCCTCGGATGAGATGCGCTTGATCTCCCTTTCTTTCTGACCGATGATTTTGCGGGCTTCTCCCTTTCCTTCGGACCGGAATTTTTCTGCTATCTGTTTTCTTTCGGCAATCATACGATTGTAAACCGAATCCCGTACTGTATCCACATAGTTTACCCGCTTGATTTTTACATCCACCAGCTCGATGCCGAACTGTTCCAGTTTGGGCCGGGCCTGTTTCATAACACCTGCGGTAATTTTTTCCCTGCCGATGGTGATATTGTATTCATGGGCTTTGTCTTTTGCCAGATCCCCCTCGTCGGCTCTGACCTGGGAAAGATCAAGGGGACGGTTGCTTTTGCGCACGGTTTCGATAAGCCGGTTGGATGTGATAAAGTTGCGGACAGCCGGATCAATAATATCATTGAGTTTGATATTGGCCTTGACAATACTATCATTTACGGTGACACCGCCCACGGTTTTCAGAAATTTGATGGCATCCACAATTTTCCACCTGGCAAAGGTGTCCACCCAGATATAGGTTTTTTCTTTGGTGGGAATCTGTCCGGGATCACCGTCCCACTGCAGCAGATTTTTGGGATACATCTGGGCTTTCTGAATAAAGGGAATTTTAAAACCCAGACCGGGTTCTGTTATCGCTTCCCCGATGATTTTTCCGAACTGGGTAATTACCGTCTGTTCGGTTTCATCCACCACATAAGCCGATTCGTAAATAACGGTAAAGGCTGCCACTGCCAGTATGATGTAAAAGGCTTTCAACTTGCTATCCCCCATATATTTGCCGGAGCAAAGTCTGCTATATTCTTATACCCCTTTGACCGCGGTTTACAGTCTGTGAAGTTTCCCTGCCGGAAAGGGCGGAATGTAAGCGTTTATGCACCGGAGGTTTTCAGTCAGAAATTCCCCAAAAATAAAATTTCCGTTTCTTATCCGGGACGTATCGGGGCGAACCCGGTGTCCGCCCGCGGGCCGGCAGACTATTTAGGTGATTTCCGGAAAAGACTGTACCAAAGGAGTGCCGAGCTGAAAGTTTGGCACTCCCTTCGGCACATTTTTTTCAGGAAACCACCAAAGTCCCTTATTTTCCGCTTCCGCTTTCCAGATTCAGCAGGGGAAGCAGGTTTTTCTGATCCTCATCAATCAGATATTTCTGCTTCAGTTTGGGAAACACATCCCGCAGTGATTCCAGGTACATCCGCCGCCGTGTGACATCTTTGGCTTTTGCATATTCTTCATATAAGGAACGGAAGCGGGCAGCATCCCCTTTGGCCCGGTTGACACGATCCAGGGCATAACCTTCTGCGGCTTTGATGATTCTGTCGGCCTCCCCTTTTTCAGCGGGGATGGCTTTGTTGTACTCTTCCTTGGCCTGGTATATCATCTGCTCTTTCTCCTGGGTCGCCTGGTTGACCTCATTCAAAGAAGGCTGCACCGGTTCGGGAACATCGGTTTTTTTCATTTCCACGGTTACGATCTGAATACCGGTTTCAGCCTGATCCAGTTCGGTCTGCAAAAGTTCCCTGGCCTCCACAGCAATTTCATCCCGCTTGCTGATGACTTCATCAATGCTCCTGTCTCCAATCACCAGGCGCATGGTGGCTTCGGACATATCCCGCAGATAACGGCGTACATCCCGCACTTTGAAGAGGAAGTCATAAGGGCCTTCCTCGGTATCCTTAATGCGGTACTGCACAATCCAGGGAACCATTGCCACATTCAGCTCACCCGTGAGCATCAGCGTGGCATTGCTGTTGGTGGCCACATAGCGACTGTCCCTGTCTCCGAAAAGATGTGCCCCGAATTCTTCGGTTTCAATCCGGCGCACATTGACCTTGGCGACGGTTTCAATTCCGGCCGGCAGTTTAAAATGCAGTCCCGGCTGGGCAGTCCGCGCATATTTTCCGAATCGCTGCACTACCCCCACTTCACTGGGTTTTACGGTAAAAAACATGGTGGTGCTCAGCAGCACTGCCAGCAGAATCAGAACCCAGAAAGGGCCGCCCGGCACTTTCAGGGTATTCAGCTTCTGCACAAAATCATCCATCTTCGGGGGAATATCTCCCCGCCGTTTTTGCTGTTCCTGCAGTTTTTCCCAATCCCAACTCATTATCCTGTAACCCTCTTAAAAAATTGACTCTGATTACGATATTTTCAAATGTGTTTTCTGAAAAAGTGTATATGTAAGGTAGACTGCCTGTGAAGTCAAGGAGAATCGGAAGACGCTTTCCATTTTTCGCCGGAATGACGAATCCGGACTTTTACGGGTTCATCAAATATAATCAGCAGATCGAAACGTTTCCGGAGGAGTGCAAAAATTGTATTTTTGCATGGGGTAACCGGGAGATGCGGCGGTGCAGAAATACAGTTTCCGCACTCCGGGGCAGCTGTAAAACCGTATCCGGGGGAAACTTTTCGATCTGCTGATAATTGGCAGTCCGGTCAGCAGGAAGCTGAAAAATCATATTGACATAAAATATACCGACTGGTATATTTATAAAATGAAACAGGAAAAGAATCTCCGGAAATCCGAGCAGACCCGGCAGTTTATTATTGAGAAAGCCGCCCCCATTTTTAACAAAAAGGGGTATGCAGGCACTTCACTGTCGGATATTACCGCCGCGACCGGTTTGAGCAAAGGCAGTATTTACGGAAATTTCAGAAATAAAGATGAAGTGGCGGTCTGTGCGTTTGAACATAATCTGGATTTCATCCGGCAGTATCTTCGTACAGAAATGGAAGGACTTGCATCTTATGCGGATAAACTGAAGGTGTATCCCAAAACCTTCCGCAGGATGTACAGGGAACTGATGGCAAACGGCGGTTGTCCGATCCTGAATACGGTGACAGAAGCGGATGATACGCACCCCCTGCTTCACCGGTTGGCAGTGCAGGCCATTGTTTCCTGGAAAAAAAACATTATTTCACTGCTGGAAAGCGGGAAAAATGCCGGGGAGATTGCAGGGGACACAGATACTGAGGCCTTTGCAGAAATTATGATTTCCCTTCTGGAAGGCGGAACCCTTATGGCCAAGGCTACCGGTGAAGAAAATTATCTGCTCCATGCCATTGGGCAGACGGAAAAGATTATTCAGGATATATCTGTCTGCTGACTGTATATAATGTCCTGTTTTTACCTCATCCGAAGTTTTTGACTCTTTATTTGCATTATTATGAAGCAATCGCCTGTACAAAGGAGACTTTCATGTCCATCTGGTTTCATAAACCCGAAAAGGAACGACTGGCTGCGCGGTCGGAAAAAACAATGTTGCAGCATCTCGGCATTGAAATCACCGAAGTGGGAGATGATTTCATACGGGGGACAATGCCGGTGGATCATCGGACCCATCAGCCCATGGGAATTCTGCACGGCGGTGCATCCATGGTGCTGGCGGAAACACTGGGGAGTATCGGGGCCAACTGCTGCGTTGATCCGGAAAAAAATTACTGCGTCGGTCTGGAAATCAACGGCAATCATGTCCGCTCTGTACGCGGCGGGAAAGTAAGCGGATGTGCCCGGCCCTGTCATCTGGGTTCTTCCACCCATATATGGGAAGTGCGGATCCGGGATGAAGAAGAACGTCTGATCTGTATTTCCCGGATAACACTGGCGGTGCTGCCCCATAAGAGGGTGTCTGAAAAACAGGCTCTTTAGGAATATTTTTTTCCGCCGGGCCTTCTGCACAGTCCCCGGCGACCGCCGGAAGGGCCTATGCGGTCAGCCTCTGCGGAACCAATGTCAGCAGATCGAAAAGTTTCCGGAAGGAGTGCAGAAACTGTATTTCCGCATGGGTCAGCGGGGAGCGGCTGCCGTGCAAAAATATAATTTTTGCACTCCGGGACAGTCGTAAAACCGTATCCGGGGGAAACTTTTCGATCTACTGAATGTCACCCGTCGTTTTAATATTGACAGAGCACTACTGCATTGTCAATTTTGATTTTATGACTTCCGTGCCCCGACCGTGAGGAAGGGGAGCGCGGAACCGCTGTCTTCAGGTCATAATTTCAAAATTGACAGAACACTACCCAGGCGATTTCCGAATATGAATGTACCGGATCTGAAGGAGTCACAGGCGGAAAGTCTGTGACCGGACTGTCATTTGCCGTAAACTGCCGGACTTTCAGTCCGCGCCCCTTCCGGTATCATCTTTTCCGGAAATCACCTTAAAGAAAGGAAATCATGACAGAAATATATCAGAAACTGGCAAAACATCTGGACAATCTCCCGGCAGGTTTTCCGCCTACGGAAAGCGGTGTGGAACTGCGCATTTTACAAAGACTTTTTACACCCGAAGAAGCTGAAACTGCCTGCGGACTGATGATGTTTCCGGAACCTGTGTCCGGTATTGCCGCGCGTACGGGACAAGACGAGGAAGCCCTGGGCAAAATGCTGGAAAACATGTCCAAAAAAGGGCTGATTTTCCGGCAGAGTAAAAATAATGAAAAAAAATATATGGCCGCCCAGTTTGTCGTCGGTATATGGGAATATCACCTGAATGATTTGGATGAGGAACTGATCCGGGATGTAAACGAATATCTGCCCATTCTGATGGAAGAAAGAATGCTGAAGCAGAAAACCAAGCAGCTGCGGGTTGTTCCTGTATCCCAGAGTATCAGGGCGGAAATGAATATTATGCCCTATGAGGCGGCAGAAGAGATCATCAGAAATCAGTCCAAAATTCTGCTGGCCCCCTGTATCTGCCGCAGAGAGCAGAAGATGGTGGGCAAAGGCTGTGACAGACTTTCGGAGGCCTGTCTTGTTTTCGGCAGCGGAGCGGTTTTTTATGAAGAAAATAAACTGGGCCGTCCCATCTCACAGGAGGAAGCCCTGGATGTGCTGAAAGCCGGACTGGAAGACGGCCTGGTGCTGCAGCCGGGAAATGCCCAGAAACCTGCCAATATCTGCATGTGCTGCGGCTGCTGCTGCCAGATACTGAAAAATCTGAAAAATATGGACAATCCTGCCGCAGTCATCAATTCCAACTATTATGCGGTGACAGATGCGGACAGCTGCACGGCCTGCGGGGAATGTGCGGAACGCTGCCAGATGGAGGCCATTACTGTGGAAGACAGCGCGCAGATTACCGCGGAACGCTGCATCGGATGCGGACTCTGTGTCACCCACTGTCCCACCGGGGCCATCCGTCTGCAGCAGAAAGATTGTGAAGAACAGTACACCCCTCCGAAAAATCTGGTGGAAACCTATATGAATATGGCCAGGGAAAGAGGATTAATCTGATACTGTCCTAAGGGTGCAATTCAAGACTGTCGGTGACGGACTGCAGTCAGCATTTGCCAATACCGGAATAATAAAGGACGGCATAAATACTGCTGAAACTTTTCACCGGCAACTGTGAATTACACCCCTGACCTAATGCGCTGTCAACTTTGAAATTATGAGTTAAAAACGGGATTTTTTAAAAAATCCGATTTTTCACCGGAATCGAAGTCACAGATTCAAAATTGACAATGTATTATGGCAGTGGGTCAAACCGGTTGATTTGAAATTCCCCTCCCCCGGCGGGAGGGGGATTCAACCGATTTGACCCACTACCAGCACTATAAATACAGATCGGGCGGATTCTGCCCCGGCACGTCCGCCCGATCTTCTGTCTTCATTTTTCCGGCCCGCATTTCATCTTTTTCCATTTCCAGATTTTTTTCCGCAGTATCAGAAAAAACTTGCTATTTTCTGCCATTCCTGTATGTTTCTGTCAACAGAAACAGAGAGGGATAAATGAATTCACCCGACACGTCTTTTGGCAAAAAAAAACTGCCGGATAAAGATTCGGTTCTCAAAGAAGGGATCTCGGATGAACTGATAAAAGTATTTTCCGGAATCAGAACTGAAGAGGAAATGGCATCTTTTTTCCGGGAAATATTTACACCCGCAGAAATCCGGGACCTTGCCATGCGCTGGCAGCTGCTCCGGGAGCTTTTTGCGGGCGAAACGCAGCGGAATATCGCTGCAAAGCACCGGCTCAGTCTGTGCAAAATTACCAGAGGCTCGAAAATTCTGAAAAAGAAAAAATCCGCAACATTGGCATTGCTGAAAAAGCATTACGGAGGAAAATGAAAAAGATGGGAAAAATGAAAAAAATGAAATGTACCGGTATACTGCTCTGTGCAATCAGCATCCTGATTCCGTCAGGGGCACTGGCCTATGACCTGCCTTCCCTCAATCTGGGATTTACCAGTTTTATGGACGGCGGGCCCCCGGCCGGTCCCGGTTTTTATTATACCCAGTATCTGCAATATTATTCGGCAGATCAGCTCAATGATAAAAAGGGGGATGAATTTCCTTTTCCGGATCCGGATCTGGAGGCCTGGGTTCTCCTTTGCCAGGTCATTTATCAGTCGGATCAGGAACTGCTTCTGGGGGGGAAGTGGGGGCTGAACTTTATGCTGCCTTATGCCTCACTGGATATGGAATACGGAGCGGAAGGCCCTTTCCCTTCCGATAACGGGGCAGGATTCGGGGATCTGCTGATCGGGCCTTTTCTGCAGTGGGACCCCGTGATGGGGAAAAACGGCCCTCTCTTTATGCACCGCATAGAGCTGCAGATGATTTTTCCCACCGGGAAATATGATGAAAACCGGGAAATCAATCCGGGCAGTAATTTCTTTTCCTTTAATCCCTACTGGGCCGGAACCTTTTTTATTACGCCCCGCTGGACGACTTCTGCCCGGATTCATTATCTGTGGAACGGGGAAAATGATGATCCCAACCGGGGATTCGGAGATGCGGATGATTCCCAGGCAGGGCAGGCGGTGCATCTCAATTTTACTTCGGCGTATGAGGTGATTCCCAAAGTCCTGCGAGTGGGTGTCAATGCCTATTATCTCAAACAGCTTACGGATACCGAAGCAGGCGGCAAAGATATTTCGGGCAGCAAAGAGCAGGTGCTGGGTATCGGCCCCGGTCTGCTCTGGCATATGCACCCGGATCGCCACCTCTTTTTTAACGCGTATTTTGAAACCGAAGCCGAAAACCGCCCGGAAGGTGCCCGGTTCAATCTGCGCTATGTGCATCATTTTTAATGGATTCGCATCTGAATACGGGATAAGGCGATTTCCAAATATGAATGTACCGCTGGAGTCACAGACGGAAACCTAAATTGAGCGATTCTCAGACCCGAAGATGATTTCCGGCCGGAAATATCAGAGTCTGAGCGGTTTCCGGATTTCACCCGCCGGGTGAAAACTGCA
>JAABRU010000041.1 GCA_011390755.1 Desulfobacteraceae bacterium | reverse complement strand
CACTCGTTCCCAAACTCCTGTTTGGGAACGCAGGGGGGCAGGCTCACGCCTGCCGTAACCGCAGCGGGAAGCAGGAGCTTCCGGGCCCCCGGTTCCCAAGCCGGAGCTTGGGAACCAGAAAAAATGGGAAAGTTATTTCGTACCGATTCCTTAGGGACTCAGAAAAAGATAATTCCCCCGGTTCGCCCCGTCAGCAGAGACGAAACAAAGGTTTGGCATGTTTCTGCCGGACAGTTTCAGAGGGTTTATTTTTTGCCGAGTACCTTACGACTGTCCCGGAGTGCAAAAATTGTATTTTTTGCACGGCCCCGGTTCCCCATGCAAAAAATACAATTTTTGCACTCCTCCGGAAACAATTTTTGCACTCCTCCGGAAACAATTTTTGCACTCCTCCGGAAACAATTTTTGCACTCCTCCGGAAACAATTTTTGCACTCCTCCGGAAACAATTTTTGCACTCCTCCGGAAACTTTTCGATCTGCTGAAATTGGAATCCTATCACCGGGAAACTGCATTCGCATAAATTTTTTCGTCCCGGTTTATGCTGAAATCTTTTTCAGATTTCAGCATAAACCCGGTTTTCATATCCCATTGATACCCTTTTTCACGGTTTGTTTTGCACACCGGCAGGTATGAGAATATTTCCCATGACCGGAATTTCAATCACCGGACGTATTTTGCTGTCTGTATCCAAATATATCACATCATAATAACGTCCTTTCTGCTGCATTGCGTTTTCAACGGTCAGCACATACAGGGATTTTTCAGACTCCTTCTGTTCCTCGGTCTGAAATGTGATAAACCGGCCGTCTTTGGCGCGGGTGCTGAGAATCCTGAAAGGATACTGCTCCTGCGGAACAATCCGGATCTGCTTTTTCAGGGGCGATCCCACAGCACCGACCAGTGTGACCCGTTTGGGACTTATATCCGCGAATTTTTCCACTGTTCCGGTGACACGAATCTGCATTTGGGGATTTTGTTTGTCATTGGTATATATCCATACAGATTCTGTAATGGTTCTGCCACCGAAACCCTTTGTGGACACTTTGACCCTTATTTTTGTTTCTCCGCCCGGAGAAATCTGCTTCTCGCCCGAAGCTGCTGCGCAGCCTCAGCCGGATTTGAGCTTTTCAATGAAAAGGGTTTCATTTCCTTTGTTCTGCAGAATGAAATCATGCACCACCTCGCTTCCCTCCACCACCGGTGCAAATGTGTAAACCGGTTCCGGCAGAAAGGCGGAGGGAGATTTATCTGCTGTTTCCTCTCCGACTGCCATATCTGCCGCAAGACAAATCACTGTAATTATCAGCAGGGCCTTTATTTTCTTGAAATTCATATAATCCGCTCCTCATTTTCCCAGCCATTTTTTAACATCATCTTTGCCGGGAATCTTGCCCACGCATTTCACATCCCCGTCAATGATCACCGCAGGTGTGCCGAAAACACCGAATTTGGCAATCTGCATCACGTCTTTTATTTTTTCCACATTGGCGCTCACACCGGTTTCCGTCAGTGCCTCATTTACAATACCGGCTGTTTTTTCACATTTGGGACATCCGGGTCCCAGAATTTTGATTTCCATTTTTTTCCTCCTGTTTTGTTTATATCCGTTTCTCAATGTTGGTGAACCCGTAAAAAGTCATTTTTCCGGAATTCAGCCTTAGTAAAATCAGCATGTTAAACTGCTGAAATACCCGGATTTCGGACTTTTTACATATACATCAATGTTGGTGAACCCGTAAAAAGTCAGATAATAAAATCTGCAGATTATGTGTATCAAAACCTGATTTTCCGACTTTTTGCGGGATCATCAGTGGTCTGTCAAATAAATTTTTTACCCTTTTAAAAGTCCGGACCGGGGAGTCCAAACTGAAAGTTTGGAAGACTGCCAGACTTTCAGCCCGGCACTCCTCCGCAACTTTTCTGAGTATACAGAAATATATTTGACATTCCAATCAGTATCAGTAGATCGAAAAGTTTCCGGAGGAGTGCAAAAATTGTATTTTTGCACTCCGGGACAGTTGTAAAACCGTATCCGGGGGAAAATTTTTCGATCTACTGAGTATCTATACAAAAAAAGTGCCGTATATCATCCCCGCAATGGTGGAAAGTACGACGATAATGCCGCAGAATACGGCTGTTTTTTTCACCCCCATAACCCCGCCGATGACCAGCATATTGGGCAGAGACAGGGCCGGACCTGCCAGCAGAAGCGCAAGGGCCGGGCCTTTGCCCATGCCGGAACCCAGCAGTCCCTGCAGAATGGGAATTTCCGTCAGGGTGGCAAAATACATCAGTGCACCGGCCAGGGATGCAAACAGGTTCGCTCCGAAGGAATTTCCGCCCACCAGGGACTGAATCCAGTGCTCCGGAATCAGGGCCGGATGTCCGGGCCGCCCCAGGGTGAATCCCGCGACCAGCACACCCGCGCCCAGCAGGGGGAATATCTGTTTCATAAAGCCCCATGTGGCCTGCACCCAGTCCGTGCGTTCTTCCTGTGTGAACCAGGTTTTGATCATAAATCCAAGAAGGATCAGCAGGATACCCGTCATATACCATTTGATGCCGAAAATAAAGGGCCATATGCCCGTGGAACCGGGAGCCGGTTTGGCAAAGGCCGCAAACACCAGAATCAGCACCATGGTGAGCATATAAAGCCCGTCCTGCCCCAGGGTCCGCTCTTTTGCGCCGTCTTCCGGAACATAAATCTGACCGGCTGTGCGCGCGGCATCGTCTTTGCGGAAAATCAGGGCCATCAGCAGACCTGCCACAATGGCAAAAATCACCGCGCAGATCGCGCGGGCCAGTCCCAACTGCCAGCCCAGAATCCGGGCGGTCATGGCAATGGCCAGCACATTGATGGCCGGACCGGAATACAGAAAGGCCGTGGCCGGGCCAATGCCCGCGCCTCTGGTGTAAATTCCTGCAAACAGGGGCAGCACCGTGCAGGAACAGACAGCCAGAATGGTTCCGGAAACCGAGGCCACACCGTAAGACAGAATTTTACCGGCCTGCGCACCGAAATATTTGAGCACCGATGCCTGGGATACAAAAACCGATATGGCTCCGGCAATAAAAAAGGCCGGAATCAGGCAGGTCAGCACATGCTCCCGTGCGTATTCCCGCAGCATCATAAAGGCTTCCAGTCCGGACTGGCGGATGGTGGGATGATCCCAGGGAACATAATAGCAAATCACATAGATGCCGATCAGAATCAGCAGTTTTGTGCGCTCTTTCATAGTCATCTCCATGAATCTGTTAAATATAACCCGGATTGCCACCTGTCAGGCAGTTACAGAATACCCGAAAGCTGCCGGAACAAAAAAAATCAGCAACTTAGCTCTGCAGGTGACAATTTGAGTTAAATATATTAAAAAAAATCAGACAGTTTCCATTGGGAGACTCCCGTTTATCCGCCTGTCCACCAGCAGTGACATTTTTTTCTTTTCATTTTTCTGCTATTTTCTTAAACAACAGTTCGGTAAAAAAATTCGGACTGAATAATTTCAGCAGGTTGTAAAACGCAAAGAAAATATTCAGATTTAATGATTTCAGACAGTTATATTTTTATGCTCTGCAAATCAGAAAAAATTACCGAACCATTGTTAAAACGATGTCCCCACAAAGGGATTGACAATAAAATAAAGACCGAACAGTCCGATGGCAATTCCGGCAGCCTTCCGGAACCAGATACTGCCTTTCTGAAAACTGCCGTTTTCCAGAATCCGCTGCACCAAAGCGGTGGAACTGCCTGCCACCGCGATGGGAATGCAGTGACCGATGCCGAAGAGCACAATATAAAAAATGCCCACGGCTATCTGTTTCTGTATGGTGATGAAAGCCAGAATCGGCGCAATGAATCCAAAGGTGCAGGAACCGGAAAGCAGACCGTAGGCCAGTCCCAGGCCAAACGCGCCGGAAAGTCCTTTGAGTTTCAGTTTTCCCATCAGTCCTCCGGACATGGAGCAGGCCGATACGCCCATCATGTCCAGGGCCACCCAGATGAGAATCGCTCCCACCAGAATGGTCCAGTAGGGGCCGATTTCCCCCAGCATTCTTCCCAGCAGGGAGCAGACAATGCCCACCAGTGCTATGGTGATGAACAGACCGATGGTAAAGGCCAGCGCGTATTTGGCTCCCTGCCGGGCTTCCAGTGTCTGATTCTGTCCGGCCACATAACTGACAATCAGCGGGATGGAGGCCATATGGCAGGGGGAAAACAGCACACTGATCATGCCCCAGAGAAAACACCCGGCGGCCGCAATGGCAATGCCGCCGGTCATCCATTCATTTACCGTCAGAAAAATCTGATCCAAAATAATTCCCCCTATTCCACACCCATTTTTTTCAGTATGGCAACAATGCTTTCTTCATTCAGAAAACCGGTATGACGATAATATTCATTCCCCTCTTTATCAAAAAATATCTGGGTGGGTATCCCCCGTATCCTGAATTTTCTGGCAGGAGCCGGGTTCTCCCATACATCCAGAAAAATAATGGCAGCCCGGTCTTTATATTCCTTTTCCAGTTTTTCAAGAATCGGGGCCATCATTTTGCAGGGAATACATTTTTTGGCCCCCAGATCAATCATCGTCACCATGCCTTTGACCGGTCCTTCCGGTTTTGCCGCAGATGCCGCGGGTTCCGGAGAGTCCGCAGCCCATGCCGAAGGTATCAGACAGAAACACATAACCACAGTCAGTATAACAAATACGTTTTTCATTTCCGAATAATCTCCGTATCGTATTTTTAATTAGTGTCCTGCCCTTATTGAAAAGCCTTATCCGCCGGGCTTTTGCAAATGATTCAGAAAATTATCCGATCCGTTTCAGAATCAGTGCATTAACAGACGGACGCAGGGTCTTTTCAATTATCACAGGACACAATCTATTTTTATTGTTTGTTTGAAATATGATGGTCTCGTAAAAAGTCCGAAAATCAGGTTTTGATACATATTAACACTTAGATTTTATTAATAATGATTTTTGAAATTTGGACTTTTTACCGATTCATCAAATATGTTAAACAGATTAAAAACTACAGACAGGACAAAAGCAGGGCGGAAACACTGTCAGATTTTCACGTCCTGAAAGGGCAGATTTCCACTCCCCTGTTTTGCACCGGAATTCCGGATAAAAATATTTAACAAAGAAAGGAGCAGGTTAAAAGGATAATCACTGGGGAGTGTCCCGGCATTTTCCCGTCGTGCAGGGCCATGCGGAAGGATGTCCGGTTCGGAAGACCGCCGTAATGGTGCAGAAGCAGAAAAGACCCTGTCTGCGGATGGGATCTTTTCTGCTTTTTCTCTGTACGGGAGGAAGAGGAGTCTGTCAGCAGTGCAACATTTTTTTTCAATTGGCAGATATGCAGATGCCTGTGCTTTGAATCCCCGGCACAGGTTTTTGCTCCCGGCACATTGTCCGGCCTGCATATATTTTTCTTTTGGCAGGGCATGGATGCGGTAAGGACTGTAAACACGAGGATAAAAACCGCCATGCCCGAAGTGAAACCATGTTTCCTGTTTTTCGGATGATATGAAAATGAAAGGAATTTCATTTGTTGTAAACCCTTTATCCTTTCTTATTCTTCGGAACCGGACTTTGCCGCGGACTCATGCCCTGCCCCGGTTCCGTTTTTCTGCATGAGAAAAATATACACACCTGCGGCCAGCATGGCAATATCCCGCACAATTGTCCAAATCATCTCCTGCCTGCCGGCTTCTCCTGTGGCAGCATGGAAACATCCGCACTCAATATTCATACCCCGCGAAAGGTTGAAGCCCAGGGCCGCAATAAAGGCAATCAGCATCAGATTGATCAGGGTTACTGCGCCCGGTGTCCAGAAATTGAAAATCAGGCACAGCCCGGCCAGCAGTTCAATCACCGGCAGCGCAAGTGCCGTGAAATTGACCAGCTGATCCGGCAGAATCTGGTAATTATAGACCGCCTCGGCAAAGGCTTTGGGATGCATGATTTTATCCGCACTTGCATAAATAAAGACGAGGCCCAGCAATATCCGCAGGCCCGTGACAATCCGTATTTTCATTTTTTCCTTCCTGTTTCCGGATTTTTCCTGCCGATGCCCTCCCCCGGCTTCCGGGAAACTGCTTTCTGATTCACTGTTGCATGACATTTCACACAGCACACCGCCCCTGCCGCACTCCAATGTTTCAAACTGAAGAATCGCGTGATCAATACCGAAAGTATGTCTGAGTTTCTCCCGAATGGTTTCTCCTGTTTTTTCCGTCCGGCTGAGCATCTGATCGGCCACCACCACATGCGCGGAAAAGGCGATACTGCCCGACCCGGAATGCCAGGCGTGCAGATAATGTGCACTGCATACTTCCTGTGTTTCCTCAATTTCTCTTTGGACCCGGATCAGGTCTATCTGCTCCGGTGTAGCGTTCATCAGAACATTCACGGCCTCTTTCAGCACCGTCCAGCAGTTTTTCAGAATGAAAACCACAATCAGCAGGGAAAAAAGCGGATCCAGCCAGTACCAGGGTTTGAATATCAGAATAATACCGCTGATCAGCACAGCCACAGAGGTGAGCAGATCGCCCATCATATGCAGAAACGCTCCCCGCATATTCAGACTGCGGGAGGCATCCCGGTGCAGCAGCCACGCGGAAAAACCGTTTCCCAGAACACCGATGCCTGCAATCCACATCACCAGTTCGCCCATAACCGGCTGCGGGTTCAGAAAGCGTTCCACAGCCTCCCGGATGATAAACAGGGATACGGCGGCCAGGATGATGACATTGAGCAAAGCCGCCAGCACCTCGGCCCGGCGGTATCCGAAACTGTGGGAAAGGGAGGCACCTTTCTGCCCAATCCGGTACGCGAAATAGGCAATCAGTATGGCAGTGAAGTCACTGAAATTATGCACTGCATCCGAAATCAGGGCCACGCTGTGGGCATACAGTCCGCCAATGATCTGCGCGCTGGGAATGATGAAATTGAGAAGCAGTGTAATCAGCAGACGGGAACCGCTGCTGTCTGCCGCAGAGACTGTATGGTGATGATGTCCCCCGCACTCCTTTTCATGCGGATGATCGCTGTCATGATGGGAACAGCATTCCGCAGAATGGGAACTCATGGCATTTCTCCCTTTGCAGCCGGCAGTCCCTGTTTCTTCCATACCCCCCATCCGTTGGCCAGCACCCGTACATGGGGAAACCCCATATCAATGAGCGCGCGGGCCAGCTGTTTACCCAGATCGCAGGTTTCCCCTTCGCAGTAGGTGATAATTGTTCGGTTTTCCGGAAGTTCCGCCACAATCCGGTCAAAATAATCATCAAATTCCAGCCAGGGGAGGTTCTTTGCCCCCTGAATATGACCGGATTCATAATCGGATGCGGGCCGGGCATCCAGAAAAACGGCATCCCCGGCTTCAAAAAGTTTCCTGGCATCCTCAAAGGGGATAATCAGACTTTCTCCGCTCTCACCTGTGATCCGGCCTTCCGGAGACCAGTCTCCCACAAGGGGAATGCCATTGGGCCGGACACTGTTCAAAGCAATGGAAAGGGCAAAACCCATCAGCACAATTGCTGCGGCCTGCCAGGATGTTTTTTGCAGTGTGTTCATATTTTTCTCCCAAAATTACAGAATTTTTCTCGTTTGGGACTTTGTTCTGTCCCGGACGGACATTCAATAAATTTCCGGGCTGGTATGTGCCGTCCCGCCGGGACGGTATTTATGAAAGAGGGAGCCGGAATCTCTGCTGCTCACCAGTCCAGATTGAATTTGCCCATATACGTTTTCAGTTTCTCCGCATTTTCCCCTTCCAGAGGCGGACAGTCCTCCACTCCTTTCACACCCTCGGCCATCTGCACTGCAAAGACCATGCAGGTGGGCAGATTGCACTTTCCGCAGTTGGTTTTGGGCAGCAGTTTGAGAATTTCAAAGACCTGGGGCCGGGGCGCTGGTGCAAAAGAGGGCTGAATTTCCGCACGGCGCTCCCAAATCTCATTGATCTGGTTCTTCATCCAGTTCACAATTTTTTCCGCCTCTTCCTCATCTTTTAAAGAATTGACGGCAATTTTTCTGGGATGGACGGAAATCAGCCGTCCCCGGATCTGAAAGGTAACAGAAGGCGGTTCTTCCGTACACTGAAATCCCCCCAGCTCGGCATTCAGATAGGGAATAACGTCTCCCACATCCTGGTCAAGGTGGGCATAGCAGTGAACAGAGGTAAATGCGGGATTGCATTCGGGCCGGAAAATCTCTTTCCGGTAGCTTTTCAGCAGCATGGCAGGTTCTCCTTAAATGAGTATGCAGATCCGGATTGATTGCCCCGGACTGCTTTTCCGGTACTTCCCCATACACCAATCTTTAATCAGTCAATATATCGCTATTTGGCAATATATGAACATAAAAAAAAACCGGAATTCACCGGCGGCGGATGAATTCCCGGTTAATATCCGGCAATTTTTTTACCAGTTCGCGTATTTCCGTTTCCTCATTCAGCCAGTGTTTCAGACTGCCCAGCAGCGTGGCCGCATAGGGGCTGCTGCCGTGGGAAAGGGAATAATTGACCCAGAGCCCCTCTTTCCGGGAACAGACCAACCCGGCATTTTCCAGTATTTTCAGGTGCTTGGAAACTGTGGGCTGGGACAGTTGCAAAGCAGTCTGCAATTCGCAGACGCACAGGGTTTTATGCTGCAGCATTTTGATAATCTTCACCCGGCCCGGATCAGACAGGGCTTTCATTACTTTAATAAAGTCTTTCATCACCTGTATTTTATATGAAAGTCCTTCTGTAGAGACGCACGGTGTGCGTCTCTGCGGTGTGCGTCTCTGCGGTGTGCGTCTCTGCGGTGTGCGTCTCTGCGGTGTGCGTCTCTGCGGTGTGCGTCTCTGCGGTGTGCGTCTCTGCGGTGTGCGTCTCTGCGGTGTGTGGCTTCTGCAGAGACGCACACCGTGCGTCTCTACGGTGTATTTTCATGTTTCGCTGTGAATTATGTCTCATGGCCCTTTATATGAAAGTGTCTGCGAAAAACCGGCCTCCGCCTTAATTTTCGCACTCCGCGCAGCTTTCATGCTTCGTTGTGACCGTCAGTCATGGCGGTTTATATGAAAGTCCTTCTGCAGAGACGCACACCGTGCGTCTCTACGGTGTATTTTCATGCTTCGCTGTGAATTATGTCTCATGCCCTTTATATGAAAGTGTCTGCGAAAAACCGGCACTGTCCGTAATTTTTGCACTCCGAGGTTTTCCATCTGTATTTATAAAAAGGAATATAATGAATTGTCCGGGAAAGTCAATACAATTTTCCCTCCTGCGGATGTTTCTGCGAGAACGGATACATCAGAACCTGTCCTGTCTTCCCTTGGGAAAGGCATCCGCTTTTCACAGAAATCCGGAGCATTATGACTCACAGAACAGGTCTTCAGGGAAAACTGTCTTCCCCCAGATGATAACCCGCATTCTGCAGATCGGTACGGATTTCCCGGATATGTTCGGCCCCGCGGGTTTCCACTTCCAGTTCCACATAGGTGATATGCATGGGCATGTCTTTGATGTTCCGGTCATGGAAAATGTGCAGCACATTGGCCCTGAGCCTGGCCACCCGGGCAAGCAGGGTGGAAAGGGAACCGGGAATATCTTCCAGATAGACTTTGATGCGCATGATGCGGCTGTTTTTTAACAGACCTTTGCGGATAATCCGCCCCAGCAGGGGGCTGTCCACATTGCCGCCGCTGATAAGCAGCACAACTTTGCTGTCCGCAGGCACCTTTACCGCACCGCTGAGCAGGGCTGCCAGGGGCACGGCCCCGGCCCCTTCCGCCAAAGTTTTTTTGCGTTCCAGCAGCATGAGAATGGCCGCAGCAATATGCTCTTCGTCCACCAGCACCACTTCATCCGCATATTTCCGGATCAGTTCAAAATTTTGTTCCCCCGGCTGCTTTACGCTGATGCCGTCGGCTATGGAAGTCCGGGATTCGCAGACAATCCGTTTTTCTTCCCGCAGGGATTCATAGGCGGAAGGGCATGCGGCAGCCTGCACACCGATGATGCGGGCATCGGGCCGCAGGGTTTTGACTGTCATGGCAACTCCGGAAATCAGCCCGCCCCCGCCGACAGGAACCAGGATCATTTCGGCATCAATCATATCTTCCATAATCTCCAGTCCGATGGTTCCCTGTCCCGTAATAATATCGCTGTCGTCAAAGGGATGGATAAACATCTTTCCCGTCTCAGCCATTTCCCGGGCTTTTTCCAGACTTTCCCCCACACTTCCGCCGTGCAGAATGACTTTTCCCCCATAACCGCCTGTGGCCTCCTGTTTGCTGATGGATGCCCATTCCGGCATGATAATGGTGGCCGGAATTCCCGCATCCCGGGCAGCCAGGGCCACTCCCTGTGCATGATTTCCGGCAGAAGCCGCGACCACCCCTTCCGGGCCGATGTTCTGCCTTCGGAGAAAAATCTTATGCGCGGCCCCCCGGATTTTAAAGGAACCGGTGCGCTGCAGATTTTCCAGTTTCAGGCGGATATCTGCCCCGAAAATGCGACTGAAGGTGGGCGAGTGTACCAGAGGTGTCCGGATAACCGTATCCCGGATGATCTTTGCGGCTTCCTGTACTTTTTTTATTGTAATGCTCATGGCAGATCCTTATTTTTTAAGTTTTTTGCATTCCATTATCCCGAAATTCTGCGGAAAAGTCAAAATTTTTGTGCAGAAAATATTTGAAAGGGAATTTTCTTTATGATACCCGAAAAGACTTTGTAATGGGCATGTATGATATATTTCTCTCTTTACTATATAATGATTTCATAATACATATAAGACGCACAGTAGAGACGCACACCGTGTGTTCCCCGGCAGAGCCCGGGAACGGGTCAGGCTGCGGAGGAGTGCGAAAATTAAGGCCGAGGCCGGTTTTTCGCAGACACTTTCATATAAACGGTGCTGGGTTGCTGGTTGCTGGGTTGCTGGTTGCTGGTTGCTGATTGCTGGGTGCTGGGTGCTGGGTGCTGGGTGCTGGGTGCTGGGTGCTGGGTGCTGGGTGCTGGTTGCTGGTTGCTGGGTTGCTGGTTGCTGGGTGCTGGGTGCTGGGTGCTGGGTGCCGGAAAGCATGAAAGCTGCGCGAAGTGCGAAAATTAAGGCGGAGGCCGGTTTTTCGCAGACACTTTCATATAAACCGCCATGAGTCATGACTCACAGCGAAGCATGAAAATGCACCGCAGAGACGCACACCGCAGAGACGCACACCGTGCGTCTCTACAGGGGACTTTCATATAAACCGCCATGAGAAAATACACCGCAGAGACGCACACCGTGCGTCTCTGCGGGGGACTTTCACATAAACAGTACATCAACTTTCCCCGGAATGGAAACCCTTTGTTATCAAAAAAGAAAATTTATGAAACAGGAATGCTGAGAATAAAAAAATGAAGAATCGGAGTCATTGGAAAAGTCGGTTTTCTGTTCTCATACGGATCCTTCCCCTGCTTCTGCTGCTTTTTCCGATCCCGCTTTCTGCGGCATCGGAATCTGTACCGAAAGCAGAAAAGGTGACACTCTGCCTGAAATGGCGGCATCAGTTCCAGTTTGCCGGATATTACGCGGCCCGGGAAAAAGGCTTTTACCGGGAAGAGGGACTGAATGTGCATATCCGGGAGAGGGAAACGCAGAGCAGTAATATCCGTGATGTACTGGAGGGCACAGCCCGATACGGTGTTTCCGATGCCGTACTCCTGCTTTACGCGATACACGGGGAACCCGTGGTGCTGCTGGCCCCGGTTTTTCAGCAGTCCCCCCTGGTTTTTATGAGCCGCATGGATTCGGGAATTGAAAGTCCCTACCAGATCAAAGGTAAAAGAGTCATGATGTATCCCCACTCGACAGACGGCCTGCCTTTGGAAGCCATGCTTTTTGAACTCGGTATTCCGGAAAGTGATTATTCCCCGGTTCTGAAAAATCTGAATCCTGACCTGCTGGAGAAAGGACAGGTGGATATTTATCCGGGCTATCTGGGGAACGAACCCTGGTATTTCCGGAAAAAAAATATCCGCATCAGTATTATTGATCCCAAAAATTACGGTGTGGATTTTTACGGGGATATGCTTTTTACATCCCGGCAGGAAGTGCAGAAACATCCCGACAGACCCCGGAAATTTCTGCGCGCCAGTCTCAAAGGCTGGACCTATGCCCTGGAACATACGGAAGAAATCATTGATCTGATTCTCCGCAGATACAGCACAGAGAAAAGCAGGGAGCATCTGCGCTATGAAGCGGAAATCATCCGCCGCATGATAAAAGCGGAGTATATTGAAATGGGAAAATGCGATGAGGGAAGGCTGCGCTATACTGCAAAGACCCTGCACCGCATGGGACTTACAGAAACGGAAGAACTGCCCGAAGGATTTCTCCATACCCCCCATCCCGTCTCTTCCGTTTCACTTACAGATAAGGAAAAACAGTGGATTGAAGATCATCCGCTGATTCGCGCGGGCAATGAAACAGACTGGCCCCCTTTTGATTTTGCCGAAGACGGACTGGCCAAAGGTTATTCGGTTGATCTGCTGGATCTGGTTGCAAAAAAAAGCGGTCTGCGCTTTCGGTATATTAACGGATATACATGGGATACCCTGCTGCAAATGGGGAAAAACAAAGAGCTGGATCTGCTGCCTGCAATATGGAAAACCGAAGAACGGGAAAAATACTTTCTGTTTTCCTCTCCCTATATTGACACCCCCCATATTCTGGTTGTTCACAAAAATGAAAATTTCATTGAAACAATTGAAGATATGAAAGACCGCACATTGGTGGGCATCAAAGGTTTTGCCAGTACCGAACTGCTGAAAAAATATTATCCGCAGATCCGGCTGGCGGAAGTACAGAATGCAGTCGAAGGTCTGCGCATGGTTTCATACAGAAAAGCCGATGCATATCTGGGATCCTACGGGGAAACGGATTTTGAAATCAGAAATCATCTCATCGCGAATCTGAAAATTGCCGGGGAAACCACCCTCGGCGGCCGTATCCAGGCTTCCCGGCTGCATATGGCAGTGCGGAAAGACTGGCCGGAACTGATGGGCATTATACAGAAATCCCTTGATGCTGTAACACAGCAGGAAATGCAGAAGCTGCAGGAAAAATGGATCGGAAACAGTATCCGTTTCCGGAAAATTGAACTGTCGGAGATGGAAAAAAACTGGTTGCAGATGCATCCTGTCCTGCGAGTGGCTTTTGACCGGGACTGGCCCCCGGTGGAGTTTGCAAAGGAAAACGGGGAACCGGACGGCATTTCGGCCGATTATCTCAAACGAATCAGTGATATACTGCGGGTGCGCATTGTAGCGCACAGCCCCGTTGCATGGAAAGAACTGCTGGCAGCAATGCAGCGCGGGGATGCGGATTTTTTTTCTGCAATCTCTCCCACAGATCAGCGGAAGGAATGGATGAGATTTACAGATACCTATCTTTCCTTTCCCATAGTGATTGTAACAAAGGAAAAAGTACCCTATATCGGAAACCTTGAAGATTTGCATGGGCACAGGGTTGCGGTGGTAAACGCTTATGCCATCCATGATATTTTATCCGAAAAACATCCGGGTTTATCTTTGCTGCTGACTCCGAATGTCAGCGAGGGACTGAAAGCCGTTGCAAAAGGCCGGGCATTTGCATTTATCGGTAATCTGGCAACTGTCAGTCATATTATCAGAAGAGAGGGAATGAGCGGTCTGAAGGTTTCCGGAGAAACACCCTATCAGTTCAATCTGGCAATGGGGGTGCGGAAAGACAATACCGTATTGCATTCTGTGCTGCAAAAGGCCCTGGCAGCCATTCCCCCTTATGAAAAAAACAGTATTTACAGCAAGTGGATCCGGGTAAGCCCGGAGCCGGTTCCCGATTACAGTCTGGTCTGGAAAACCGCGGGGGGCGCTCTTTTTATCATCCTTCTGACGCTTTACTGGAACCGCCGCCTGCACCGTATGGCCCATGAACTGCAAAATGCCAAAGAAGCCGCGGAAACGGCCAGTAAGGCCAAAAGTGTATTTCTGGCCAATATGGGACACGAGCTGCGCACCCCCTTAAACTGGATTCTGGGCTATGCGCAGTTGCTGGAGCACGACAGCGGCCTGAAGGAAATGCAGCAGGAGGGTATCCGGAATATCCGCAGCGGCGGAGAGCATCTGCTGATACTTATCAATGATATTCTGGATTTTGCAAAAATGGAAAGCGGGAAACTGTATCTGCATCCGACAGAATTTGTCTTCGGCACCTTTCTCAGGCAGATTACGGAAATCATCCGCGCCGCGTGCAATGAAAAAGGACTTTCCCTTTTCTGTGAATTTTCTTCTGATTTACCCCATACTGTATATACCGATGAGAAACGTCTGCGTCAGATTCTGCTGCACCTCCTGCGGAATGCGGTAAAATATACGGAAGAAGGCAGTGTTATACTGAAAGTGCAGATGCCTGCATCCGGCAGCCCCGCTGCCGGTTCGGTTCTTATCTGTTTTGCTGCTGAGGATACGGGCATCGGTATCGCCCCGGAACATTGTGAAACAATTTTTCAGCCTTTTCAGCAGGCCGATCCCTGCCGGATACAGGAAGGCAGTGCCGGGCTGGGGCTGGCATTTACCCGGCATCTGGTGCATATGATGGGCGGGAAACTGGAAGTGCACAGCCGGCCGGGAGAAGGAGCTGTCTTTTCCTTTACCCTGGAAATGCTCCTGCGGCATCCGGAGGAAACAGATTCCCTGCCGGATATTTCCCCGGAAGATCTGCCGGAAGAAAAAATGCAGCAGGTTTTGAAAAAAGTGCATCCCGAACAGATTCAGATGCTCAGGCAGGGAATAGACTATGCAGACCCGGATTTTCTGCTTTCTGCCATTGATGAAATCCGGGAATATGACGGGGAAACAGCCGATCTGCTGACCCGACTGACAGAAAATTTTGAATATGAGAAAATTTCCGCACTGCTGCCATAATCAGCAGATCGAAAAGTTTCCCCCGGAATATGCGGATCAACGGATTTAACCCACCACCCAAATCAGATACACCCTTTCAGAAAAATCAAGGGATTTGCCCCGCTACCCTCAGCGGCATTGACCATATGCCGTTTTTCCCCCTTACATTACTTTTAAATAAAAAAATATAAAATAATATATTTTTTAGTATTGACATGAAATGCTGTTGTGTTTATTTTTCATGCCAAAGAAAAATGATTCTGTATTAAGATGAACATAAATGAAGGAGGTGCTGTTATGTTTAATCTTATGCCCTGGAAAAAAGAAAAGGAAAAAAACGTTACAGAATTCCGGCGGGAGTTTGACAGTCTTGCGGACCGTTTTTTCGGAGATGATTTTTTTCCCATGGCAGAAAGTGTTTTTGAAAAAGCAGTGTATCCCAAAACAGATATCAGTGAAGGGAAAAAAGAAATAACGGTAAAGGCAGAAATTCCGGGTGTTGAGGCAAAAGACATTGACGTATCCGTAAGCGGCAGGGTGCTGAATATTAAAGGGGAGAAAAAGCAGGAAAAAGAAGAGAAAGATAAAAACCGGTACCGGATCGAACGTTCTTACGGATATTTCAACCGCAGTGTGGAACTGCCCGCGGAGGTGGATGACACAGATGTGGATGCCTCATACAAAAAAGGGATTCTGAAAATTACACTGAAAAAATCCAAAGAAACCGAGTTCAGAAAAATTGAAGTGAAAAATGCTTAATCAGCAGGATGCGCGCTGCAAATGAATGCAGCGCGCGGAAAGGAGGAGTCATGATGACAAATATATTCGCATTACCCGGATGGGGAAGAAGTAATCCCCTTGCAGAAACGGAACGGTTGAGAAGAGAGCTGGATCGTCTGGCAGGCGGACTGTTCCGCCGAGTTGCTCAGGCAGGTATTTTTCCGGCTGTAAATCTGACAGAAGATAGGGATAACTACTATATCCGTGCAGAGCTGCCCGGTCTGGATGCCGCTGACCTGGATATTCAGGCTGCCGGAAATACCCTCTCCCTTTCCGGAGAACGCAAGATTTCGGCAGAAGAAAATGTAAAATATCACCGCAGAGAAAGGGAGGCCGGCAGATTTTCCAGAATCATCCATCTGCCCGGGGCAGCGGACACGGAAAAGATTGAAGCCTCCCTGGTCAACGGCATACTGAGCATCAGTATTCCCAAATCCGAAGCCGCAAAACCCAGACAGATTAGGGTAAATTAGGAAAGGAGGGATGAATATGTCCGAACAGAAAGAGCTTCAGGTAAGAGAAAAACAGGAAGTGGCCTCCCCGGCCGAACAGATCCGGTCGGGCCCGGTATTTACACCTGCAGTGGATATATTTGAAAATGAAAAAGAAATCGTTCTGCTGGCCGATATACCGGGTGTGAAAGCCGAAGATGTGAATATTGATCTGAGGGAAAATATTCTGACCGTCACCGGAGATATTGCTCCTTTTGAGGGAGCCGGTGAACAGGATCTGCTGACTGAATATGAAGTGGGCAAATATTATCGGCAGTTCACCCTTTCGGAAGTCATTGATCAGTCCAAAATTGAAGCAAAATCCGAAAAGGGTGTGCTGAGACTGACACTGCCCAAGGCCGAAAAAGCCTTACCCAGAAGAATCACAGTAAAGAGCAATTAAATAACAGCCCCGAAATTCCTCAGCATAAAGACTTCCGAAGTTTTCCGAAAACTTCGGAAGTCTGCCCCCCCCACCGCAACGCCCCGGATTCTGAATCATTGTGTTCCTGCCGGAAATGATACTGACCGACTGCCCTGAAAAGGGGCAGACCGAAAAAATTTTTCCCCCATTATCCTCTTGTCATTCAAAAATATAATTGTTATATCTTCAATGCCCGACTGCCTGAAGCAGAAAATTCCCCTCCCCGGAGGGAAGGAAGTTGCAGGATGATTTCCGAAAAAAAGTTGGGGTGTGTCACATACTTTCAGCCTGTGATGCCTCCGTATCCGGTAAATTTATCATCGGAAATCATCGAAGACAACGGCATTGATACTGAATTATCAGACCAAGCTTTGCAGCATTGGAAGGAAGAGAATTTGGAAGGAAGAGAATTATGGAAATTAAAGTAGTTCGTAAGGTACTGGATGTAAATGAAAGAATGGCGGAGCAGAACCGGAGGCGTTTTGCGGAAAAGGGCATTTTTGTGCTCAATGTCATGAGCTCCCCCGGTTCCGGCAAAACAAGTGTTCTGGTCAAAAGTCTGCAGCATATGATGCCGGAAATCCGACCGGCTGTCATTGTGGGGGATATCTGCACATCCAATGATGCCGACCGCCTGTCTGTAACAGGTTCGCCCGTGGTGCAGGTTAATACCGATGAATTCGGCGGTGACTGTCACCTGGCGGCCCATGTAATAGAAAAAGCCGCAGAGGATATTGATCTGGATGCCATTGATCTGCTGATAGTGGAAAATGTGGGAAATCTGGTATGCCCGGCAGAATTTGATATTGGGGAAGATGCCAGGGCCGTTGTTCTCAGCGTTACGGAAGGGGAAGACAAACCCCTAAAATATCCCCTGATGTTTCGGGAATGTAATGCCGCCGTACTGAACAAAACCGATCTGCTTCCCTATCTGGATTATGATATTAAAGCTGCGGAAGAAAATATCCTTCAGATTCATCCGGATATGCCGGTGTTCAAAATGTCTGCCAAAACAGGGGAAGGACTGGAACCCTGGATTGAATGGATTAAGGCGCAGATTCGGGCCAAAAAAACCGTCTGTAAGGATTAATACTGTAATGTCAATGCCGTTTCCTTAAGACTCCCCTCCCCTGAGGGAGGGGCCGGGGGAGGGTGAAATTATTTCTGATTACCAACGGATACGTCCCCCTCCCGCCGGGAGAGAGAGGAAATTACGGAACGTTTCAATCTGCTGATTCTTCTTTGTTCATTTCTGCCATTTCTCTGATGGTTTTTTCCAGACTTACTTCCCAGTCCGGAATTTCCACAGCAAAATTTTCCCGGATTTTTGTGCAGTCCAGTGCAGAGTAGGCCGGTCTTCGGGCCGGGGTCGGATAGTCTGCCGTGGTGACTGCCCGGATTTTTTTTGCCCGGATGGGGAAAAAGGGGCGGGCATATTCCATAATTTTTTCCGCAAAACCATGCCAGGAAGTAATGCCTCTGCCGCAGTAATGATAGGTTCCCCAGGGAATACCTCCGCTTTCGGGGAATTGTTCCGCAATCTTCAGGACAGCCCCGGCCAGCTCCCCTGCAAAAGTGGGGCAGCCTTTCTGATCCGCCACCACCGCAAGTTCCTCCCTTTCCCGGCCCAGGCGGAGCATGGTTTTGACAAAATTATGCCCGTGAACCCCGTACAGCCAGGCCGTGCGGATGATAATATATTCCGGCAATGTATTCCGCACGGCATCTTCCCCTTCCGCCTTGCTTTTTCCGTAAATGCCCAAAGGTGATACCGGATCATCTTCGGTATAGGGGAATGTTTTTGTGCCGTCAAAAACAAAATCCGTGGAAATATGAATCAGGGGAATGCCCTTTTCTTTGCAGAATGCCGCCAGACAGGCAGGCCCGTCCCGGTTTACCGCAAAGGCCGTATCCGCATCGGATTCCGCACCGTCCACACTGGTATAGGCCGCGGCATTGATGAGCAGATCGGGGGAAAAATCTTTCGTACATGCTGCAATGTTTTTCCGGTCTGTAATATTCAACTCCGGCAAATCCAGTCCCATTATATCAAAATGATTCCCCTGCCGCATGAGTTCCCATCCCAGCTGTCCTTTGGAACCGCAGATCAGTATTTTCATTTTTTATCCTTATTTGATGAACCGGTAAAAAGTCATTTTTCCAGAATTCAGCCTTCGTAAAATCAGCATGTTAAACTGCTGAAATACCCGGATTTCGGACTTTTTACATATTCATCTTATATTGACTTGTTAACAGATGGCAGACGGTCCGGGCCGCATTCGGAAAGACAGGGGAAACCGCTGTCTTTTTCAGAAATAATGGGATTTTCAACAGGCCATTCAATCCCGATTTGCGGATCCGACCAGAGAATCCCCCCCTCATCACCGGGCGCGTAAAAATCCGAGCATTTATATAAAAAATGCGCAGTTTCGCTGAGTACGCAGAAACCGTGGGCAAATCCTTCGGGAATGAACAACTGCCGGTGATTGTCAGCCGAAAGAATTACACCGACCCATTTCCCGAATGCGGGGGAACCGGGACGGATATCCACGGCCACATCAAAAATTTCGCCGCTTAGGGCCTGCACCAGTTTGGCCTGGGGGCGGCGAATCTGATAATGCAGCCCCCGCAGGGTTCCCCGCACAGAATAGGAAAGATTGTCCTGCACAAATTTTCGGGAAATTCCGGCTTCTTCATAACGTTTTTCCTGAAAGGTTTCCGTAAAAAAACCCCGATGATCGCGAAATACTTTGGGTTCGATAATCAGAACCCCTTCCAGGGAAGTGGGAATAATATTCATTTTTTTTACCTTGCAAATGTCAGCAGATCGAAAAGTTTCCCCCCGGATACGGTTTTACGACTGTCCCGGAGTGCAGAAACTGTATTTCTGCACCGCCGCATCCCCCGGTTACCCCATGCAAAAATACAATTTTTGCACTCCTCCGGAAACTTTTCGATCTGCTGAATGTCAGAAAACCACTTCCTCACGGTCGCGGCTCTGAAGCGGAATAATGACAACGGTTCACTGCCAACTGCTCACTGCCAACCGACTCCTTCATGTTTCAGCATATCCCTGAGATACTGACCGTAAGCATTTTTCAGCAGGGGGCGGGCCAGTTTTTCCACCTGCGCTGCATCAATATAACCCTTCCGGTATGCGATTTCTTCCACACAGGCAATTTTCAGTCCCTGCCGGGTTTCAATGGTTTCAATATAATCCGAGGCCTGCATCAGGCTTTCATGGGTTCCCGTATCCAACCAGGCAATGCCCCGGCCCAGTTTTTCCACACGGAGTTCCCCCGTTTTCAGATAAGCCAGATTCACATCGGTGATTTCCAGCTCCCCCCTTGCCGAAGGTTTCAGCGCGGCTGCAATGTCCGAAACCCGTTTATCATAGAAATAAAGACCGGTAACCGCATAATTGGATCGGGGCTTATCCGGTTTTTCCACAATATCCCTGGCGATTCCTTCCGGATCAAAACTGACCACACCGTAACGGTGAGGATCTTTGACCCAGTAACCGAAAACAGTTGCCCCTTTTTCACGGGAAACCGCATTATTCAGTTTTTCCGTCATACCGTGGCCGTAAAAGATATTATCTCCCAGAATCAGGCATACCGAATCCGCTCCGATAAATTTTTTCCCCAGAATAAACGCCTGGGCAATGCCTTCCGGAGCCGCCTGTTCCACATAATGAAAACTCAGCCCCCACTGGGAACCGTCTCCCAGCAGTCTTTGAAACAGGGGAAGATCGTGGGGCGTGGAAATGATCAGAATTTCCCGGATTCCCGCCAGCATGAGCACGGAAAGGGGATAGTAAATCATGGGTTTGTCATACACAGGTAAAAGCTGTTTACTTACGACTTTGGTTATGGGATACAGGCGCGTGCCTGAACCGCCTGCCAGTATGATGCCTTTCATTAAATCTGTTCCTTATTTTTATGTTATCTTTATTTCATCTGTTTACATTGTGTTTACATTTTGAAAAATACAATCATGCCTTTTTGTGTCTATTGCTTTGTCAAAGTTAAACTGACGGGTTATGTCACTCCTGCAGGGGCGTACTGCACAGGCCCCGAAGCCGCTCATGCCTGGCATATGCAGTACGCCCTTACGGTTTCAGCAGATGTTCCGGATACCCGTCATTTTAATGTTGACAGAGCACTATTTCGGTCATGCTTGTTTCATTATATTTTTTATACTACAGAAAAGGCCAAAAGGTCAACCGGACTGTGCTGTAAAAAGGAATATAAAACTTGCACATACCCGAAAATCTGTTTATAAAATGGATATTAAAACTGATGATCTCGTAAAATGCCGCAGGTCGGGTTAGCGAAGCGTAACCCGACAGTCTGCTGCTGTCTGAACCGGGATTCACAGGATTAAGGGATGGACCGGGATTTTTTCCCGGAGTCCCAAACGTTCGGCTGAGCTCACGTCGAAGCCTGAAAGTTTGGGACACTGAATCTGTTCACTGGCGATTTACTCCCGGCAAATTTGAAAAAGAGTTGAAAAGATGATGATTCCAGTCGGATATGCAGTGGTATCTGAAGACAGAAAATCTTTGCTGCTGCCTGTCAAAGTTCATTCATGGATGAAAGGCACAGACCGTTTTCTGGTGATAATGGAAAAAGACAGACTTGTTCTGAAAAAACTTGAAGATATGGTGCCGGATGATGCTTTTCCCATATCTTCCGATGAGTTGGATCAGCTTATCCATGAAAGCCGCACACGAAATCCCAGGCTGTTTTTGATACCAATGCGCTGATTTCGGGTGTTTTATGGCGCGGAGTGAGGTACGAACCCCAACAGATTCAGGATGTTGGGGTTCGTACCTCACCCCGGCCTACCCAAAATAATTATCTTAAACACAATGCCGTTTCCTTAAGCCTCCCCTCCCTCAGGGAGGGGCAGGGGGAGGGTGAAAAATCCGGTTGATTACAAATCGCTGTTCCCCCCCCCCTCCCGCCGGGGGAGGGGGATTTTCTGCTTACGGAAACGGCATTGATCTTAAACACTATGAGCCTGCCGAAGTACGGTTCAGACAGTTCAGAGCCGCAATTATCAGAGCCGTGACCCTAAGGGAACGGATGAAAAGGAGGTTTTATGGAAATATCAGGTCAGCAGACGGTAAGTACCCCCTCATTTCCGGTGTTCTGTTATAAGGAACTGCTGGAAAAGATGGAAGAAACAGATGATTCGGGTGTTATTTATCCGGAAAGGGACGGAAAACCCATGGGAGAGACAGAAATTCATGTAATGGCCATCATAGAACTGTGCCAGACACTGCGCCATTTTTTCCGGCATCATCCTGATGTTTACGTCATCGCGGACATGCTGATGTATTATGAAAAAGGGAAGCCCGGCTCCGTCAGGGTGCCGGATGTGATGGTGGTAAAAGGGGTGGGGAAGCGTGTCCGCCGGACTTTCAAGATATGGGAGGAAAAGACGGCTCCGAATGTGATATTTGAAATCACGTCAAAATCCACAGCATCAGAGGATATGTCCAAAATCGCCCTGTACTCTTCCCTGGGGGTAAAAGAATACTTTCTTTTTGATCCGCTGGAAGAATATATAGAGAAAAGTCTGATGGGGTTCCGTATGGACGGAATAAACTGCCGCCCCATTCCTCCGGATGAAAACGGAAATCTTTTCAGTGAGGAGCTGGGCCTGACACTGAAGCAGGAAGGGGAACTGCTGCGTCTGGCAGATCCGGAAACCGGGCGACGGCTTCCTTCCCTGGCAGAAGAGGCACGCCGCGCTGACAACGCCGAATCACAGGCAAAGGGGCAGTCTCTCCGTGTGCTGGAAGCTGAAAAAAAAGCAGAGGAGGAAGCCTGCAGAGCAGAGGAGGAAGCCCGCAGAGCAGAGGAAGAGTCGCAGAGAGCCGCCCGTCTGGCCGCAAAACTCCGGGAAATGGGTATTGATCCGGATTCGGTATAATCCGGGACACAACCCAATGTCATTGACGTAAGCAGAATATTCCCCTCCCCCCCCGGTGGGAGGGGTCAGGGGAGGGGGCAGCAGGGGACTGTAATGAAAGCCCCTTTTCACCCTCCCCCTCCCTCAGGGAGGGGGGTCTTATGTCAATGACATTGGGACACAACCCTCATCGAACTTTTCTGAAAATAAAGGGGGATTTATATGAATTATGCAGTAGAGGGAATTTATAAAAACGGAAATGTGGAACTTACTGAAATGCCGGAATTTGACAAACCGGTCGGTGTGCTGGTCATTTTTCCGGAAAATAAGAAGAAAATCGGAAAACTCGGAGGACTTTTCAAAGATTTTACAGTTTCTGCGGTTACATCCGGGTCAATTCTCAAATCCTGAGAATCCGGGTTCAGACAGAAAAAGGAGGATATATGTTCACTGTTGAGGGTATATATGACGGGCATAAGGTAGAAATATTGGGTCAGATTCCCTTCAAAGGCAGGAAAAAAATCCTTATTACATTTTTTGAGGATATTCCTGAAAAAACAGAACAAAAACAGACAGACCCTATTCAGGCTTTGAGAGGATGCGCCAAAAACAGAAATCTGACTGAAAAACTGTTACAATCCAGAAAAGAGGACAGAGTACTTGAAGACAGCAACAGAAAATATAAAAAAGAACTATCTGCTTGACACCTCCGCTTTTTTTACATTTTTTGAAGATGAAAAGGGGGCGGATACCGTTCAGGAAATTCTTGAACGGGCAAAACGCAATGAAACAGAGGTGTTTGTCTGTTTTGCCTCTTTTGCGGAGATATTTTACATCACTTTTCAGGAAGAGGGGGAAAAATCGGCATATTCCCGAATCAATATTGTAAATAATCTCCCAATAAAAAGAATTGAATCCAATAGAAGGATTGATCTGATAGCCGGAAAACTGAAAGCCGGGAATAAAATATCTTTTGCAGATTCGCTGATTGCCGCATCGGCAATTCTCTGTGACGCGGTTCTGGTACATAAAGATCCGGAATTTGAACAACTGGCAGATCAGATCACATTGCTGCCATTACCTTATAAACGCAGCAGAATTTGAAAAAATTGAATCTTTATGCACACTGACAGAGGTGAATGAAAACGTATGCGGCGTATGTTCCGATCCTGATGATGAAAAATTTCTGTCCTGTGCATTATCGGCAGGTGTCTGTATTCTGGTATCGGGTGACAGGCATCTGCTAAGCATTAAGCAGTATAAAACCATCCGCATTCTGAATGCTCAGGAATTTTATGCCGGTCTGCGATGATTTCTGATGATGGAATCTGATCGTCTGAACCGGGATTTTTACTGTTTGAACCGCAGATAATCCGGATGCTTATGATAACGCAGATAAAAACGCCGTAGGTCGGGTTAGCGAAGCGTAACCCGACAGTCTTGCTGAAAGCCGCCGCAAGGCGGCGCGCGGCAGAAAAATATATTTGGGACATACTTCATCATGGCAAGGTATGAGCATCTCCCCATATACAAAACCGCCATAGATACGGCTGTGTATCTTCAGCAGATTGTCCGGAATTTCAGCCGGTACGACAAATATACCATCGGCACGGATCTCCGGAACCTGTCACGGGAAATTCTGCTGCTCATCATCCGGGCAAACTCGGTGCAGGACAAAACAGCGGTGCTGAAAGTGCTGGTGGAAAACTGCGAGATGCTCAAAACCATATCTGAAAAAAATTATGGGAACCGGCCACAGTGCAGCACTGGTGGAGGAAAGCGGGATTCACGGGGAGCGGGCTGTTACTCTGCCAAACGACTCGACTGAGCTCGCCGAAGTCTTTCAGTTTGGCACTCCGTCGGTTTTTCATCTGTGCAATCAATCATAAGCATCCGGATTATCTGCGGTTCGGACAGCAAAGAATCATCCCGGTCAATCTGTTAATCCTGAGAATCCGGGTTCAGACAGAAAAAAGGAGGGGTAATTATGGAAATAGCAGCCGAACAGACAGTGAACAGTCCTTCATTTCCGGTGTTCTGTTATAAGGAACTGCTGGAAAAGATGGAAGAAACAGATGATTCGGGCGTAATATATCCGGAAAGGGACGGAAAACCCATGGGAGAGACAGAAATTCATGTAATGGCCATCATAGAACTGTGTCAGACACTGCGCCATTTTTTCCGGCATCATCCTGATGTTTACGTCATCGCGGACATGCTGATGTATTATGAAAAAGGGAAGCCCGGTTCCGTCAGGGTGCCGGATGTGATGGTGGTAAAAGGGGTGGGGAAGCGTGTCCGCCGGACTTTCAAGATATGGGAGGAAAAAACGGCTCCGAATGTGATATTTGAAATCACGTCAAAATCCACAGCATCAGAGGACATGTCCAAAATCGCCCTGTACTCTTCCCTGGGGGTCAAAGAATACTTTCTTTTTGATCCGCTGGAAGAATATATAGAGAAAAGTCTGATGGGGTTCCGCATGGACGGAATAAACTGCCGCCCCATTCCTCCGGATGAAAACGGAAATCTTTTCAGTGAGGAGCTGGGCCTGACACTGAAGCAGGAAGGGGAACTGCTGCGTCTGGCAGATCCGGAAACCGGCTGTCTGGTTCCCTCTTTGGAGGAAGAGTCGCAGAGAGCCGCCCGTCTGGCCGCAAAACTCCGGGAAATGGGCATTGATCCGGATTCGGTATAATCCGGGACACAACCCAATCTGCCATTACCTTATAAACGCAGCAGAAAAGAAATGTTGCCATGAAAAAATTGTCTTTCGTTTTTGTTCTTTTTCTGAATCAACGGATTTGACCCACTACCAATAAAAACCTTGCACATACCCGAAAATCCCTTTATAAACCCAATATCACTATATTAACCGCAAAAAGGAGTTTTCTGATGAAAAGACTGATTTTCCCTGTCCTGAGTGCTGTTTTCTGTCTGATTTTCTGTCTGATTTTCTCTCCGGCCGCTTTTTCCGGTGCTGTGCCGGATACGGGCCAGACCCGCTGTTATGACGGCACCAAACGGGTTCCCTGCCCCCTGCCCGGTGAAGCTTTTTACGGGCAGGATGCCCAGTATGCCCGTGCCAGATCATACACCAAGCTGGGTTCGGGCGGTGCTGTGCTGGCCGACACAGCCGAATCCTGGCTCATGGTCAAAGACAATGTGACCGGGCTGATCTGGGAAGTGAAAAATGCCAAAGACGGCACAAAAGATTACAACAATGCCAATGATGCGGACAATACCTGTACCTGGTATGACCCCACTTTCACCGAAAATCCCGGAACAGCGGGTGACGGCACAGACACAAAGGATTTTATTGACAAGCTCAATACCGCTTCCTACGGCGGATTCAGCAACTGGCGGATGCCTACGGTAAAGGAACTGAGTACCCTGATTGACCGGGGAAAAACCACTTCACCGTATATTGATACGGCATATTTCCCAAATACGCAGGCCAACTGGTACTGGACGTCGTCGTCGTATGGCGGCGGGTCGTCCTATGCGTGGTATGTGCATTTCTATAACGGCAGCTTGGACTGGGACTTTAAGGGTGGCAGCAGGTATGTGCGTGCGGTTCGCAGCGGACAGTGAAATTGGTAATTTGATGATTTGGTTATTTTTTTGAACACGATTATACAGGATTATGCAGGACAGACAGGATTTCTCGTTTCCACGCACATTTCGGCAAGCTCAATGACCAGAGCGTGGGAACGAGGATACTGATCGCCGCCGTAAGGCGGCGCGCGGCAGAAAAATATATTTGGGATATGTATCGCATAACAGATGTGATCATTCTCCCATATTTGAAAGATACAGCAAAGAAAGCAGATAATGCCAAAACTTTATGAATATTTCGGTCTTATTGTCCTTTTTTATTCAAATGATCATGAACCGGTTCATGTGCATGGCAAATATCAGGGATCGGAAAGCAAAGCCGAATTTATTATTGACAACGGCATGATAACAGAAATCCGCTATTCATCTGTAAAAGGAAAAAGACCTTTGGGCAGTAAGCAGATGGAAGATTTCAAATCACTGGTTGATTATTATGCAGAGGAGATTATTCAGAAATGGACAGATTACTTTTTGCTTCACAAACCGGTTTCCCCAAAGAGAATCACCAGAAAAATCACCGGAAAAATCAGATGATTCTTTCCGAAAATTCAGTGGTTGAAATTAAAAAGGCAGAATATGCCGGAGGCTACAGACTGCGCCTGCTGTTCAGTGACAACCGGGAACGTACTGTTGACTTTGGGTCTTTTCTGAACAGTTCTGCAAATCCGATGATAAAGAAATACCTCAATCCTGATGAATTCCGGAAATTCACCATTGAATACGGTGATTTGACATGGAATGACTATGATTTGTGTTTTCCGGTCGCGGATTTGTATGAAGGCAGAATCTGACTGCTGATTCACTGAAAGGAAAACCGGATGGATTTGATTCCGGATGCCTCCTTTTTACCCTTTACCGTATCAGTTGCCTATGGAAACATGGAGCATTGCTTCAGAGACATCTTTCAATGGAGCCTGAAAGAGCCGCAGGTCGTCTGCGATCAGGAAAATTCATGAATAAACGGAAATTGCTGAAAAAACTGCTTTCCGGATCGAAGAATATACGGTTTTCAGAAACAGCCGCCTGTGCTGAGGCGTTTGGATTCAGACTTGCCCGAATCAACGGAAGCCATCATATTTATATACACCCCGGAGTTGCGGAACTGCTTAACCTGCAGAATGTCAGGGGCATGGCAAAGGATTAGCAGATAAGGCAGTTGCTGGAACTGATTGAAACATATAATCTTGAAATTGGGGATTAGAATGAAAGATTATCACATCAATATTTTTTACAGCGAAAAAGACTGCGGATATATTGCAGACATTCCTGATTTGAAATACTGTTCCGCCTTCGGGAACACGCAGCAGGAAGCATTGGAAGAAATCCTGAAGGCAAAAGAAGCATGGATTGATGTATGCCGTGAAAATGGAAAACCGATCCCCGAAGCCCGTTATCATCCGATTATTTATAAAGCTGCTTAAAAAAGAACCGGATGAGTCGGATCTCGGCAGAAAAGTATAATTAAGACATATTTCATTATGGCAAGGTACGAGCATCTCCCCATATACAAAACCGCCATAGATACGGCTGTGTATCTTCAGCAGATTGTCCGGAATTTCAGCCGCTATGACAAATACACCATCGGCACGGATCTCCGGAACCTGTCACGGGAAATTCTGCTGCTCATTATCCGGGCAAACTCGGTGCAGGACAAAACAGCGGTGCTGAAAGTGCTGGTGGAAAACTGCGAGATGCTCAAAACCATGATTTTTTTTGCCAAAGAGGCGAAAGCCTTGTCAGGAATGGACAGTTTCCGTCAGGCTTCGGGCCTGGCGGTTTCACTGTGCAGACAGAGCCAGGGATGGCTGGAAAAAAGCAGGAAGAACAGCCGGAATCACCCACTGCCGGAAAAACCGGCGGGTCGGTGAGTGTGCTGAGGAACACTGTGCGCCTTTCCCGCCCCTGAAAGCGGGCATGAAAATACAGGGGGCTGAGCTGATCGGCTTCCGGTGGGTTTCTGATATTTCAGAGCCGTGAAGAGGAAAGGTGATCGTCGTCGTCGTATGGCGGCGGGTCGTCCAATGCGTGGAATGTGAATTTCAATAACGGCAGCATGGACTGGAACAATAAGAATAACAGCAAATATGTGCGTGCGGTTCGCAGCGGAAAGTGTTCACTGCTTTCCTTTGATTCCGTGTACAGGGCCTATCTGGACTGCCGGAAAAGGAAACGGGGTACGTTGAATGCGCTCAGGTTTGAATTTGATGCGGTGGAAAACCTCATCCGCCTGGCATCTGAGTTGCAAAAAAGAACGTACCGGCCATCCCGCTCTGTCTGCTTTGTTACCCGGCATCCCAAGCTGAGGGAGGTTTTTGCTGCGGATTTCCAAGACAGAATCGTTCACCATCTTGCGGTGCGGGAACTGGAGAAATACTGGGAACCCCGTTTTATCCATGATTCCTATGCGGGGCGGAAAGGAAAAGGAACCCACGGCGCAGTCAAACGCCTGCAACAGTTCATGGGCCGGGTTACAAAAAGCCGGAAACAGCCCGGATATTTTCTGCAACTGGATATTCGCTCTTTTTTCATGAGTATTGACAAACAGATTCTGTATGCCATACTGAAAAGACACACAGAATCCGAAGCTCTGCGCAGTCTCCTGTCTGTCATTATTTTTCACGACTGCACCCAGGATTATCAGTTCAGAGGAAACCGGCAGTATCTTGAAATGATTCCGCCCCATAAATCCCTGTTCAAAGTGGGGCAGGACAAAGGACTGCCCATCGGCAATCTCAGTTCCCAGTTTTTTGCCAATGTCTATCTCAATGAGCTGGATCAGTATGTAAAGCATGTGCTGCGGTGCCGGTTTTACATCCGCTATGTGGATGATTTTATCCTGCTGTCTGCAAATCCGGATGAACTGCTGAGATGGCAGTATCAGATATCCTGTTTTCTGGACGAATATCTTGCCCTGGAAATCAAACCCGGAAGTACGGTGAAACGGGTGTCGGACGGGGCGGATTTTCTGGGGTATATTGTCCGGCCCGATTATATCCTTGCCCGCAGGCGGGTGGTGAACAACCTGAAATACAGACTGGAGAACTTCCGACCGGATTTTGTAAAGGACTTTATCGTAAAGGGAAAAAATGTGCGGCAGATTGTCACTGATCCTGAAAAAACTGCCAAACTCAGGCAGGTGCTGGCATCCTATATGGGGCATTTCCGTCATGCAGACACCTTCCGGCTGCTGAATTCCCTTTTTGACAGCAACCCCTGGCTGAAAGAAATCTTCATCTTCGACAACGGAAAACTGAAAGAAAAATACCCCATCCGGGGATACCGTTTTTTTAAAACCCAGGTATGTTTTTTCAGGCAGAAACTCAAAGGGCATGTGGTGTTTTTCCGCGTGGGCAGATATATTGAACTCTATGAGGAGGACGCTTTTCTCATCCATACCCTCTGTCCTTTGAGACTGAATCCTGATGCCAGGGGAATGAAACAGAAGGCCGGATTCCGGAAGCACAGATTTCCGTTATATCTGAGAAAAATTCTGGGAGCCGGTCACAGTGCCGCACTGGTGGAGGAAAGCGGGATTCAGGGCAGTATCTGTGAGCGGTATGTGCAGAGTGTGTATTTATTCGCTGTCTGAAGTACAGATAATCCGGATGATTATGATTGTACAGATATTGCTATGATTGATAATTCTCGGAAGAGGTCGCTATGAAACTGAAAATCGTATTGGAAAAAGGGTTGGACGGTTATATTATCGCTTACTGTCCGTCCCTGAAAGGCTGTGTCACACAGGGAAAAAATGAGGAAGAGGCAATAGCCAACCTGAAAGAGGCGGTTGAACTTTGGCTTGAACCTGATCCCTGTGAGTTGGAAAGCAAAGGGAATTTATATAAAGTATGCGAGGTAGCTGTTTGAGTCCCAAATATTCGACACTTTCAGGGCGTGAACTTGTAAAACTTTTCAGAAAACTCGGATACGAAAAAATTTCTCAAAGAGGAAGCCATATAAAGATGAAGAATGCTGATTCCGGCAGTGTAATTATCATTCCCGATCATAAAGAAGTTGACAGATGGACTCTGAAAACCGTTCTCAGGCAGGCCGGAATTTCTGAACAGATTTTTATGGAATATCTGTAAATAACGTCCGGACCGGGATTTACAGGATTTATCGGGATCGTCTGACGGATTTGCTGTCTGCTGAATAAAGTGCCGGAACCGGGGGTAAAGAATTGAGCGGGATTTTTCCCGGAGTACCAAACTGAAAGTTTGGCAGAAAAATCAGCAATAATTTCAGTGTCCCGAACTTTCAGTTCGGGACTCCTGCGCTCTTAACTTAACTGCATTGACACAGAGAGCGGGGACGGGAACCGGGTTCAGACAGAAAAAAAGGAGGTTTTATGGAAATATCAGCCGCAGGCAAAACCGCAGTGAACCGTCCGTCCTTTCCGCTATTCTCTTACAAAGAACTGCTGGAGAAGATGGAAGAAACAGACGATTCCGGCATTGTTTACCCGGAATCGGACGGAGAACCCATGGGCGAAACGCAGATTCATGTCATAGCCATCATACATCTGTATATGGCACTGGAGTATTTTTTCCGGCATCATCCCGATGTTTACACGGTTGCGGATATGCTGCTGTATTATGAAAAGGATAATCCCAAAGCATACAAAGTGCCGGATGTGATGGTGGTGAAGGGTGTGGAGAAGCACTGGCGCCGGGTTTTCAAGCTGTGGGAGGAAAAGACCGGGCCCTGTGTGATATTTGAAATCACCTCAAAATCCACAGCGGACGGTGATATATCCAAAACCGGTCTGTATGCTTCAATGGGTGTGGGGGAATACTTTCTTTTTGATCCCCTGGAGGAATATCTGGGAAAAAGTTTTCAGGGATTCCGTCTGGACGGCATTATATACAGTCCCATCCCTCCGGAAAAGGACGGCAGTATTTTCAGCCGGGAACTGGGGCTGTTTCTGAAACGGGATGGGCATCTGCTCCGTCCGGTTGATCCGGAAACCGGATGTCCGGTTCCCAATATGAATGATGCTGTCTCAATGGCGGAAAAAGAGGCCCGCAGAGCGGAAAAAGAGGCCCGCAGGGCGGAAAAAGAGACTCGCAGAGCCAAAAAGGCTGAGGTCCGTGCTGAGGAAGAAGCACGCAAATCTGCGCTTCTGGCAGCAAAACTGCGGGAAATGGGAATTGATCCGGAATCAGTAATCATTCAATAAAAGGCCTGAAACCGAAAGGCTTTGATTTCTTTTTTTGAATTGGGAGAGTTTTAAAAATACTGCTTAAACTGCATTTGCAGAAAGGATGTCCGTGATGAAAAGAAATCTGATAGTATTGCTTGCGTTTGTAAATCTTCTCATTGCCCTGCCCGCGTCCGGCGGCACATTTACAGACAGCAGCACCGGGCTGATGTGGGATACCACCACCGCAGGGCCTATGACCTGGGAACTGGCTCTGGAATACTGCGATATTCTGTATCTGAGCGGTTATCCGGACTGGCGCCTTCCGGATATTAACGAACTCCAGTCCCTTGCAGATTACGGACTGTATGATCCGGTTTCTTCCGTATCCGGCACACAGTCGGCTTTGTACTGGTCCTCCACCAGCAGCGCATCTTCCAATTCTTCTGCATGGGGGGTGAATTTCAAAGACGGAGACATCACCACAGGTTCCAAAACCGGAACCTATTATGTGCGGGCAGTAAGGGGCGGAACTTACACCCCCTTATGCACAACAGACAACGGCAACGGGGACGGCACGGTCACAGATGCGGAAAGCGGTCTGGTATGGGAACAGGTCACACAAGGCCCCATGACCTGGCAGGCTGCGCTGGACTATTGTGAGAATCTGGAACTGGGCGGCCATACGGACTGGCGGATGCCGGATGTCAACGAACTCCAGTCCATTGTGGAATATACCGCGTATGACCCGGCCATCAGCGACCCGGAATGCTCCAAGTACGGCCCTTTTCCCAATACGGTTTCCAATTTCTACTGGTCTTCCACCAGCAGTGCGTCTTCCAATTCTTCCGTGTGGGGCGTGAATTTCAAAGACGGGGACATCACCACCGGAACCAAAACCGGAAGCTATTATGTGCGGGCAGTGCGGGGCGGTGAATATTCTCCCCTGTGCATGGAAGATAACGGCAACGGAGACGGAACTGTCACCGATCCGGAAACCGGCCGTCTGTGGGCGCAGGAAACAGTCGGCCCCATGACATGGCAGGAGGCTCTCTCCCATTGCGATACTCTTTCTCTCGCGGGCTATACGGACTGGTGTATGCCGGACATCAATGAACTCCAGTCCATTGTGGAATACAGCGCGTATGACCCGGCCATCAGCGACCCGGAATGCTCCCGCTACGGCCCTTTTCCGAATACCGTCTCCAATTTCTACTGGTCATCCACCAGCAGTGCTTCTTCCAATTCCTCTGCATGGGGCGTGAATTTCAAAGACGGAGATATCACCACCGGAACCAAGACCACTCAGTATTATGTCCGTCCCGTGCGCTGCGCGGCTTCCTACATGGCCATACACATTGCCCCTGCCGCTACCGCAGAAGCGCCCATTTCCTTTGAAGTTACCGCAGATTCCGGCCCCATTCCCATGGATTATTATGAATGGTATGTCACGGGCAGTCACCTGCCCGATGCTGTCACAATGGACGGATATATCTCCCTTTCCATTCTGGAAGAAGGAACTTATACTCTCCGTATTATCGGATATGACATCTACGGGCGGAAATATGAAACCGAGCGAATTATCACCGTAACCGCGCCTTCCACCATCAGCAGAAGTTTCCGTTTTATTCCCCATTATCCCGCAGATGATACCGTTCCCTCCCCTGTCATGAAAGGCGGTCGTGCCATCCGCTATTACCGCATTGTGGGCCTGGACAATCTTCCCATTCCCAATGAAATCCTCTATTACAAATACGCGGACGGAACCCGTTTCACCACAGCAACGGATAATCAGGGATTTGTGGAAATTCAGACACCGAAAGTGCTGTCAGACAATACTTTGGGAATCACTGTCACCAACAAGGACGGTTACGCGCTCAGCGGCATTACGGTTTCTGATATACCGCAGTTCCCGGTGCAGGTGACCGACCGGGAACTTACGGAAGAATACAAACTGCTCATCGGCATGGGCGCTACTGTGGGAATAGGCGGCCCCAAACTCACCCTCGGTCCGGTGAAATTCAAAACAGTGAATGCAGGACTGCACGGTGAAAAAAATATTTCCACCAGCATCATCCTGAACACTTCCGGGTCTGTCACCGACATGGATATGGAAAACACTTTGGATATGGCTCTGGGCGTTGAAACCTTTGCCGGTCTGTCTGCCAGCATAATGAAAAAAAAGAAAAATGCCCCAAAACTGGAGGCAGGTGTGGGTGTCAATGCTTACCTGGGAACAGCCATGTCCACCACGCACCGCTTTGAAGATTTTTTCAACGCGGGCAGATGGGATCACAATGCTCAGCTTTTTACCGCGGCCGCGCTGTTCTTTGAAAACATGCTGAAAACCGATCCCATGTATTTCAACAATATCCTTACCAATATTCTCCTTGAAAAACTCATTGAAAAAATAGCGGATACAGAACGCTATTACCAGGCCACCGGCCTTTCCGGCAGCGCAAAGATTCAGGCAAATCTGGGAGGAGAACTGACATTCGGAAACCCCTTTGGCATAATGAAAGATACCGGAGCCGGAATCAGTCTCAAAGCCTTTGATGCTGAAACAGTGCTGACCCTCAGCGGGGGCGAGGATGTTGACGGAGTGAAAAGCCTCGCACTTTCTTTGGCAACGGATATTGATGTGGGAACTTTTTCCGCCGGACTTTCCCAAAATTTCGGAGACAGACGCTATAAAGACAGGCCGGAACTGAGTCTGGATTTCATAGACAAAGCATGGAAACGGCTGGAAGGGGAAATGAGCATCGGTGCTGAAATTGATCCTTACAGCCGCTGGTCTTTGTTCTTCACTCTGCTTACGGATCGGATCGGCGGAGACATGTATTTCCTGAATTCCACATTTACGGAAAATTATTTCAGCATGAAAGTCACCGACAATGCCGTGCTGGATTTTATGGAACGGGAATCGGCCCTGATTTCCCAGGTCCGCAACGGGGACGGCTTCAGCATATCGGAAACGGCCTATCTGAGTGTGCTGGAGGCATTTGAATCCCTTTCCTTCGGCCGGGCAGAATGGGATGAAACCGCAAAGGAAATCCGGCTTTTCTCCCTTCCCATTGATTTCGGACTGGGATTCGGTCTGGATATAGATCTTTCTTTCCGGGTGGATGTGCAGTCTCTCCTGGAATACAGCAAAACACAGGGTACTTTTGTGCCGGAAAAAGGCATGGTCAAAACCGCCGTTTATGAAAGAGACACTGAAATCAGCAGTCAGGTCAAAGGTTTCAGTGCAGTTACAGACCAGTATGTGGCCGTTATCAACAATGTTCTGGGCAGTATCCTGGAAACCCTTGAAAATATCAAGGAGGCCGGAAAGGAACTGATTGTGGAAACCGGAGAGGTCATTGCCGCAGGCGGTGCAAAGATCAAAGCCGGAGTGACTTCCCTTGCCTCCGGTACAAAACTGAAACTGACAAGGCTGCTGGGCCGTGACGGGCGTTCCTTCCGTATCCGTGCGGATGCAAGGAGCGGAGAATCCGCAGCCAGCACAGTGGGCGACCTCTTTCTGGTCAGCCTTACGGATGATGCCGGAAATCTCATAGAACCGGATGCACCGCTGGAACTGACCCTGGGTTATACCGAGGCCGATCTGAATGCGGCAGGGTTCACTCTTGCGGATGCTGCGCTTCTCAGAATCTACCGCCGGAATCCGGATACAGGATATTATGAAGCTGTCAGCAGCACGGTGAATACAGTCGCGCATTCCGTAACGGCCATGATTTCTGAAATGGGGCAGTATGTTCTGGCCATTGACGGAGCCGCACCGGAGATTGCGGATTTCACATTTACAGCCGGAACCCTGACACCGGAAATCACCTTTTCCCTTTCCGATACCCTCAGCGGCATTGACCTGTCCTCTGTAAGCATAACATTGGACGGAAACGAAGTGATTGACAGCAGCAATATTTCAGAATATTTCAATATTCACAGCGGAGCCTTCCAATGGACAGTTCCGGAAAATCTTACTTCGGGTGAACATTTCCTTCGGGTTTATGCCAAAGACACCGCCGGAAACACGGCAGACAAAAGCTTTGCCTTCACAATCAACAATTCTCCGCCGGTCATCACACATACACCTGTCACACAGGCTTCCGGCGGAACATCCCTGACAATCAGCGCAGGGGTTACGGACGATCAGGGATTGCAGACTGTTCTGCTCTGCTATCGTGCCAAAACATCGGAGCTGCCCTATATTCTCACAGAGATGAGCGGAACCGTTGCCCGTACCGGCCAGTACAGCGCAAGCATTCCGGCAGCGTATCTTACCTCATTCGGAACCAGGTATTTCATCCGGGCAGCGGATATATCCGGCAATGTCAGTGAAAGCGAAGCTGTTGACATATCGGTGACAGACAATGCAGGCCCCCAGATGCCAGGAACTCCGGTGGCCGCACCGTCCGCCGAAGGATACAGACTCACATGGTCCGCCTCACCCGATGCGGATGTGGCCGGATACCGGGTGTATCTGGGCGGAACTGCCCAAAGCATGACCCTGCATGAGGATATGGGACCTGTCACCTGGATTCTGCTGGATGAATCCCGCGGAGATGATTTGATTTCCGTATCCGCATATGACAGCACCGGCAATGAAGGCCCGAAAACCGAAGCTGTGAAAGTCAAACAGTGCCTGATGGCCGACATAGACTGCAACTCCCGGATTGATCTGGCCGATGCGGTTCTCTGCCTGAAAATCCTCAGCGGTATTCCGGTCAGCAGTGATATATTCCTGACCGCCGATGTCAACAGCAACGGGAAAATCGGTATGGAGGAGGTGGTTTATATATTGCGGGATGTGGCCGGGATGAACGGGAAATAACAAATCCGTCACCTATAGTGTTTAAGAAAATGGATTTGGAGTTTCATGTAGGTTGGGGTGCGGTACGAACCCCAACAGATTCAGGATGTTGGGGTTCACTGCCTTCCCCCCGACCTACCCAAAATAATTATCTTAAACACAATGCCGTTTCCTTAAGACTCCCCTCCCTCAGGGAGGGGCAGGGGGAGGGAACGGATGAAAAGGAGGTTTTATGGAAATATCAGCCGCAGGCAAAACCGCAGTGAACCGGCCCTCCTTTCCGCTGCTCTGTTACAGAGAACTGCTGGAGAAAATGGAAAAAACAGACGACTCCGGCATTGTTTACCCGGAATCGGACGGAAAGCCTGTCGGGGAAACAGAAGCCCATGTCATGGCCACTTTTCATCTGTATGATTTTCTGAGATTTTTCTTCAAAAATGCCCATGATGTTTACACGGTTGCTGCCATGCTGATGTTCTATGAAAAAGGAAATCCAAAGGCTTTCAAAGTGCCGGATGTGATGGTGGTCAAAGGTGTGGGAAAACACCTCCGCCGGAATTTCAAACTCTGGAAGGAAAAAGCTATCCCAACAGTGATATTTGAAATCACATCAAAATCCTCTGTGGCGGAGGATATATCCAAAACCGGTCTGTATGCAAATCTGGGGGTAAAGGAGTATTTTCTTTTTGATCCGCTGGATGAATATCTGGAAGAAGGGTTTACAGGTTTCCGTCTGGACGGGCTGATGTTCACTCCCCTGGCTCCGGAGGCGGATGGCAGCTTTTTCAGTGCGGAATTGGGATTGATTCTCAAACGGGAAGGAAATCTGGTGCGCGTGATTGATCCGAAAAACGGGCGTGCGATTCCCACTTTGACTGAAGCTATTGGAATGATTGAAGAGGCGAGCAAAGCCAGGGAAGGATTCCGCGGGGTGAAAGAAGTATTCCGTAAATCCGCCTGTCTGGCAGCAAAACTGAGAGAAATGGGGATTGATCCGGATTCGGTATAATCAGATGAATACGCCGGGCAGACTTCCGAATTTTTCAGTGGATTTATCCGCAGCAGGCATTACTTATTGTCTGAACCCGCTGATAATCCACACCGGGTTCTGCGCGGCCAGTCTCTGACCCCAGGGCATGGATCTGCCGGAACTGATCTGTATCTGCACGATTTCCGTTGAAAATCCGCAATCCGCCAGGGTATCCAATGCTGTCTGAATATTTTGCAGAAGTACGGTATTGATGACCATGATTCCTTCTTCTCTGAGATAAGCGGAAGAAGTCCGGATAATATTTTCCAGATTTTTTCCGCCGCCGCCGATGAAGATTCTGTCCGGCCCGGGCAGAGTTTCCAGCCCTTCCGGAAGAACCGTCTGAACCACTTTCACCTGATGCGCCCGGTAGCGGGCTATATTTTCCTGAATCTGTGCAATGCGTTCCGGATGCTGCTCCAGCGCGTAAATACGCCCTTTGGGGAGCAGGAAAGATGCCTCTATGGAAACCGAACCGCTTCCGGCTCCCAGATCCCAGAGTACCATTTCCGGAGAGGAAAGCCGGAGTTTGGAAAGGGTGACGGCCCGGACTTCGGCTTTGGTAATCAGACCCTTCTGATGTTCAAAATTTTCATCGGGCATTCCCAAAAAACATTCTGCCTCCCGGTTTTCCGCATTCCCATCCTTCAGAAGAATGACCAGATTCGGTTCTGCAAATTCTTTTTCTGCGGCTTCCTCCGGGCTGTACCATTGCACCTGTTCACCATCCATGCCCAGTTGTTCCAGTACGCACATGCGGAAACCCGTCTCTGCCTTTTCCATGAGAAAACGGGCCAGCCAGGCCGGGGAATGCCGGGGATCGGTGAGAAGGGCAATCTTCTTTTCCTGTTTCAGAACGGACAGCAGTCCGTCCTCATCATATTTTCCGTGCATACTGAGTAAGCGGGCATCCTGCCAGGGCATTTTTATACGGGCAAAGGCCGCACTGACGGAACTGATATTGGGATAGATGCAGACCGATTCCGGGCCGAGCGTTTTTATCAGATAGGAAGCGATACCGTAATACAGGGGATCTCCCGAAGCCAGTACCGCAATCTTCATCCGGAACATATTTTCCCGGATAAATTCTGTCAGTTCTTTGAGATTTTTATCTATCTCTTTTTTCTGACCCGGAAAATCCTCAAAATAGGAGAGATGACGTTTTCCCCCCATAAGGATATCTGCCGAACGGATTTTTTCCCAATGGGCTGCGGTAAGGTCTTTGGGCGAAAGGCCCATGCCGATAACAGAAACCGGATTCATTTGGACATTTCCCCCATTTCCGGAGCGGATTGCAGGTCAGAAGCGGAATCATAGACCGTATTTCCGTCAAAATCAAAGATAAGAGCCTCAATACGGAGCAGGGGAGAGGCAAAATTCCGGGCGGACGCGACCATTCTTTTTCCCACATGGGAAATCATTTCCGGATACTGTTCTGAAATCATTTCAAAGGCATGGCGGGCCGTATTGGCCTGGGAAATCTGCCGGGCGAAATCCGGATTTCCGGTAATTTCCCCTGTCCATTCCGAAAGTTTTTGCAGGCTCAGATCGGATTTGGCCGCATGGGTATGGGGAAAACCCTGGGCCATTTTCAGGGCCTTGCCGAAGAAAACCGCCAGCCGGATGCGTTCAAATCCTTTTTCCGATGCTGCTTCCATTGTTTTTTGAAAAAAATCCCCCATCTGGATAAAGGATTCTTCGGGCAGTTCCGGCATAAGATTCTGGGCAAAGCGTTCGCTGCGCCGTCCGGTTGTCAGAACAATCTGCGGGATATTCATGGCATGGGCAACGGACAGGGCCGATGCAATGGTGGCAATATAGGCATCGTGGGACATGGGCCGCACCAGCCCGGTGCTTCCCAGAATGGAAATCCCCCCCAGAATGCCGAGCCGGGCATTGAGGGTTTTTTTTGCCAGTTCCTCCCCTTTAGGCACAAAGATTTCAATGGAAACCGATGCCTTGCGGTAATGGGATTCCAGCACATCCACCACGGCCTGCCGGATCATTTTCCGCGGGCCGGGATTGATGGCGGCTTCTCCGGGAGGGATTTCCAGGCCGGGTTTTGTCACTCTGCCCACACCTTTGCCCCCTTTGATGAGAATTTCCTCTCCGGGCTGGGAAGGAGGGGAAATATCCACAACGGCCCCGATTTCGGCTTTGTGGGTAATATCCGGATCATCGCCCGCATCCTTGATAACCGTGCATACAGCTCTGCATTCCGATTCCGCCCGGCAGGAGTGTATGGGAATATCCATGATCCTGTCCCCCGTGAGCAGGGGGATACGGACGTTGGGCGGAAAATGCCCGGTCATCAGATACAGCAGTGCGCCTTTCACAGCCGCGGCCGCGGCTGCGCCTGTGGTGAATCCGCTACGGAGTTTTTTGGAGGGTTCGGAAGACAAGGTTCAGATCTTATTCTTTTTGCCGATAATAATGGTCCAGTATTCCGGAGGGCGTTTCCGGAATTCCCTTACATCCCGGATAATCTCCTCATCCTCCAGCCCGCAGCTGCATATGCCCACACTGTTTTCCAGGTAACCGCCTTCCTCCAGGGCATTGCAGATATCCCCCGCATTTTTGTATGCTTTGAGGAAAACCACATTTTCCGGCTTCGGGTGCAGGGAACGGAGATGATCCCCGCCTTTGACACCGGATGTGACAAAAAGGGATTCCTCCCCTTCGGTAAGGGGAATGTTCAGACGGGCCGAGGATGCCTGGTAGGAGGTGATGCCCGGAATGGTTTCAATCTTCAGATGCGGGGCAAGTTTCCGGACATTTTTTAAAATATATCCGTAGGTGGAATAGGTGGTGGAATCGCCCAGGGTGATAAAGGCCGCATTTTTCCCGGATTCCAGATATTCAATAATACTGCGGGCATGGCGCAGCCAGGCTTCCTCTGTTTCCTCCCGGTCTTTGGTCATGGGAAAGTCCAGCATCCGGATGGGAGTGCTTTCCGGAATATGATTCTGTGCAATCCGCACGGCCAGACTGTACTGGTTTTTGGATGAGGAAGCCGCAAAAACCGTATCCACTTCTTTTAAAATGCGGACGGATTTCAGGGGGATCAGTTCCGGATCTCCGGGACCTACGCCGATACCGTATAATGTTCCGTTGTTTTCATTCATGTTATAATCTTTAACTGTCCTGTGTATTATATTAAAAAGTCAGATGTACAACAGCAGACTCCCTTTGAGCATTTTTATGAATTTCTCCAAAAACATCTTCTCCGGGAATAGGCTTTCCTCTGCCGTTTTTCAGTTCTTCAACTCTTCTTATACCCTCTTCTGTCCATAATTCCCCAATCCACCGAAAAATATCTTCATTCTGTGTCCGGATCAGCCATTTTTCTTTTTTTGCAGGGCGGTTTCAATTGTTCAATTTCATCTTTGACATCTTCAGATTCAGGGTCTTTATGAACCAGTCAAAAACATATTTTTTCATTTCAGATTGTCTTCCTCACGTTCTTTCAGAAGGACATTCATGAGGTTTCCATTCCCGGAGTTTTTGAGTTTCTGCATAGCGTCAAAAGCCTTTTTCCGTCTGAGAATTTCAATTGCTGAATTTCCATCATCAAATGTTAATGTCAGACGTGTTTCCAAAGGTAATTTTATATAGTTTATAAGTGTATGTAATTCTGATAAAGTTACATTTATTGCAACTGGCATAATGTGATCCTTTCTGTTTTAGAAACACGGAAAAAATAAAAAGTCCCGCAGGGACGACGCTTACCCCTCCGGAAATTCATTTCCGGGCCGTTGGCGGGATAAATATTTCTTTCCGAATCCCTTACTGAACTTATTAAACGGAGTGGAAAGTAGCAATAATGTATTATTTTTTTTATGCTTATGACAGTGCTCTGTCTCACCCGGATTGGCGGCCGGGTGAACAGTCGTGCAATCCGGTCCCCCGGTTTTGCCATAAGACCGAACATTATCGGAAAAAAAATTTTCACCGCAAAGACGCGAAGAAAAAACTTTGCATCTTTATCGTTCTCTGCGCCTTTGCGGTGAGATTCTGTGTTATTTTTTATTTCCGCTACAGTCTGTTTCACTCACAGTTTCAGATGAAACAGAGCACTGCGGGCCGAACGGTTCGGCAGGCGGAGTGCATGGAAATCCCGCAGAATCCGCAAAAGAGTCAGATTTTATCCTTTTTGGATTTCTTCTCTTTTTTCTCATTCCGCTTTTCTTTCAATGTTTTTTCCGCTTTTTTCTTAACTGTTTTCTGGGCATCTCTTCCTTTTGCCATGATTTTTTCCTTTATTTTCTTAAAAGGTGTTTGAAAAGTAAAACGGCTCATTTTCACAAGCCGGACAATGCAGCATAATTCCGATCATTACAGCCTGTCGCAAATGACCGGATACAAATATAATCTTTTTTGCCTCTTTGTATCAGTTACCCGGATAAAAAATTCAGTATCATTTCATGTGCCATGAGCTATAATTATCTGATTTTCAGTAATATTTTCAGTTAAACATATTTAAAGTGCATATCTCCGGCTAACGGCCTGCCCCCAATTTCTTTCCACAGACAAAAAAAGATGAATTGGCAAAAAGTCAGACGTTTAAAAATCGTTATTAATAAAATCAGCAGATTAATGTGTATCAAAACCTGATTTTCCGACTTTTTACGAGATCATCAAAAAAGAACCGTAAAATTTTTAATAATATCAGGAACTACGCTGTTGAATTTTAACCGTCTGAATTTACTATGTATGTCAAAAATCACAGTCAATAAAAACAGTGACTCATGTTTCAACTGCGTAAACCCTAAATATATACTCAATGCCGTTTCCTTAAGACTCCCCTCCCGCCGGGGGAGGGGAGTCTTAAGGAAACGGCATTGAATATATACTGATCCGATTTTGGTTTTCCCAAAAACAGCATCATAATTTGCTGCAGCTGTCCGGCGGACAGCTGCAGCAAATTTCGTGCCCCGAAAACCTAAATTGAAATAGTATAATTCGGATGGATTTTCAATCTTTTTCTTTGATATATGCATGTATTCCTCCTGAATGTGAAAAATTATGTATTTTGTAAAATAATTGATAGGTTCTGTTGACATTTCAATTTTGGAACCCGATAATCCATTTTGACTGCAGAGAGCTGTCAGATAAAATAACATTTTCTCTTATTATCATAATAAACTGAATTATTTTGTTATCTGGCCAAATATCAACAGAACCTAAGAATCTGCCCTAAAACCTGTTTACCGTTATCCCCCCCCCCTTGTTTTAAGGGATTCAAAAATTGCTTTCGGAGGTTTTCGGACAGACTCTAAGTCCCTCTCTGCAAAGAGGAATTCGGGGATTTCAGCAACAGCAGGGAATATGTGATGAACCGCTTCACGCGGACTTATATTCAATGCCGTTTCTGAACTTGTGCAGGCAAAATCTTATGATTGAACAAAAAATACAATATTATCATGCTGTTGAATCTTTAAAAGTTTCCAAATTTACAAATCTTTAACATATTGAAATTACAACATATCCAAAAATACTTATTTGGATAAATATAGACATAATATATTATTGTTTCAGGTAGTTAAAATGATTAAACCGCAAAATAGCTGCGCAAGTTCAGGCCGTTTCCTTAAGCCCCCCTCCCTCAGGGAGGGTGAAAAATCCGGCTGATTACAAAGCGCTGTTTCCCCCCTCCCCTGACCCACCCCGCCGGGGGAGGGGGATTTTCTGCTTAAGGAAACGACATTGGACTTATATTTTCAAATGTCTCCGTCTTGACTTGCAGATATTTCAGTGATAGTCAGCATCCTGACGATAAAAAGCATCTTTTGTCTCTGTGCCCAACCCGGAACTGCGGATTTGCAGCAGTGTTTAAAATGTGAAAACCGGACTGCCCATGCAGCAGGATATTCCCGGCAGATGCCTGTTTTTTTTTTCAGAAATAAAGGCGGAAAATTTATGACCTGGCTGATATTATCCCTGCTCACGGCCCTGGCTGTATCGGGGCAGGATGCCTGTATGAAAAAGTTTTTTTCCGGACGGACAGCGGTTGAAATGTGTGTATATCCAATGATATACAGTCTGCCGCTTTTCATGGCGGTGGCAGTGCTGATTCCCTTTCCCCCCATCGGCCCGAATTTTCTCTGGTGTTTTCTGGTGAGCATCCCCCTCAACGGTGTCAGTTTTGTTCTGCACATGAAAGCCATAAAAATATCCCCCCTGTCACTGACCGTTCCCTATCTGGCCTTCACCCCCGTATTTATGATTCTGACGGCCTGGCTTGTGCTGGATGAAATGCCGGGTATGGCCGGAATTGCGGGAATTCTGATTATCTGCTGCGGGGGATATATACTCAATATTGATCCCGGAAAATGGCGGCTGTTTTCCCCCTTTCTTTCTGTTTTCCGGGAAAGCGGTTCCCGTATTATGCTTTTTGTGGCTTTTTTATACAGTTTCGGCTCGGTTCTCGGAAAAAAAGCGATCCTGGATTCCTCCCCTTTGTTTTTTGCCTTAACCTTTTTTGCACTCAGCAATCTGATCCTCATCTGTTTTTTCTGTATAACCGGACAGATCCGCCTGCGCACATTCCGGAAGGATATGCGGAAGGGGCTGGCAGCCGGTGTTTTTCTGTTTACGCATGCCATATGCCACGGCTGGGCTATTTCTATGATTCAGGCCAGTTATATGATTTCGGTAAAACGCCTCAGTGTTGTTTTCAGCGTGATCTGCGGAAAACTGATTTTCCGGGAAGAAAATATTGCCTTCCGGCTCAGCGGTGCGGTGCTCATGCTTGCAGGGACTGTGCTGATTACGCTGCGGGGATAAAGACGGTTTTTCCGGGACTTCCGGAATATTTTTCCCTGTTTGGAAAATGATACTTGATTTACGTTCTAAACCTGCTATAGATTTCCGGATAATCAGCAGATCGAAAAGTTTCCGGAAGAGTGCAGAAATACAGTTTTTGCACTCCGGGACAGCTGTAAAACCGTACCCGGGGGAAATTTTCCGATCTGCTGATAATGATATGCGGAATTGATTCGGTCACCGGTTCTGGGCAGAGTCTTTGGATTCAGTTATACTACATAGGAGGAAAAAAATGGAGCTGACAATAAAAAAAGCAGAAAAATTAAAAGAAAAACCCCGGGATGAAAACAGTCTCGGATTCGGAAAGATTTTTACCGACCATATGTTCAATATGGACTATAATCCGGAAAAAGGCTGGCACAACCCGCGCATTGAGCCTTATGCCCCCTTTGCCATGGACCCGGCCACAATGGTTCTTCACTACGGTCAGGCTGTGTTTGAAGGGCTGAGAGGATAGCGCAGCCCCAATGATGAAATTCAGCTTTTCCGGCCCCAGGTCAACTTCCACCGGGCCAATTTGTCCAACCGGATGCTCTGCATTCCGGAAATTGATGAGCATTTTGCCCTTCATGCCCTGAAGGAACTTATCAAAGTGGAAAAAGACTGGGTGCCGGGCGCACCGGGTACTTCCCTGTATATCCGTCCGACCATTATTTCCACGGATGTTTTTCTGGGAGTCCGAGCAGCCCATACCTACCGCTTTTTTATTATTCTTTCACCGGTGGGCGCCTATTATCCCGAAGGTTTCAACCCTGTGAAAATATGGGTAACCAAACGTCATGTGCGTGCGGTGCGCGGCGGCATCGGTGAAGCCAAAACCCCCGGCAACTACGCGGCCAGTCTTTATGCCGGAGAAATGGCGCATCAGCAGGGATATACCCAGGTGCTCTGGCTGGACGGTGTGGAACAGAAATATGTGGAAGAAGTCGGGTCCATGAACATCTTTTTTGTCATTGAGGATGAACTCATCACCCCGGTTCTCAACGGCAGTATTCTGCCGGGCGTAACCCGCGATTCGGTGATTGCCCTGGCCCGATTGTGGAATATTCCCTGCACGGAACGCCGCATTGCCATTCAGGAAGTGATTGATGCCCAGAAAGCCGGAAAAAGAGTGGAAATTTTCGGCAGCGGTACAGCCGCGGTTATTTCCCCGGTGGGAACCATTAAATATCATGATGAGGTCGTCACCATCGGCAATAATGAAGTCGGCCCCCTGACCCTGAAATTTTACGAAGCCCTTACCGATATTCAGTACGGACGTACTGAGGATCCCCTGGGATGGGTGGAAAAGGTCTGCTGATTCCGACACTCACAGGTTCTGATGAAAGCTCCTCTTTGAAAAAGGGGGATGCATGTTATTTCATATAATCAGACACTTTCATATAAACGGTGCTGGGTGCCGGGTGCCGGAAAGCATGAAAGCTGCGCGGAGTGCGA
>JAABRU010000154.1 GCA_011390755.1 Desulfobacteraceae bacterium | reverse complement strand
GAATTTTTTGCAGGGTGGGCACATGTTTTTCCGTGCCCACCTGAATCGGTGGGCAGCGCTGCGCTTTTGCCCACCCTACAAAAAAATTCAATATGTTACATACCCGTCAGATTAACCTTGACAGAGCGATAGAGTGCTTTCAAAACTTTTTATGAGAATCGGATATTGTAGCAATATATCGGATAAAAGTAAAGAATTTTATGCCCTGTCTTATTATTGAAGCATTATTTCGGAAGAGAACTGTTTTTAACCGGAATCAAAGGGGCTGTCCGCTTTTGACTTACTGAGGCATTATTCGGAAGAGAACTGTTTTTAACTTTATATTTTTCCGGACAAATGATAAAATTAAATTATTTGATTTGTATGGGATTTATCGCTCATAACCCCGGAAATGCAGAATTTCAAAATGCAGCATGGCCGATTTGAATTTTTGATAATCCGCCTGTGATTTCTGCCGTGCCTTTCTGCAGTGTTGCCGGATTCGGATTATAAAAACCGGATTGCCCATGTACTGTATATATTTTCACTTATGCCCGGACACATAAAACAATGCTTTCCATTCTGAAAAAAATCATGCAGTCTTTTTCATCCGAAAGGCGGCATCCGGAGACCCGCAGGCGGACGCAGCATTCCGTTCCGGAAGAAATTCCTGAAAAGAAAAAGACAGACGGAAAAAAAAAGAAGAACAGAAAAAGTTTGAAAAAAAAGAAGAATACAAAAAACCGGGGAAAGCATCCCCGCAGTGCAGAAAAAAAAAGCACGGGAAAGCCCCCCCGGCCTTCTGCAAATACGCCGCAGCATAAAAAAAATCCCTTACGGCTGAACCGGCACGGCATAGCGGTTTATGAAAAAAATACGGATTTTTCTGAATTCTTTAAAGAAACAGCAGGCACACAGACAGCAGTGCCCTCCCGCCGCCGCAGAATGTCTGCCCCCAAACGCCAAAAGCGGAAAAAACGGAACCCGAATGTAAATAAAAACGGCATTCCCATATTACACAGGGAAGATGACCTGTATCAGTTTTTTTTAAATGCATCCGAAGAAATGCCAGGTTCTTTGCCGGACATTCCGGGGCACAGTGGTGAAAAAAGTTATCTGCACAGCATTTCTCATAACAGGGAAGATGAATATTTCCAGCGCATGATAGAAGAATCCATTGCCGGAAAAGATATGGAAGATATATTGGATAAAAAATATGAAGGTGCGGAAAATGCGGAACCGCCTCCGCTGCGGACGGTGCTCCGCACATATCCCATGCCCCAGGAGGAACTGGATCTGCACGGATGCAGTGCGGAGGAGGCCGAAGAAAGGACCGAGGATTTTATCAGAAAAGCCAGACAGAAAGGAAAGCGGACCCTGCTGATTATTGTGGGCAAAGGACTGCATTCGGACGGGAAAGCTGTGCTTCCCGATATTGTGGAGAACAAAATTGTTCTGCTCAAACAGAAAAACTGGGTGATGACGTATGCCTGGGAAAAAAAAATCCGGCGCAAAAGCGGGGCACTGATTGTTTACCTCAAAGATATGTATGAGTGATGCACTCTTCTGCCGGCGGTGCAGGGATTTTCCGGATTACTGTCTGATAATGGGTCAGATCCCCTGATGAACCGGATTCCCCCCTCTCCCGGAAGCTGTAAGGGTATGCGGCACAGGCCCGGCACGGGCGGTTTCGGGGGCGTATGCGGTGCGCCCCGGCAGAAAAAAATCAGCGGATTTGAGCCACCGCCAAAAATTGTAGGATATTCAAATGAAATTATTATATGAACTGATTCAGAACAATGAGGATTGGCTGATGGAGAGTATTCTGAACTATGCCATCCGGTATGATTATGCCAAATACACTTCCACTCTGAAAGAGTCCTGGCAGATGTCTGTATCCGGCCTTTCCCAATCTCTTCTGCATACCCTGGACGCGGGAAAAAAAGAGCTGGAGCTGCATCCGGATGAAGATTACAGTCTGGATCCGGCCGCATCCTTCGGCATTGCGGAAGCCGGACTGCACCGGGAGCGGGGGATTGACATCGGCATGTTTCTGGGACTGCTGAAATACTACCGCCAGTCATACACGGATCTGATTGAATCCGCGGACTTTGACATAAAAGACAAACACCGCTTCCGGAATTATACAGAACGCTTTTTTGACCGCATTGAAATCGGTTTATGCACGGAATGGACAAAAGGAAGTGATGATGAGCGGGTTGCAGAGCTTTGCAGCAGCAACCGGAATCTGACCAATGAAAAGAACAAATACCTGACCCTGTTTGAAAGCATTTCCAATCCGGTTATCCTGCTGGACAGTGAACACTGTGTGGAAAATATCAATCTTGCAGCGGCAGATTTTTTCAATACTTCGGAAAAACGCTATTATCAGAAGCGGAATGAACTGGAAACGGAAGATGAGCTGATATATCTGCATATGTCGGAAAACGTTATCGGAAAAACAGCAGCAGAGGTAATGCCCTGGATTTGGGAGGAACTGCGGATGTTTATCTCCGGGAAAAGCACTGTTTCGGAATGGGAGAAAGAAATCGCCGGGCCTGAGGGAATGCGGCATTTTTGTATCCGCTTCTCCCCCATGCTGGATATCAGCGGAAAATTCAGCGGTATTCTGATCATTCTTCATGACGAAACCGATAGAAAACTGGCAGAAGAAAGGGTGAAAAAAGCCAGGGATGCAGCCGAAGCCGCCAATAGGGCCAAAAGTGAATTTCTTGCCAATATGAGTCATGAGCTGCGCACCCCTCTGAATGCAATCATCGGATTTTCCCGGATTATGCAGCGGAACCGGAATTTGGATGCCGAAGACAGGGATGGACTTTTTACCATCCGGCGCAACGGTGAACATCTGCTGACCCTGATTAATCAGGTACTGGATATGTCCAAAATCGAAGCCGGAAAAACGATACTGCACCCGGCAACATTTGACCTCTTCCATATGCTGGATGATATAGAGGATATGTTCCGTTTTCGTACGGATGAAAAGAAACTGCAGCTGATTTTTCACCGGACAGCCGGGGTTCCCCGCTATATCCGAGGGGATGAAACCCGCCTGCGGCAGATACTGATCAATCTGCTGAACAACGCCGTCAAATTCACCCGGCAGGGGGGGATTTCTCTGAGAGTGAAAAGCCGGAATGTATCGGAAAGCAGACAGAAGCAGCATAAAGACAGTCTTCCTCCCGAACGGGAAAATGACGCTCTTCCGATCTGTTTTGAAGTGGAAGACAGCGGTGAGGGCATCGCGCCGGAAGAAATCGCCAATCTTTTTACATCATTTGTCCAGACCAGAAGCGGCCGGGAAAGCAGTGAAGGAACCGGTCTCGGACTGTCCATCAGCCGCAGGTTCGCACGCCTGATGGGAGGGGATATCCGGGTTCGCAGCCGCGAAGGGGATGGCAGTCTGTTCTGCTTTGATGCAGAGGCAGAGACCGCAGAAAAAAAAGAGATGGAAAAAAAGAAAACACTGCCGCGGATCATCGGTCTGGCAGCCGGACAGTCCTGTTACAGAATCCTCGTAGCAGATGATCGGGAGGACAACCGGAAACTGATGATAAGACTGCTGCGCCCCCTCGGTTTTGATCTGCGCGAAGCCGGAAACGGAAAAGAGGCCGTGGAAATCTGGCAGCAATGGGAACCCCATCTGATCTGGATGGACATGCGGATGCCGGTAATGGATGGGTATGAAGCTGTCAGGGAAATCAAGAAAAGCGTCAAAGGCCAGGCCACTGCCGTAATTGCCCTGACTGCGAGTGTGTTTGAGGAAGAACGGGCTATTGTGCTTTCCGCGGGATGCGATGATTTTGTGCGCAAACCCTTTCGGGAGCAGGATATTTTTCATATGATGGAAAAACATCTCGGCCTGCGGTATATTTATGAAAAAGAGGAGGAGAAGGAAAAGACAGAAAAAACAGCGGAAACAGGAAACAGGGAAAATATACACAGCGCGCTCCGGAATCTGCCCGCCCGACTGCTTGGGGATATCAAACAGGCATCGCTGAGCGGCGATGCGGATGAAATGTACCGCCTGATTAATATTCTGGAAAAACGGGATACAGAACTGGCGGATGTCATGACAGAGCTGACCGATGATTTTGAATTTGATAAAATTTTGAATTTTATACTGAAAACATGATGAGAATATCACTATGAATAAAACAGGGAAAGGGAAGGGCTCCGGAACTTCTGTACTGATTGTGGATGACAAAACCGAAAATCTCCGCCTTCTGGCAAAGATACTCAAAGTACATGATTATAATGTCCGGACCCTGCGCAAAGGGGAAATGGTAATGCCCTCTGTGCTCAGCTCGCCTCCGGATATTATTCTGCTGGATATTATGATGCCCGGCATGAACGGTTATGATGTCTGCCGGGAATTGAAGAAAGCAGAAGAAAGCAAAGATATTCCCGTGATTTTCATCAGCGCGCTGGATGGAATAAATGATAAAATAAAGGGCTTTGCACTGGGAGGAGTGGATTATATTGTCAAACCTTTTCAGGAACAGGAAGTGCTGGCAAGGGTAAAAACCCATCTGAGCATTCGGAATATGCAGATAAGACTGGAAAAATCAAATAGGCGGCTTTTGCAGGCCCGTATCGAAGCGGAAACTGCGAACCGGGCACGGAATTCTTTTCTTACCGGAATGAGTCATGAAATCCGTACCCCCTTAAACGGGATTCTGGGATATGCCCAGATTTTCAAAAATGATAAGGAACTGCCGCAGAAATTTAAAGAAGGAATGGATATTATCGAAAAAAGCGGACTGCGTCTGCTTGGCCTGCTCAATGATCTTCTGGATACGGCCAAAGCGGAATCCGGTATTGTTGAATTAAAACCCACGGAATTCTGTTTTCCGGCCCTGATACGCAATATCAATCATATATTCCGGGAACAGGCGGAAAAAAAAGGACTTTGCTATGAATACGAAGGAGATGCGGAGCAGCTTTCCTTTTATGCCAATGCAGATGAAATCCGTCTGCGCCAGATAATCGGCAATCTGCTGGGAAATGCGGTAAAATATACCGATAAAGGAAAAATTGTCTTCCGGATTACAAATCTCGGTATGTGTGAGGATTCGCAGGACAGGCATTGTTTTCTCCTGCCGGGAGCCGACCTCCTTTTTGAAATATGTGATACGGGTCCCGGTGTTCCGGAAAAAGAGCAGAAAAAAATATTTGATGCATTTACACAGATCGGAGAAGGACACTGCCAAGCCGAAGGCACGGGACTGGGGCTGTATATTGCCCGGAATCTGGCGGAAAAAATGGGCGGAAAGATTTCGCTCAGCAGCCGGCCGGGCAGCGGCAGCACCTTTACATTCAGGGTCTGTCTCCCGGTTCTGTGTTATGGAAAAAACAAAAATGTGTATGAAAAAAATGCACTGCAGTACCCGTTCTGCCCGGAAATTTCCGAAACAGCACTGCCTCCGGTCTGTGTGATGAGGGATCTGCATGAATCCGCAGAACTGGGAGATATTAATGAAGTAGAAAAAAAACTGAGAAGATTATGTGAAAATGACGATTCCTGCAAAGTTTTTACCGACCGCCTGCAGGAACTGATCCGGGAATTCCGCATTGCGGAAATTGAACAGATGCTGAAGCATTATCTGCAGAAAAGGGAAAAAGAGGAAGCGCAGATCAGTATCCCCGAAAGAATTTCCTGTCTGCCAAAATTATGGCGGAGCCAAATGCGGGCGGCTGCCGGTAAAAGCGATCCGGAGGCTGCGCAATCCGTATTAAAAGATATCCGGGAGAAGGACGCTGTTCTGAGCGGTGCACTGGAAAAAATGCTGACAGAATGCCGTTTTGATATATTGCAGGAATTATTCACAGAACAATGAGGTGCATCGGCCCCGGCCTTTCATTTTCCCCTTGATAAAAGACGGATGCCGTGATAACGCAGTATCAGAAAAGAAAACAGGATTCGGGGGCGGAACCGTGCTTTTTTTCCGCTTTTCCCCCCTTCTTTCACCCCATTGCGCATAAGGAGACAGGTCAATATGAATTTTATGGAACTGATACCTGCGGCAGAAGCAATTCCCATGGAACGGGGATGGTTTCACTTTTTTCTGATAACAGGCTTTATGCTTCATATTCTTTTTGTCAATCTCATGATCGGCGGCGGGGTCATTTCCCTGTTTGCCCTTTTCAGGGGAAAGGAATCCCTGCTTCCGGTCCGCCGGGTTATCAGCCGGAAAATGACTGTTATTTTCGCGCTGGCCGTCAATTTCGGCGTGCTTCCCTTTCTCTTTCTCCAAATCCTTTACGGACAGTTTATTTATGTGAGTTCCCAGCTCATGGCCGTGTACTGGCTCCTGATTGTCCTTCTTGCGATAGCGGCCTATTACAGCTCCTATTACAGTAAATTCACGTTTGACAGTTCTCCCGCTGCAGAACCGTATTTCTGCGGACTGACACTGCTGCTGCTGCTTTTCATCGCTTTTATTTTTTCCAACAATATGACCCTGATGCTAAACCCCAAAACCTGGCCCGCCTGGTTCGGCAATCCGGACGGAACCCTGCTGCATCTTTCGGATCCCGCACTTTTTCCGAGATACCTGCATTTTATGACAGCTTCCGTGGCTGTGGCCGGACTTTTTATTGCGCTTATGCAGCGCATGAAAAAGCAGGAGGACCGGGATGATAAATCACTTGCCCTGGGCATGAAATTTTTCACTGCTGCCACTTTGTTTCAGATTCCCGTGGGATTCTGGTTTCAGATGAGCCTGCCCCGTGACATCATGTATCTTTTTCTGGGAAGCAGTCCTGTGCATACCGCGCTGTTTACGGTTTCCCTTCTGCTTATCATACAGGTCCTTTATTTCGGCATGAAAAAGGCTGTACGGCCCGCGGCTGTTTCCCTGCTTATCCTGGTGTTTGCCATGATTAATATACGGGATGCGGTGCGCACGGCCTATCTGGATCCCTATTTTCATATCCGCCAGATTCCGGTAGAAACACAATTTTTCCCTTTTATCATTTTTGCTGTTTCTCTCTTTGTTACCGCTGCAGTCATTGTATATGTGCTGAATCTGGCAAAAAACATATCTGTGAATGATATATCTGTGAATGAAAGAGTGTGATATATGAAAATAACCGCACTGGGTGTAAATTCCGCTTTTGCCACCGGAGCATTTGAACAGGCCGTGGCTTCGGAAAAAATTTGTGAAATCATGGGCCGTCTGGCGGGTTCCGGAGATTTTTCCCCGGAAAATATGGAAAAGGAAATCCGGAAATACGAAGAAAAGTATTATCTCCCCAAATGGCATTCCAATTTCCTGATTGAATTCGACACCGTGGGAAAAAGAGGGATCAGTCCCTACCGTCTGCTCATTGATGCGGGCGGGGATATCCGCCATACCCTCAAAGCCGTCGGGCTGACTTCGGCAGATATTGACGGGATTTATATTTCCCATCCCCACAACGATCATATCGGCGGGATTGAATACATGGGGCTGACAACACTTTTCAATTCCGCGTATACCCCGGCAAAAAAGAAATGGCTGGGGGAGCAGTTTATTGTGGAAAAACTGTTTCTGGAACATGAATGGTGGCCCAAACCCCCGGAAAGTGCCAAACCGGATCTTTTTATCCACCGGAAAGTGCTGGAACCCTTAAAACGGGCTGTGGGACCGGGGCTGGATACGGTGCAGGGGGTGCCGGATGTGAACCTGGAAACCTATTTTGAAATCCATCTGGTGGGAAAGCAGAAAAACGGGGAAACCCGTACCTACAGTTTTCATGACGGGTCCGGACAGTGGGTCATACGTCCCATTTTTGCCATGCATGTGATTTCCAGTTCCGAAGAAATGGCCAGCTACGGTATCGCACTGGAGCATTCCGAAGGTTATAATGTGCTGATGCCCACAGATACGCAGCATATGATGCCGCCCCAGCTGGTGGCGCATTATATGCGGGCTGACCGGATATATATGGACTGCGAAACCTCCCCCTTTCCTTCGGGTGTCCATCCCCACCTCTCGGAACTCATGAACCGCATGTCTCCGGATATTCAGAAAAAATGCCTGCTCTATCATTATGATGCCCTCCCGGACGTTCCCGAAGGCATGTTTTGCGGCATACTGAAGGCCGGGGATACGCACATCTACCCGGATTAAAAGTGTCTGCGGAAAACCGGCCTCCGCCTTATTTTTCGCACTCCCCCGCAGATTCCCGACTCATTACAGGCATGTGCGTCAAGTTAAGGCGTAATATTCTGCTTTTATTCTATTTACAAAATGTTTTTTTGCTCATAACGGTGGGCGGAATCCATGAAAATCCGGGATAAACACGGAATTCGGAGCAGGATTCCGCCCACCCTGCGGCCTTTCCGACTCCTTCAGATTCGCTGCATTCATATTCGGAAATCGCCTCAGAGTCTATCCGAAAACCTGTCTTTCGGTATTCTGAACCCCTGTTTTCACCGGTTCCAAAAAACGGTTTCGGAGGTTTTCGGATAGACTCTTCCTGCATTATTCACACATTTCAGTCCATTACAGATAAGCTGCTGATTATTTTGCGTATACAAAAATACGGCTTCAAAGCCCCGTTTTTTGTGTCTTCCTGTATGTACTGCAAAAAACTGATTTGTGAATAATTCAAGTCTTATACCAATCCCAATAAATAACCTTCCATCCAAAAGTCCGGAAAATGCTCAATTACTCTCGAATTCGATGGCAGATTATTAAATGGGATTGGTATTACAGGGCGTATGCAATAGGTCCTGCAGGGGGGGACGGATTTACGAAGTGCTGTACTATCATTTTTTATTATCAAAATTCTCAGATTTTTAACAAAAAACTAACATATGTCTAATCATATCTGAATATTTTCACTATAGTATTTAAGATAGTTATTTTGGGCCTAAACTGAGCGGTTCTCAGACCTGAAAATGATTTCCGGCCGGAAATATCAGGGGCCCGGCGGTTTCCGGCTCTTCACCCGCCGGGTGAAAAACGTAAAACAGGCAAAGTTCCGCTTACCGGACATTCAGTCGGTTTATCTGAAAAAAACCGCTCAGTTCAGGTTGGGCTAGTACTCCAGGTCAGAAGTTCGTACACAGTTTTCCGGCCCTGCAAACCCTTTTAAATCAGGGCATCCGGTGTTTATAAACTGTGTACGTATTTACGCCGTGGTGTACTAGTGCTCTGTCAGGGTTTAAATGACGGGTTGAATTTTTTGCAGGGTGGGCACATGTTTTTCCGTGCCCACCTGAATCGGTGGGCAGCGCTGCGCTTTTGCCCACCCTACAAAAAAAAATTCAATATGTTACATACCCGTCAGATTAACCTTGACAGAGCACTAGGTTGGGGTGAACGCAGTGACCCCCGACATACTGAATCTGCCGGGGTTCGTTCCTCACCCCAACCTGCAGGGAACCCCGAATCTGTTTTCTTAAACACTATATATGCAATGCCGTTTCCTTAAGCAAAAAAATTCCCCTCCCCCGGTGGGAGGGGAGTCTTTAAGGAAACGGCATTGACTATATATGTATTGATTTTCGGAAAATATCAATAATTCAGAGCTGTTCATTATATCTTAATATCTTAACAAGAGAAAAAATGTTATCATTAAAAATCCTTGAAAACATTATAGAAAAAAAAGCCCCCGGCCAGCTGGTCATCCAGCTGACAGACAGATGCAATGCCTGCTGTCCCCAGTGCGGAATGCGGGTGACGGAAAAATTCCCCCGTTCCTCCCTATCTCCCGATGAAGTGCGGAAGATTATTGACGCAGCCGCGGAAAAAGGTTTCCGGGCTCTTTCATTTACCGGAGGGGAACCTATGCTCATGGCCGATGAACTGGCCGGACTGATCCGCCATGCGGGTGCAGCCGGGATTCCCTTTATCCGTACCGGAACCAACGGTTTTTTCTTTTCCGGCAGTCATGAGAAAGGATTTGAAAAGAAAATCAGCCGCATTGCGGAAAATCTGGCAGATACCCCGCTGCGGAATTTCTGGATCAGTCTGGATTCTGCCCTGCCTGAAGTGCATGAGCGGATGCGGGGATTTCCGGGGCTGGTTTCGGGTATGGAAAAGGCGCTGCCGATTTTTCACGATCACGGCATCCGGCCTTCGGTGAATCTGGGCATTAACCGGAATATCAGTGAAAAAACAATGGGATGTCTTCCCAGGGACGATGTGGCCTTCGATCATTTTCTGTCTGATTTTTATGAAAATTTCCGGGAGGCATTCCGCTCTTTTTACCGCTTTGTCATTGATCTGGGATTTACCATTGTCAACAGCTGTTATCCCATGAGTTACTCCGAAGCGGACCGGTCCGAAGCTGTGTATGCGGCAGGTTCCGACAATATTGTTGTAAAATTTCTGCCTGTGGAAAAGAAACTGCTCTTTCAGGCCCTGTATGACACCATTCCGGAATTCCGTTCGCAGATCCGCATATTTTCCCCCCGGACATCCCTGTATGCTCTGATACAACAGTACGGAAACAGCTCGGAAAAACATTCTCCGGAAAGGGTTCCGGCTTCTGCCCCCTATCCCTGCCGGGGCGGCACGGATTTTTTTTATATTTCCGCGAAAGACGGAAATACCTATCCCTGCGGATACCGGGGCAATGAAAATCTGGGGAATTTCTGTGATCTGACATTAAACGGGCAGGGGCCGGACTGCCTGCGCTGCGACTGGGAATGCTTCCGGGATCCATCGGAGCTACTCGGCCCCCTGCTCCACGGACTCTCCAACCCCCTCGGACTGCTCCGGAAAATCAGGCATGATCCTGATTATCTGCGGCTGTGGTTTGAAGATATGAGATATTACCTGGCCTGTGATTTTTTTGACGGCAGAAAGGCACCGGATTACCGGAGAATGGCCGGATTCTGAAACGATCGCTCTTCGGAAAGGGCAAGGGTATAAAGAATCCGTACCTTTTACATCCGATGCAAAATATTGCACCCGATAATACAACAGAGGATAGCATTGTTATGATAAAAAGAATATTGAATTACTTATCAGAATCTTTTGGAGATGCTGTTCGGCAAAGAAAACAATACCAGGAAAAGTTAAAAGACCTTAACCGCTTCAATGACGATTTTGCCAAATCAGTTTCCTGGTCACCGGTTGTAAAATCCGGACTCCGTTCCTCATTCTGTACAAAAAAATTGGTGATATCAGGTGATAGTAAAGTAAGTTTCAGGCCATCAGTACAATTTTTGCTCTTTAATCTTTTATTTATGGGAGTTCCCTGTCTGATACTGCTAAAAATATCTGTTCCGGGCAATTTTGTCTTTAATGATAAATGGCTCTTAATTCCGTTCATGTCTGTATTCTTATTAATAGGGATTCCATATTTATTATGGGGAGTAAGACCAATATATTTTGATTTGGATAAAAGACAGTTTATAAAATACAGCTCTCATGGATATGAAAAAATATCAATGGATGACATTTATGCCATACAGATGATTAAAGATGATGGTCATCAGGATGAAACCTATTATGAACTGAATCTTGTTCTGAAAAATCAGAACCGTCTGAACATTGTCTGCCACAACCGCGAAGAGGCAATCCGGAAACAGGCAAAACAGTTATCCGAAATTTTATCTGTTCCATTTTGGGATATGACCAGTGTTTAACAGATTTTTTCAAATATATTAGGAGTTACGGAGTTGAAACATAAGTCACTGTTTTTATTGACTGTGATTTTTTGACATACATAGTAAATTCAAATAGTTAAAATTCAAGTGCGTAAGTCCTGTATATACTGAATCAATGGTTCGGTAATTTTTTCTGATTTGCAGAGCATAAAAATATAAGTATTTGAAATCATTAAATCCGGATATTTTGTATGAGTCTTATAAGCTGCTGAAATTATTCGAGTGTAACCAAAACTAAGCACGCAACTTTTCTTGTATATTAAGTGGATTATATCCATCAGTTATAAATTCATTATCTCTGACCTGCCCGGTAAAAAATTCCCAGTAATTATCCCAATCCTTACTTTTAACAACAGATATTAATCTTAAAACTGATTCTGCCCCGTTAATTCCCCATCGGGCTCCTGAAATTTCCATTCTGTCTTTGACCACATGACTACTGCATTGTCAAATTTGATTTTATGACTTCCGAGCCCTGACCGTGAGGAAGGGGAGCGCGGAACCGCTGTCTTCAGGTCATAATTTCAAAATTGACAGATCACTACATGCAGATTCCACAATTCCGGTTCCTATTGGATAGCCCTTCGACAGATACTCATCATATTTCATATATTCCCTGTGATTCCTGAGGCAGGTTATCACTTTTTTGAACTTTTCCTGATGAGACTTCTTTTTCCATTTCTTCTTCTGCATTTCTGTCTGAAGTTCCATAATATATGATGAAACTTTTCCTTCCAATATAAGCTTCAGTTTTTTAAAAACATATTTCTTCGCATCATCACTGCCTTCTTTATGTTTTACGTGAGCTGTCAGCCGGATATACTCTAAGACATGAATAATATCAGGGATACATACCTTGTTTGAAATATCTTTGAAGACAGTTTTCAGCTGATCCCGCAGTACAGTGAGCCGTCCATGAGGCAAAGCAAAGGTGTCCTGATAAAATTCTCATTCTTTATTTCTTCATGAATTTCTTCCGTCACTTCTTTCTTCGGCTTTGCTATACTGTTGATATATCTGATATTTTGAGCTTTTTCCTTCTTATTGTTCTTCTCATTCTCTTTTTTTTCAGGATACACCGGATTATTGGCAACTTCATCGGCAGTTCGGATATTTGCGTTGATGTTGTATCTGGCTCCTGCCAACGATTCTTTCTTTTTCTGCTTTTTCCTGCCCTTTCCCTGCCTTCCTGTAATCTTTACAGCTTCTTTCTTTATCATTGGAACTCCTTTACCGTCAAAGCTTACTGCTGTAAAATCTTTCTTTTCTTCAGTTTCTTTGAGGTTTTTTCCAGGTTCGTAAAAATCTTCGTAACCGGATGAACTCTCACCGGAAATTGTTTCAGAAGCCGAAACGGAAATTTGTTGGCCGAAAAATTTTTTAACAAATAAAACACCTTCTGAATAAGCATCTTTTATATTCAGCAAGTTAAACATTTCTGATAAAAAATATGAATAACATCGTATCGGCAAATTCAGTAAAATATCCAAAGGGGCAAAAGTTTCCTTATCTGTATGATACAAATAACGGGAAACCTTTATTTTTCCGAAAATTGAAAAATATGTTTTTGCATTCGGTCTGCCCCGCACGGCCTGTCCCTGTGCCGTTTCAATTGTTTTTCCATAATCACCCTGATTGCGGGATGCAAAATACAACTTCAGCAAAAAAAGACCCGGCTCCAATAACCGTTTGAAAATCATGGATTCAGCTTTATGTGCTTCCATATCTTTACTATTATCAACTTCAGACAAAATAGATTGAATTTTGCGGGTGTGTCCCACTTTTTGCACAGAAAAATTTGTTGACATAACAAGTTTATCTGACACAATTCTCCGTAAAAAATTTGACCCCGGATAATGACAGGGAAAATATATCAGGATGGCCGTTATTATTGAAACCGGTTTTGAATCTGCTGTGACAGAAAGCAACAAAGAAGCATATACCGGTTCCTATATTGAAGACAGGAAAACAGTCATAGAATTTGATATGAGAAATATGAACCGGCAGAAAATTCGGAAAACGGGGAGGATGCGAAAAATTTTTTACAGAAACTGAAAGATTCCGGGGGTGAATATCACTTCCGCATTCTCAGATTATTCCAAAAGTTTCATATCCGCCGTCAAAGAGATATTTCCGGAAGCAAAATTTCAGGCGGATCATTTCCATACTGCGAAAAATATATGGAAACACCTGAAAAAATCCCTTCCTGAATACAGAAGGGAGATAAAATCCGTCGGTGAAAAAGAGAAAAATTCAGAACTGACTGATCCTGCTTCCGAATTATGGAAACTGAGCCGGTCTCTTCTGAAAAAATATTCGAATCTGACTCAGAAAGAAAGAGAAGAGATTGAGCCTGAATTATTCATAAATCAGTTTTTTGCAGCAAATACAGAAAGACACAAAAAACTGAGTTTTGAAGCCGTATTTTCGTATAGCAAATTAATCAGTAACTTATCTGCCGGGGACTAAAACGTGTGAATAATGCAGGCTGTATATTTGAACCTGCCGGGTTGAACGCAGTGAAACCCGGCAGGCAGCAAACCCAAAATGTATTTTCTTAAAGACTGTAACAGCTATCATTTTCTTTCTGATTTGTAAAGACAGCAAGTAAAAAATTTTAAAAAAATTGTGAAAGTATACCGGTGTATGCAATATGCCTTTTCGCGGACTGTCAAATATATTTCTGCACACTCAGAAAAGCTGCGGAGGGAGTCCCGGACTGAAAGTTTGGCAGACTTCCGGACTTTCAGTCCGGGACTCCCTCCGCCTTACATATTCTGAAAACAGGGCTGGGAATCTGTATATAGCAGGATATATCTGCAAATCGTGCAAAAACAGCCCAATATAACCATATTGGGCTGTTTTTCAGCCGGTTTTATACTGTCTGCATACATGTTCTGACATCAATCCGGAAGAAAAATGCAATACAGAGGAAATTACTATTGTGCAATAATATAAAAATATAGTATCACTGAACAGATTAAGACGGATTATGTATTTTTTACTGTATTATTGTCATAAACCAGAAAGAGGGACTTATGTATAAAGATTTTGTTCCAAACAGAAGTATTACTGTTTATGAGGCAATAGAAGAATATTTTGATGAAAAGGAGGCAACAGAATATTTAAGCAGCAGCAGTGTGTATAATCGCAGATATGAGCTGAAAAGGTTTCATCGTTTCTGTGCGAAAAATAATATATCAAATCCTGAAAATATACATAAAAATACTGTAATATCCTATTTAAAATCCTTACAGGTGAACAGAGCAAGCAAACTGCATATTATTTATGTATTAAAAGGTTTTTTTGATTTTTTGGTGGATGAGGAACTTGTTTTGGATAATATCGCTGATTCCATTAAAAAACCGAAAAACTATCAGCCGAAGACTGATTTTCTGAATTATGCAGAACTTGAGAAATTATATCAGACTGAAGCAAAATATGCACAAAGAAAGGCTATTGACAGAAATCTGCTTTTGTTCAGCCTTTTCACAGATATTTGCCTGAGAGTCTCAGAAGTAATTCAGTTACAGATGAATGATGTCAGAATTGAAACAAAGGAGATATGGATTGTACGAAAAAGAAATAAGGTGGAAAAAATCCCCTTAAATGAAGATATCATCGCTAAATTTCTGAACTGGTACGAAATCAGAAAAGAGTATAAGGGCAGTGAACAGGACTGGGTTTTCCTGTCCAGCCACGGAAAGCAGTTAAAACGGAGACAGGTGTATTATATTGTGAGTAAGGCACTGGAACGGGCAGGTATTGTGAAGCGCAAACAGGGGCCGCATCTTCTTCGCCATTCCGGGGCAAGTCTGAAAGCAAAGGCAGGTGAAAATATTGTTATGATTCAATACCTGCTCGGTCATGAAAATATGAATACAACCCGGAGGTATCTGCATTTTGACTGGAAGGATTTGCAGGACATGGTGGAACGAAGTCCGCAGATAAAAAAGGAAGAAGAAAAATCAGAAATCAAATGAAATACCGCATTCTGTACTGAATGCATTGTCTTCATAGATAAAGGCCAGACCGGTTCTTGCGCCGATCAGCTTATTCAGCATTTTATTTTCAAAAGTGAGTGAAGCTTCATTTTCACTGAAATCATATAAAAATTTCGCAAGGGTCTGCTGAAAATCTCCGATAAGACGAAAGGAAAACTCCGGATTCAGTGTATCCGAATCTATATGAATCAAAGAAGAAAAAGAAAAAGAAAAATCTTTTTCCTCATCAGGTATATCCGGAGGAGATTGCCCCGGCAGATAAAAAGTGGCAGCATCCTCATAAATGCTTTTGCTGTATTCCATTTTACAGTACCGTGTGATTTTATGCTCAATTTCTTTGATTTTTCTGCCATAATATGTCTGTGCAAAAGTATCTGCCAGAGCATGGGAAAGGGTATTTACTGCAATATCCCGGCGGATATAACGTATTTCTTCCAGTTCATCCTCATATATGGCAAATCCGCAGAATTCTGAAGGACTGTTCTGATCCAGATAAAATTCACTGAAATTAATGAATGACAGGTCTGAACGTCTTTTAATAATTTCTTTACTGAAAGCAAAGGCAAATTGTTCCCATATATCCTTTTCATCATTATACAGCGCATGATACTCATTTTTCTGATTTACGGATGATGTATATGCATACGGGAGTATGTTCCATATTTTTCCAAAAGAAGCTCTTTTTTTGTAAATATTGCTTTTAAAGTCTGTTTTTCCTCTTATGCCGTCATGATGCGGATCATTTTCCAAATATACAATCTTTCCGATAAATATACGTCCGGTTCCGCCTGATACGGCATTTCCGTCATATTGACTGAATGCAAATATGCCGGGGATAAAAACAAATATAATAATCAATATGCATAATACCGTTTTTATATATATATTACTCATTATCTGCTTCATTACTGTATCCTTTAAGGGACCCGGTAAAAAATAAATCCTCCGGAAATATCCTGCAGATAAACAGAAACTGTGCATTCCGTCCCCAATCAGATGAAACGGGGCAGTTATTTTTTGCTGAATGCCTAAGCTGTCATCCGCAATATTCACCGGTGTCCTGTTCTGAAAACAATTTTATCCGCCGGACCTGTGCAAATGCTTTCCGCATACCGTGCGTTTCATTTCAGAATCAGAACCTTTATCAGCGGACTGATACCTAAATTGAGCGGTTTTTTTCAGATAAACCGGCTGAATGTCCGGTAAGCGGAACTTTGCCTGTTTTACGCTTTTCACCCAACGGGTGAAGAGCAGGAAACCGCTGCGCCCC